>JAUVYR010000077.1 GCA_030602985.1 Burkholderiales bacterium
GCGCGCCCTTGAGCGCCGATTCGCTGAACAGAATGCCGTTGTTGGCGATGATGCCCACCGGCATGCCCTCGATGTGGGCGAAACCGCACACCAGCGTGGTGCCGAAGCGCGGCTTGAATTCGTGCAGTTCGGAGCCGTCCACGATGCGGGCGATGATCTCGCGCACGTCAAACGGTTTGCGGGTGTCGGTGGGAATGACGCCGTACAACTCGTCGGCGGCGTACTTCGGTGGGCGCGGTTCGCGCAGCGGCGTCTCGGGGCGCTTTTCGCGGTTGAGGTGATGCACCGCCTCGCGGGCCAGCGCGAGCGCGTGCAGGTCATTCTGCGCCAGGTGGTCGGCCACGCCGCTCAGGCGGGTGTGTACGTCGCCTCCGCCCAGGTCCTCGGCACTCACCACCTCGCCGGTGGCGGCCTTTACCAAGGGCGGCCCGCCCAGGAAGATGGTGCCTTGATTCTTGACGATGATGGTCTCGTCGCTCATGGCGGGCACGTAGGCGCCGCCGGCGGTGCACGAACCCATGACCACAGCGATCTGCGCGATGCCCTGGGCGCTCATGTTGGCCTGGTTGTAGAAGATGCGGCCGAAATGGTCGCGGTCGGGGAACACATCGTCCTGGTTGGGCAGGTTGGCCCCCCCACTGTCTACCAGATAGATACACGGCAGGCCGTTTTGCTGCGCAACTTCCTGCGCCCGCAAATGCTTCTTCACCGTCATCGGGTAGTAGGTGCCTCCCTTCACGGTGGCGTCGTTGCACACCACCATGCAGTCCACGCCACTGACCCGGCCTATTCCCGCGATGATCCCGGCACTGGGGGCGTCGTTGTTGTACATGTTCAACGCGGCCAGCGGGGCCAGCTCCAGGAACGGCGTGCCAGGGTCCAGCAACATCTGCACGCGGTCGCGCGGGAGCAGTTTTCCGCGGGCGGTGTGCTTGGCGCGGGCCGCCTCACCGCCGCCCTGCGCCACCTTCTCGATGTGGGTACGCAGGTCGTCCACCAGCGCGCGCATGGCCTGCGCGTTGTGCTGGAAATCGGCGGATCGGGGGTTGAGTTGTGTCTCCAGTGCCGTCATGGTTCTCCTCTCGGGGCAAGGCTTGCCTATCACTGTGCATTGTGCGGGAATGACTCGCACTTTCCAAGATTCACAAGCAGTCACTCAGGTAGCATATTGCGCCACGCTGCTGAATTTGGGCATACTGCCCCTTATGACGCCCCACACCTCCGTCGCCCTCACGCCAATTGCTTTTGTACATGGCATCATCGAAGCCTACCAACGGAGAGGCCTGAGCCCGGAAGCGGCCTTGCGTTCGGCGCAGATTCCGCCAACTCTCCTGACACAAGCGCATGCGCGGATCACGTCTTCGCAGATGGAGCGCATCTCCGGCCATGCCATGCGTGAGCTCGACGACGAAGCCCTGGGATGGTTCAGCCGACGGTTGCCCTGGGGCAGCTACGGCATGCTCGCACGTGCCTCCATCAGCTCTCCGACCTTGGGTATTGCCCTGCGACGCTGGTGTCGCCACCATGGCCTGTTGACGGATGACGTGACACTCAGCCTGCAGGTACAGGCGGGCCACGCCACGCTGACGCTGCTGGAACAGCGTGATCTGGGCACCCTGCGCGAGTTTTGTCAGGTTTCGTTGCTGCGCAACGTGCTAGGCGTGGCCTCCTGGTTGATCGACTCTCGCATTCCCTTGCGGGCTGTCCAGCTGGCCTTCCCCATGCCCGGTCATGCCGACGCCTACCGCGTGCTGTTGCCCGCACCGGTGACGTTTGATGCACCGGCCACCGTCATGACCTTCGACGCCGACTACCTGTCCCTGCCCTTGCGGCGCGATGAGCTGGCGCTCAACCAGATGCTGCGTCACGCCTTGCCACTGCTGGTGCAGAACTACCGCCGGGACCGACTGCTGGTGGAGCGGGCACGGCAATGGCTGCGCGCACAACCCGATCAGACCCACAATGCGCAGGGGCTGGCCCGTCTGCTACACATGTCGGTCCGGACGCTGCACCGCCACCTGCACGAAGAGGGCACCTCGTTGCAAAGCCTCAAAGACGCTGTGCGGCATGAGCGGGCGCAGGATCTGCTGCAACGCACCCACATGCCAGTCAAGCAGGTGGCTGAAGCCACGGGATTTCGTCATGAAAAAAGCTTCATCCGCGCATTTCGGCACCACACCGGCATGACGCCAGCCGCTTTCCGCCGATCGAGTCGTCTTCACGGAACTGTCACAGACACCGCCTAACCTGCAGGCCTGCGCTCGCATGCGGCGCAGTTATCTACAGGACCCCAACGATGTCTTCACTTCCGAACAATCTGATCATCAACAACGGCGAGGGCGATGAGCCCATGAGCAACCTCAGCGTCAACCGCCATTTTGACGACGTTTTGCACACCCACCTGAGCCGTCGAAGCGCCTTGAAAGGATCGCTGGGCGCCTCGATCGCTGCCCTGTTTGGCGGCGTGGGACTGGCCGGCTGTGCCTCAACCGCGGGCACGGCCAGCGCAGGCCCACTCATCGGCTTCAAGACGGTGGGCATCAGCGATGCGGACACCGTGCTGGTGCCGCCCGGCTACAAAGTGCAGACCCTGGTGCCCTGGGGCACCCCGATCAGTGGTTCCATGCCTGCATTCGATCCGCTGACCAACAGCGGGGCTGACCAGGCGCATCAGATCGGCAGCCACCACGACGGCATGCACTTTTTCCCGATCGAAGGCCGCGACCCCAACCAGGGCAGCTCGACCGATGGCCTGCTGGTGATGAACCACGAGTATGTAGAGCCGCGCTTCATGCACGCCTCGGCAGTTGGGCAGAAATTGAACCGCAACGCCGTGCCGGCACTGGTCAACGGCAAGCGCCCGGCCGACGAGTGTTTGAAGGAACTGAACGCCCACGGGGTGTCTGTGGTTCGGATTCGCAAAGAGCGAAATGGTGAGTGGGCGGTGGTGGCCGACGCGCGCAACCGCCGCATCACCGGTCTGACCCCAATGACCCTGAGCGGTCCGGTTCGTGGCTCGGACTTCGTCAAGACCGCCTACAGCCCGGACGGCACGCGCACCCGCGGTACCCTGAACAATTGCGCCCACGGCGTGACGCCGTGGAACACCCACATGATGGCCGAGGAAAACTGGGCCGGCTATTTCATCAACCAGGTGGCCCCAGGTAACCGTCCGCGCGAGCAGGCCCGCTATGGTGTGCGCCACGCCGAAAGCCGCCCAGCCACTTCGCGTTACGGCTGGGAGCTGGCCGACAACGGTGCCGACGAATACCGCCGCTTCAACGTTACTGCCACAGCAACCAGTGCCACGCAAGACTATCGCAATGAAGCGAACGGCTTTGGCTGGATGGTGGAGTTCAACCCCTTCGACCCCAACAGCACACCCGTCAAGCGCACGGCGCTCGGCCGTTTTGCCCATGAAGGTGTGGTGTTCCAGCCGGGAGTGGAAGGTCAACCCATCGTCTGTTATTCCGGCGATGACGCCGTCAACGAGTACATCTACAAGTTTGTCTCGAAAGGCGTGTACCGCAAAGCCGCTGGTGTGGCCAATGGCGCCCTGCTGGACGAAGGCACCCTGTACGTGGCCAAGTTCAACGACGACGGTTCGGGCGTATGGCTGCCACTGGTCTTTGGTCAAGGCCCACTGCACAGCCCTCTGTTCTCCAGCCAGGCTGACGTGCTCGTCAACACCCGACTGGCCGCAGATACGGTGGGCGCGACCAAGATGGACCGCCCGGAATGGGGCGCCATCGACCCGAAATCGGGTCAGGTCTACTTCACGCTGACCAACAACACCCGCCGCACAACGACCGATCGCGCCAACCCTCGCCCGGAAAGCCGCTGGGGGCACATCATCCGGTGGACGGAATCTGGCAACAATCCGACTGCCCTGACGTTCAACTGGGACATCTTCCTGCTGTCAGGCCCGGAGAATGACTCGCAGTTGGCTGGCAAGCCGCTGACCGTGGAAAACATGCACAACAGCCCCGATGGCCTGTGGTTCGACAAGGACGGCCGCCTGTGGATCCAGACCGACATCAGCGAAAGCGTGATGAACACCGGTGACTTCGCCCAGTTCGGCAACAACCAGATGCTGTGCGCCGATCCTCGCACCAACGAACTGAAGCGCTTTCTGGTCGGCCCATTGGGCCAGGAGATCACTGGCGTGATCACCACCCCCGACGGCAAGACCATGTTCGTCAACGTGCAGCACCCCGGTGCCACTACGTCGGCGGACGACTTCGGTGCGGGCAAGCTGCATGGCACCTGGCCGAATCAGGGCCGTTACCCCCGCTCGGCCACCTTGGTAATCACCAAGGAAGACGGCGGCGTCATTGGCACCTGAGCCCGTACAGTCTATGAGGTCATACATGCCAACGCGTCTGTTTTCGGGCCACTGGGGCCGGGCCGCCGTGTTCGTGGCTTTGTTTCAAAGCCTGTCGGTAGCGGCCGACCCTCGCCCCTATGACTATGAATCGGGGGCCGATGACTTCATCGAAGCGCGACAAGCCTTGCAAAACCGCGACTGGTCGGGTGCCTTGCAGACGCTGCAAAGCCTGTCTGAAAGGCAGCCGGCCATTCGCGAAACCGCGGAGTTTCACAACCTCATGGGTTTTGCCTGGCGGCAGATCGGCCCGCAGCATTTACCCCTGTCTATCGACCATTACCACCAGGCCCTGCAGATCGAGCCTGCCCATGTGCAAGCGCGGGAGTATCTGGGCCAGGCGTATTTGATGATAAACCGGGTCGATCTGGCCCAGGATCAGCTTCAGCGTATCGAGAGCTTGTGCCTGAGCCGCCGCTGTGACCCGTGGTTGAGTCTGAATCGGGCCATCGAGGCGCATCGACCTGCACAGTGACCCCATGGGCAGTTGAGTGTACGTTTCGGGAAAGCGCGTGGGACATCCCACGCTTCACACCGCCAGACTCTGGGAGTCAGGCGGTTTTTTTTGGTCATTCGATATGCGCCTACGGCGCGGTATCACAGAATATCGCCGTCGACATACAGCCATTGGCCATCTTCACGCACGAACCGGCTGTGTTCATGCAGTCGGTGACCTCGCCCTGCATGGCGGGAGCGTGCCACGAACTCGACTTCTGCCGTCTCGGGGCCTGTCCTTTGGTGACGACGCACCTCCAGCCCAAGCCACTTCACACCCGGTTCATGAGTCAAGCTTTCAGGCCGCATCCGGGGATGCCAGGTAGCCAGCAGATATTCGGTGTTGCCGGTCACATAAGCCGCATATCGCGAACGCATGAGCGACTCGGCATCCGGAGCCCTTCCTCCCAGCTCGATCCACGGGCCACAACAGCTTCCCCATACAGCAGGGGTCTGACTGGAGAGTCCGACCCGGCGTCCGCACGGGCAGGGATCGTTCGATTTCATTGCATGGGTTTGGGCCATGCGGCGATGATACGCGTCATGGTTCGCTCGAGGGCGCTTCGGCTGCTGCTTTCCACGAACACACACGGTTTGCCATGGCGCTTGCAATGGTCTTTCACACGCCAGTAGGCGTTATGGCTGATACAGCCCACCTGACAGATCACCAGATCGGCTGCTGCCAGGGTGGCGGGCAGCTGTCCCAGGTTATCTTCTTCACCACCGTCATGATGCAGCAGCTCCAGTCCATGCGACTCCACCACTGCCCGATAGCCTGGCAATTGGGCCGTTCGCCCTCCCACACAGGCGACTCGTCTGGGCGGATTCATCTGACAGCCCAGTTGATCCAGCAGGGCATGCGATCCCTCTGCTTCACCAGCGGACTCACTGATGACCGACAGTGAGTCGATTCCCGTCGGCTCTTCAGGCTCTTCTCGCCTCAAGGGCTGTCTGGACGCTTGCTTCAGCGCTCTTGTCAGGGCCTGATTCTCCTCTCGCAATCTTTCAATGTCCTCTTGCTGCGCTTTCAGAGTGGACGGGTGCTGCAACGATTCCCTCAATTCGTTGATCTGCTGTGTCAGTTTCAGCTGACGGGCCTCACTCTGAATGAGCTGCTGACGCAACTCCGCAGATGCCTGCTGCTCGATGTGCTGCTTCTGCTGTTGCAGACGCTGCTGTTCATCCCATCGGATTTCCCATTCCCGGCACGCGCGCTGCCATTGATCGGCTTTACGCTGAAGAGCTTCCCAACGCTGCTGCTCGACCCGGTTCACCATACCGACCTGATGCTGCATCATGTGCACATCACCCAGCACTTCGTGCTCCAGTGGCAGTACGCAGGCAGGATGCGTGATCACGGCCCACATCATGCCTGCCCAGCCGGGTTGCTGTCGCGCGTTCTGCCAGACTTGTTTGAGTGACTCGGCATCGGAAATGGCCTTGACAGCTCGCAGCTCGCTGCCAAAGGCCTCGTCGAGCTGGCGCTCGACTTTTTCCGCGAATGGGGTTCGTCGGCGGCATTCGGTCACGGCAATCTGATGCAACTCGTAGTCGCTGCGGTGGGTGATGTCCAGTTCACATTTGGCCATCAGACGCCGCTGATCAGGCAAGGTCAGAAAGACGCCCAGCACCGGGCATGACGCACTGCTGGTGAGTTCCCACAAACGCTTGCGTCGCTTCACCGGGGTCGATTCATGGATGGAACGGCTGACCTCGATGACCATGGCCTTGTCGGGTGGCTGGAACCAGGCCGCCGGAAACACGGCAGTGGGCTTACGCAGCAGGCACATATCGCTCCCCTTGCTCGATCCGGAGACCGCAGGGCTCGCCATCGCGCTGGCACTGGCCCTCTTCACCCAGCCAGTGGTGTGCATGAGAAATGCACCCCGTCTGGCAGATCACCTGATCGGCCAATGAGCGGGTCGGCGCCGGCTCACCTGATCCGGTCACGCCTACCCACGGCCTGTCCGCCTGTCGGGGATCGGTATGCGGCAGACCCTGCAATCCCCAGAGCATGCACGTTCTGCTCATGATCAACCGCGCCCTCAGTCGGATGATCTCCGCGTCCTGCTGGTTGATATGCACCACCATCCGCTGAACGGTTTGCGTCATTCGGGCCTGAACGCGGCCCAATCGGCGAATCAACACCATCTCTTCATCCATGGCTGGCTCTCACGTCAAGATCAGTGCAAACGGGTCGAAACGACGAGTTCGGGCACCTGAGGGGACTCAACCCGATGGGGAGCGGCGGAATGGGAGGGGTCCACGATGCGGGCCCAGTGCCCGTGCATGCGCTGTACCACCAGCCGAAAGTGGGGGTTCAGTGCCGGATGCTCCGCCAGGAAAAACAGATTCGAGACGATTTTTTTGGACATGAGCCCTTTGTGACGGTCGCATGCACTCTCTGCATGGCCGGTCATCAAGGCCAGGGTACCCGCAAGCAAGGCATCCGCCGAGGGCATTTCGTAGCCATCGTCATCGTCGCGAGGGCATGGAATCGAATTCATGAGCAACTCCTGTCAACAGAGGCTCATGTTAAATGAGAACGATTTTTATTCAAATACTATTATTGATGTATTTGCCTACCGCCCAGACACCCCTGATACCTATTGACTATGATCCAGGGAGGTTCGGGTCACCAACACCTGGTCGATGCGGTAACTGTCGATGTCGATCACCTCGAATTTGTACCCGGCGTACTCGACAAAGTCGGTGGGTTTGGGCACCCTGCGCAAGGCCACCATCAGAAAACCGGCAATCGTCTCGAAATTCTGCGAACCTTCGAATGCAGCAATGTCCAGGGCCTGCATCACATCCTCGATCGGGGTCAGCCCATCGATCAGCCAGGACCGTTCATCGCGTCGCACGATCAGCTCCTCCTGGAACGGACTGACCAGATCGCCCATGACCGTGCTCATCACGTCCTGCAAGGTCAGCAGCCCCACCACCAGCGCATACTCATTGACAATGACGGCAAAGTCCTCTTTGGCGTCTCGGAAACGCTCCAGCGCCTCGAACAGGGTGAGGGTGTCCGGGAGCACCAGAAGCTTGCGGACGATGGGCTCGGTACGCAACGACAGCTTGCGACCGCTCAGAATCCGAGGAAGGATATCCTTGGCATCGACGTACCCCATCACGGAGTCAATCCCGTCCTTCTCGCAGACGGGATACTTGCCATGAGGGAAATCTGCGATCTTGTGCCGAATGCTTTCTTCGGTTTCGCTCAGCGACAGGAAGACAATGCTTTCGCGTGAGGTCATGGCCGACGGAATGATGCGTGAATCCAGCTCGAACACATTGGCGATCAGGTGCTGCTCCTGGTTGAGAAACACGCCGGCTTGCGCGCCTGCATCCGCCATGGCCATGATGTCGTCGGGCGTGATGTCGTCTGTGCGGGCGCTAGGCAAACCAAGAAGCTTGAACAGGCGGTCCGCCAGACCGTTGAATACCCAGACTATCGGCGCAAAGAGCCGGGTGCAGAACAGCATGGGCTGCACCACAGCCACTGCCACGCGCTCGGGCTCCACCATGGCGTACCGTTTGGGCATAAGTTCGGCAAACAACACAAACAGGGCGGTCACCAGCAAGAAGGCCAGCACGAAACCGAGCGTGTCCAGCCAGGGGCCGCTGTAGACAAGGCCAATGACGGCCACCAA
>JAUVYR010000073.1 GCA_030602985.1 Burkholderiales bacterium
TGAGCGTAGCGCCACAGATCATCTGCAGACGCCTTGCGCGTCCTCCAGGCGTCTTTCAAGGCCTCCAGCGCCACATCCAGACCGATCTTGTTGCGATGTTTGAAGCAATCGACCACGGTCTTGGCCGGGCTGTAGATCCGCACCTTCACCCCGTTGCACAAGTGCTCCTCGACGCCTGGCAGATGAGCGCTACCGGCCATCTGAACCATCCGGATCGGCGGATAGTCGATCCGGGGTGAGTGGCTGCCGCGTGGCATGGCGATCCAGACTTGACGCGGTAGTTGAGTGGTCAGGCCGTGAAACTGGAGTGCGGTGAGCAGGCAGAACACGGCTTGCGGCACCCTGGTGGCGACCAGGGCAAGACTCTCAAATTCCGTCACCTGTGTGCCTGGTAGACGGTAAAGACCACGCCCGACCCGTTCCAGTAGTCCTGCTGCAGTCATGCGCGTCAGGATGACCCGGGGCGAGCCGATGGCGTCCAAGTCGCTGGCACGCAGCAGCCCTCTCTGGCTGGCCAGATCAAGGATGCGCTGGGTGTGGGTCTCGGGGAGCATGGCCGGAGTATGTTCCGTTTTTTCGTCTAGCGCTCGAATTTGACGATCAAACGGAACAAGATGACCGGCTGCGCTGGGGCGGACGCTAAGGTCAGGCGGGTAGCGATGCCAAGGCGTGCAGCAAAGATCTGCTCTGGCTTGAAGGATCGGCCTTGACATCAATGCCCTGGTCTTGGGCATCCTGAACCCAGCGTTTGGCCCATGCCATGACCTCGTCGCGGTCGAATCGGATGAGCTTCTGGACCCGACGATGCGGGATGCCCAATGCCTCTCGCATCTGTTTTTGCGTGAAGAGGTACAAGGGGAGTCCGGTCACATGCGAAATTTCGCGCGGGTCCATCAACGTAGAGCCGCTCGGAAGAAAGACGTCGGATGCTCGCTCCCAAGTTGAGGCTCGGAGGGCTTTGGACTCAAAGTCGAAGACTTCATCGATGGGGTACACGACGCGCTTGGACATTTTCATGAATCGAGGCCCACGTCCTTCGCTGCGCCAGCGTTGAAGGGTCTTGGGACTGATGTTCCAGCGCGTGGCCAGCTCGTTTTCGTTCATCATCATCTTCTGCATGGTTGACTCCGTCTGTGGTTGAAGGCAACGCATTCAGGCGTAGATCCGGACCGGAAGCCAAGTCATTCGCGAAGTTGCCATGCGGCTCGTCGCCCGGCCGGGGAGTCAGCGTGCATCAGCGGTCCATACCAATGTCCCTGCTCAGCACGACGATACGGACTTCTATGGGGACGTTTCGGCATCGCTGAAGATAAGCGGTTCGAGGTTCTGCTATACTCCACCACCAAATTAAAAAGACCTAGCGTATTTTTGCGCTAGGTCTTTTTTGTTTTTGTTCTGATGTCAGAGCAAATGTAAATGGCCAGGAAAGCGTGCAATCCTAGACGCGGACGGCTGAAAAGACAAAAGGCTTGCAATTGCTTGCAAGCCTTTGTTGTGACTGGCTCCCCGACCTGGGCTCGAACCAGGGACCTACGGATTAACAGTCCGGCGCTCTACCGACTGAGCTATCGGGGAATAAGCTATAAGTATAGCATGCGAGAAATCGAGACTCACGTGTCGCGGGTGCTGCTGGACGGCGATTGGGCGTACAAGCTCAAAAAGCCGCTGAAGCTGCCGTTTCTGGACTTCAGCACCGTGGCGCGGCGTCGGTTTTTCTGCGAGGAGGAGCTGCGCATCAATGCCCGCACGGCTCCGGCGTTGTATGTGGACGTTCGGCCCCTGAGCGTGCCGTGGGCCGAGTGGGTTCACGACCCAGTGGCCGCGCTGGCTCAGTCCGATGCCGCCACCGCCCAGGACTGGGTGGTACGGATGCGTCGGTTTGATGCCGATGCGCTGCTGGCCACGCGTTGCCAGACCGGGCAGCTCACGCTGGCAGACATGGATCGCCTGGCGGCGCACCTGGCCAGCTTTCATCAGTCGCTTCCACCTGTGCCTACGGACTGGCAGCCCCGCCAACCGCTGGCGGACTGGGTGGCGGCGGCTTGGAAGGTTGTACGCTATCACCCGGACCGGCTGGACACCGTTTCCGAGGCCGAGGTGGAGGCGCTGCAAGACCGCATGACCGATCGCCTGGTGGCCCTGGGGCCCTGGATGCACGCGCGCCGTCAAGCAGGTTGGGTGCGCGAATGCCATGGAGACCTGCATCTGGGTAATTTGATCGACTGGCGGGGCGAGATGATGGCGTTTGATGCCATCGAGTTCGACGAAGATCTGCGCTGTATCGACGCGATGAACGATGTGGCCTTCACGTTCATGGATTTGCTGGCGCACGACCAGCCTGGGCTGGCCTGGCGGTTGATCGATGGCTGGGTGGCCCACACCGGTGATACCGATGGCTTGCGCGGCCTGACCCTGTTTGCTGCTTACCGTGCGCTGGTGCGGGCCCAGGTGGCGTTGCTGGGCAGTGGCGGGCGACAGTCGTTCGAGCGTTATTGGCGCTGCTTGAGGGGTTTGCTGGCCGCGCCCCGCCAGCCCTGCCGACCCTGCCTGTGGCTGATGATGGGGCTGAGCGGTTCTGGCAAGTCCACGGCGGCCGGCCTGTTGCGCGACGCCCTGGGCGCCCGTGGGGTGGGGGTGGTAAGGATTCGTTCCGATGTGGAGCGCAAGCGCTGGTTGGGGGTGCCCCTGCAGGCCCGCCCTGGGCCTGAGGAGGCAGCGCACTGGTACAGCGCGGAGACAACCCGGCATACCTATGAGCGCCTGCACCAGATGGCCCGTGACGCGCTGGAAGCCGGTCTGGATGTGGTGGTGGATGCCGCCACCTTGAGGCGGGATGAACGGCAGCGCATGTCGGCGCTGGCCGCGCATGCCGGGGCGAGTGATCGGCTGGTCTGTGTCACCGCCTCGGACGCTCTGTTGCGCCAGCGTCTGCAAGTGCGTCAACAGCAGGGCAGGGACCCTTCAGACGCGGATGAAGCCGTCATGGAGCGGCAGCAGGCTTACCTGGAGCCGCTCACCGATGCCGAGCGCAGCCGGGCCTGGATGCTGAGCAACGAACTGGACGAAGCCGCATTGAGGGGGCAGATCGAAGGGCGCCTGACCGCTCAGATGGCTGCTCAGACGGCTGCCTGAGCCAGCCCCCGTTTTTGCTGGTGGTAGTGCCCGTTGCCGCGATGGATGACCGTGTCCGTCGCCAGTACATCACCGGGTTCGAGCGGGGCCAACTGGCGAGTACGCTCGTACAAGGGCGCAAAGTCCACCTGCGCCAGTTCCAGCAGCTCATCAAGTGACTGCAGAACAAAGTAGCTTTCCTGGAAGTCGTCGATCCGGTAGCGGGTGCGCAGCACCCGATCCAGTTGGAAGCGGATGCGGTTGGGCGAAGGCGAGTCCAGGCAGAACAGGCTTTCGCTGTAAGAGGAAGCGATGCCGCCCCCATACAGGCGCAGCCCATCGCTTTCCTGAACCAGCCCGAATTCCACCGTGTACCAGTAAACGCGGGCCAGTTGGTCCAGGTGACCCAGCCGCTGAGCGCGCAAGCCCCCTTCTCCGTAAGCCTGGATGAAGTCCGCCATGACCGGGTGCATCAGCATGGGGACATGCCCAAACACGTCATGGAACACGTCAGGCTCTTCCAGATAGTCCAGCTGATCGGGTCGGCGGATGAACTGCCCGGCCGGGAAACGGCGGTTGGCCAGGTGGTCAAAGAACACGTCATCGGGCACCAGACCCGGGACGGCCACCACTTGCCATCCGGTGTGCTTCATCAGCACCTCGCTCAGGCGGCGAAAGTCGGGAATCTGGTCTGAGGCAATGGGCAGGGCTTTCATGCCTGCCTCGAATTCAGCACAGACGCGCCCTGGCAGCATCGACATCTGACGCTCGAACAAGGTGCGCCAGGTGGCGTGTTCGGCGGCGCTGTAGTGCTCCCAGCCTTGTGGAATGGTCCAGTCCGGGCTTTCGGGGCGACCGGCATCGCCAGCGGCGAGACCGTGTTTGGAGGGCGCGTCTTGCATGGTCAGATCAGTTGGCAGCGTCTCCGGCGATGCCGTCCACCCATTGCGCGAAATCGATGTCGCGCTCGGTGAGGCCGCCAGCGTCGTGGGTGGTGAAGGTGATGTCCACCCGGTTGTACACGTTGAACCATTCCGGATGGTGATTGCGCTGTTCAGCGGCCATGGCCACCCGGGTCATGAAAGCAAAGGCTTCGTTGAAGTCCTTGAAAGCAAAGCGCCGTTCAATGGACAGGGATTCTTCGTCAAACCGCCAGCCGGGGACGTGAGCCAGTTGTTGTTGAAGCGCGGAGCCTTCGAGTTTTTTCATGATGGTGAGGAGGGAAAAAGGGCCGAAGCCCCATGGGAATCAGGCGCCAGCAGGTTCGACCTGCAGGGCGCCGCGTCGGATCTGGTCGCGTTCCAGGCTTTCGAACAGGGCCTTGAAGTTGCCTTCGCCAAAACCTTCGTCGGCCTTGCGCTGGATGAATTCGAAGAACACCGGTCCCAGCATCGTCTGGCTGAAGATCTGCAGCAGCAGGCGCTTGTCGCCGTTGGCAGTGGAGCCGTCCAGCAGAATGCCCCGGGCCTTGAGCTCGCCCACGGGCTCGCCATGGCCAGGCAGCCGCTCTTCGAGCATTTCGTAGTAGATGTCGTTGGGAGCGGTCATCAGCGGCACGCCGGCCATCTGCAGCGCATCGACGCTGGCCAGCAGGTCGTCGGTCAACAGAGCGATGTGCTGAATGCCTTCACCGTTGAACTGCATCAGGAATTCTTCGATCTGTCCCGCGCCCTTGCCGCTTTCTTCGTTCAGAGGAATACGGATCATGCCGTCCGGTGCCGTCATCGCGCGGCTGGTCAGGCCGGTGTATTCACCTTTGATGTCGAAATAGCGGATTTCGCGGAAGTTGAAGAGCTTCTCGTAGAAGCCGCCCCAGAACGCCATCCGACCACGGTAAACGTTGTGGGTAAGGTGGTCGATCAGCTTGAAACCATGACCCACCGGGTTGCGGCAGGCCGGGTCTTCAAAACCGGGCAGGAATTCGAAGTCGATGTCGTAGATGCTCTTGCCGTCTTCGAAGCGGTCGATCAGGTACAGGGGTGCGCCGCCGATGCCTTTGATAGCGGGCAGACGGAGCTCCATGGGGCCGGTGGGGATCTCGATCGGCTGCGCACCCAGTTCGAGGGCACGGGCGTAGGCTTTGTGGGCGTCTTTCACGCGGAAGGCCAGGCCGCAGGCGCTGGGGCCGTGCTCGGAAGCAAAATAGCCCGCCAGACTCTTGGGTTCGCGGTTGACGATGAAGTTGATGCCGCCCTGGCGGTACAGCACCACGTCTTTGGAGCGGTGCTTGGCCACCAGTGTGAAGCCCATCTTTTCAAACAGGGGTTCCAGCAGGTTGGCGGTGGGGGAGGCGAATTCAACGAACTCGAACCCGCACAGGCCCATCGGGTTGTCAAACAGGTCAGCCATGGCGTCATCTCCGTGATATGAATTGAAACCGAAACTTTATGCCACTGTTGACACAATGGGATTGCATTTTTGGGGAGTATTTGCCATGATGGATGCAACGAATTCATATGAAATCGGTTTTCAAGGAAATAACGTTGCAGACTCTTGATTTGGATCAAACCGATCGACGCATCCTGGCCCATTTGCAGGCGCATGGTCGGGCCACCAATCTGGAGTTGGCTGAGGCGGTGCACCTGTCACCGGCACAGTGCAACCGGCGGCACCGCCGCCTGGAGGAGCGCGGCATCATCCGGCGCTACGAGGCCCGGCTGGATGCCGAGCAAGTGGGCCTGGGCGTGCTGGCGTTTGTGTACGTGACGATGGAGCGTGGGCACATTCGCGAGGTGGTGAAGTTTCGCGACATGATCAGCACGCTGTCGCAAGTGCAGGAGTGCTATGCCGTGACGGGTGACTTCGACTATGTCCTGAAAGTGGTGGCCCGCGATCTGAAAGCGTTGTCCGATTTCCTGCTCGGTTCGTTGGCCCAGTTGCCGGGGGTTAACGGGGTGCGGTCGAGCGTCTGCCTGGACGAAGTGAAATGCACGAGCGCCCTGCCGCTGGAATGAGCGCCATGACAGATGCTGGCCTGCCGGTGGTGATTGTGGGGGGCGGCCCTGCCGGGCTGATGGCGGCCGAACAGCTGAGCGCGGCGGGCTTGCCCGTGCACCTGTTTGACGCCATGCCCACGGTGGGACGCAAGTTTTTGCTGGCAGGCATCGGCGGGTTGAACCTGACTCACGCCGAACCTTTGGATCGCTTTCAACAGCGCTACGGTCAGAAGGCTGCGGCCTGCGCGCGTTGGCTTCAGGCCCTGTCGCCGCAGGGGGTGCGAGACTGGGCGGCGGGTCTGGGCATCGACACCTTTGTGGGCTCTTCGCAACGGGTCTTCCCGACGGACATGAAAGCCGCACCGCTGCTGCGCGCCTGGCTGCATCGCCTGCGCCACCCGGCAGCCGGTGTACCAGTGACGTTTCATACCCGACACCGCTGGGACGGCACGCTCGATGCTTGGCCGGATGGGTCGTATCGCCTGGCGTTCACCACCCCCACTGGGCCACGCGTGGTGCAGGCGGCATTGGTCTTGCTGGCGCTGGGTGGGGGCAGCTGGCCCAAACTCGGGTCGGACGGCGCCTGGCTGCCCTGGCTGGCCGGGCATGGTGTGCCCATGCAACCCCTGCAGCCCGCGAACTGCGGTTTTGATGGCGGGGTCGCCCCCCAGCGGGGCTGGAGCGAGCCATTGGCGAGCCGCTACGCGGGCCAGCCCCTCAAGGGCGTGACGCTGACCTTCGCGGACGCCCAGGAAGAACCCTTCAGCCAGAAAGGGGAGTGCGTGCTCACGGCCACCGGGATCGAGGGCAGTCTGGTGTACGCCGCCTCTGCCCGCCTGCGCGATGCCATCACCGCGCGGGGTCCAGTCACCGTGACGTTGAATCTGAAACCTGACTGGACCCGCGAGCGGCTGGTGTCGGCGTTGTCTGCCCCCGCGGGGGGCAAGACGTTGACGCAGTGGCTCAAAGGCCGTGTGGGGTTGCCCCCGGTGGCGGTGGCGTTGGTGCAGGAGTGGCTGCACGCCGAGCCGAAAAAAACCGGGACGCCCGTGACCCGACCCGGTCCTGAGCAACTGGCCGAGGGCATCCAGGCGTTGCCGTTGACACTGCACACACCCAGGCCCATGGCCGAAGCCATCAGCACCGCGGGCGGAGTGGCTCTGGAAGGGTTGACGGATGACCTGATGCTGAAGGCCTTGCCGGGTGTTTTCTGTGCAGGGGAAATGCTGGACTGGGAAGCACCGACCGGGGGCTATCTGCTGACCGCCTGCCTGGCCAGTGGCCGGGTGGCCGGGCAGGGCATGGTGGACTATGCGAACCGCTGCCGAATGGACTTGTGAAGTCGCGGCCACCTGGCTACCATGAGGTTTTCCGACACGATGGATCAACGCCCATGGACCTGACCGACAGCCAGCACCTGAGCCCCCGCACCGACGCCGCCTGGCTCGACGCCCACTGGATGCCCTACACCGGCAATCGCCAGTTCAAGGCCGACCCGCGCCTCATCACGTCAGCGCAGGGTGCCTACTTCACCACGGCTGACGGTCGCCGGCTGTTTGACGGTCTGTCGGGTCTGTGGTGCACGGGTCTGGGGCATTGCCGGGCTGAGATCAGCCAGGCGATCTCGCAACAGGTGGCGACGCTGGATTATTCGCCCGCCTTCCAGTTCGGGCACCCGTTGTCGTTTGAGCTGGCCAACCGCATCATCGAGCGGATGCCCAAGGGGTTGACCCACGTGTTTTTCACGGGGTCAGGGTCGGAGTCGGCCGACACCTCGCTGAAAATGGCCCGTGCCTACTGGCGGGCCAAAGGGCAGGCCAGCAAGACGCGACTGATCGGCCGCATCAAGGGCTACCACGGTGTGAACTTTGGTGGCATTTCCGTCGGTGGCATTGTGGCCAATCGCAAACTGTACGGCCAGGGGGTGGAGGCCGACCACCTGCCGCACACCCAGCCGCCGAACGGCTCGTTTTTCAGGGGTATGCCGCCTGCCGAGCCGACCGGTTCTTACCCAGGCGCCGCGCTGGCCGACGACCTGCTGAACCTGATCAGCCTGCACGATGCGTCCAACATCGCGGCGGTGATCGTCGAGCCATTTTCTGGCTCAGCGGGTGTGGTGATTCCGCCCGTGAGCTACCTGCAGCGCCTGCGTGAGATCTGCACGCAACACAATATCCTTCTCATTTTTGACGAGGTCATTTCCGGCTTTGGCCGCAGCGGGGCCTGGACCGGCGCCGAGGCCTTTGGCGTGACGCCCGACATCCTCAACTTTGCCAAGCAGGTGACCAACGGCGTGCAACCGCTGGGCGGCGTGGTGGCCACGCGCGAGATTTACGACACCTTCATGGCGGCCGGTGGCCCAGAGTACATGCTGGAGTTTCCTCACGGTTACACCTACTCGGCGCACCCGGTGGCCTGTGCGGCGGGCATTGCCACCCTGGACCTGATGGCCCGCGAGCACACCCTGCAACGGGTGCGAGAGCTCGCGCCCCATTTCGAGCGGGCGGTGCACGGCCTGCAAGGTGCGAAACACGTGGGCGACATTCGCAACTTTGGCTTGGCGGCAGGCTTCACACTTTTGCCCGTGCCCGGCGAACCGGCCCGGCGGCCCTACGAGGTCGCCATGGCCATGTACCGCAAGGGCTTTTACGTGCGCTATGGCGGCGACACCATCCAGCTCGCGCCGCCCTTCATCAGCACCGAGGCCGAGATCGACCGGCTGGTCAGCGCGCTGGG
>JAUVYR010000107.1 GCA_030602985.1 Burkholderiales bacterium
GGGCGGCGCATTTGCATGCGGATCAACAGGTTCGCATCAGTGTGGAGCAGGGCAGGGTGGTGATTGAGCCTCTGCCCCAGGATGGTTTGTCGCTGGAGGCGCGTTTGCAACGGTTTGACCCGGCGCGGCACGGCGGTGAAGCCATGCTCAGTGCCCCGGTGGGTGCTGAAAAATGGTGACTCGTCGAGCCGCGGCTCCATGGGTCCCCGACAGACAAGACATCATCTGGATAGACTGCAACCCTCAGGCCGGGCGCGAGATGCGTGACGTGCACCCTTTCCTGGTGCTGTCCCCCAAGGCATTCAATGAGCGTACGTCATGGGTGATCGGGCTGCCCATGACCACCGCTACCTACAACGCCGACAACCCCTTTGCGGTGGTAGCGGGTCAGACTGGTGGCCCCAAAGCGGGCAAAACCAGTTATGTGCTGTGTCACCAACCCAAGTCTTTTGATTGGCGGGTGCATCAAGCCAGCCCCCATCCCATGAAGCGGCTGCCAGCAGCCGCCTTTCAGGAAGTTTGCGGCGTGTTGAATCAGATCATTGCGCTGGCTTGATGGGGCGCTAGTCCGCGTCGTTCAACCCTTCACTCACGATTTACTGAGCCGCCTCCCACGGATTGATGACGCTCAGCCCGGCAGCCTCAAAGGGGCGGGTGTCGCGGGTGGCGACGGTGAAGCCGTTGGCAAGGGCGATGGCCGCCATGAAGGCATCGGCCGTTTCGATGGCCAAGCCAGAAGCGCGGGCCTTGGCCAGCAGCTCGGCATAAGCTTTTGTGCAAGCCAAGTCGAACGCCAATACCCGATTGGCAAACATCGGCAGCAAGCGCTTTTCCAGGTTTTCATGCAGACTGTTCCGGCGCTTTCCAGCCGGCATCAGCGCGATACCCGCGCGAAGCTCTGCGACCGTGATCGCTGACAGATAGAGTGTTTCCAGCGCTTGCGCATCCATCCAGTCAAGGACGCAGGCATTGGGTTCCCGGCGCTGTGGCTCCGAAATGACGTTCGTGTCGAGCAGGATCATTCGAAGCTCGCCGCACGGGCCGGAGACTTGATGCGGACGCTTTCAAACAAGGCGTGTTCTTCATCGGTCAGGCCACCAGCCTCGCGGGCGATGGTGGCCAAGTACGAACCCAGTTTGACGCGACCCTTGGACTTCGCTGCCCGCTCCAGGATGTCGCGGATTTCAGCCTCGGTGCTGCGACCGTGGTGGGCGGCTTGGATTCGGATGGCCCGGTGCACCTCATCGGGCAGATTTCTGACATTGACGTTTGCCATTGGGTGCTCCAAATTTAATAAGCATCAATGGTGTCATTTTATATGAATGATACCATTTGGCAAGCATCATGCGCCGTGGCTTCGTGGGTGCCCTACAGGCAAGACGTTATCTGGATCGACTGCAACCCTCAGGCCGGGCGCGAGATGCGCGACGTGCATCCTTTCCTGGTGCTGTGCCATCAACCCTTCGCGGCCTTCAGCGCCTCGCCCATGATGGCGAGCCCTTCGTCCAGCAGCGCGTCGCTGGCGGTGATGGGCACCAGGATGCGGATGACGTTGGCGTACACGCCGCACGACAGCAGCACCAGCCCGCGTTTCAGGGCTTCCATGCACATGCGTTTGGTCAGGTCGGCTGCGGGTTTGTGGTGGTCGCCGCCCTCGAACAGTTCAATCGCCACCATGGAGCCCAGGCCGCGCACGTCCTGGATTTCCACGTGCTGGGCGGCCATGGCACGCAGGCCGTCCATCAGGCGTTTGCCCACGGCGTTGGAGCGCTCGATGAGCTTTTCTTCCTCGAATACGTCCAGCACGGCCAGGGCCGCGGCACAGGCCAGCGGGCTGCCGGCGTAGGTGCCGCCCAGGCCGCCGGGCAGGGGTTTGTCCATGATCTCGGCCTTGCCGATGACGGCCGCCAGCGGGAAGCCTCCCGCCATGCTCTTGGCCATGGTGATGAGGTCCGGCGCCACGCCCCACTGTTCGCAGCCCAGCCAGGTGCCGGTGCGCCCGGCGCCCGTCTGCACCTCGTCGGCAATGAGGACGATGCCGTGCTTGTCGCACAGGGCGCGCAAGGCCTGGGCAAACTCGGGCGGCGCGATGTAGAAGCCGCCTTCACCTTGTACCGGCTCCAGCATGATGGCGGCCACGCGGTTGGGCTCCACGTCGTATTTGAAGATGTGCTCGATCGAGCGCATGGCGTCGGCCACGCTGATGCCATGCAGTGGGTTGGGGAATTCAGCGTGGTAAATCTCGGCCGGGAAGGGGCCGAAGCCCGCTTTGTACGGGGCCACTTTGCCCGTCAGCGCCATGCCCAGCAGGGTGCGGCCATGGAAGCCGCCGCCAAAGGCAATCACGGCCTGGCGTTGGGTGGCAGCACGGGCGATCTTGACGGCGTTTTCCACCGCCTCGGCGCCGGTGGACACGAAAAAGGCTTTCTTGGCAAAGTTGCCCGGCGCCAGCGCAATCAGCCGCTCGGCCAGTTCCACGTAGGGCTCGTAGGCCACCACCTGGAAGCAGGTGTGGTGGTAGTGGTCCAGCTGCTTTTTGACGGCTTCCACGATCTTGGGGTGGCGGTGGCCGGTGTTGAGCACCGCGATGCCCCCGGCAAAGTCGATGTAGCGCTTGCCCTCCACATCCCACAACTCGGCGTTTTCAGCACGGTCGGCAAACACCTCATAGGTCTGGCCCAGCCCGGCGGGCAGCGCAGCCCGGCGGCGTGCCATCAGAGTGGCGTTGGATTTGACTTCAGTCAGGTTGGGGTCGCGGTGCATGACGGTCTCCGGGCTTGCGGTGAATAGTCACAATGTAGCACCCGATTGGGTTCTCAAAAAGGGCCACCTGTGCCGTGCGGCAGGTGCCACTTGGCGCGGTCAGACCGAGCGGGTGTAGGCCATTTCCCAGAAGGCGGTTTCCAGCCGACAGGCGTTGGCAAAGCGCTGGCTGAGCTGGGCAAAGCGTGGCGTCTGCGCAAAATCGGCACCCAGCCGTCGGGTGGCGGCATCGTCAATCAGCTGGCCCACCTGCTGGCACACGCTCTGGTATTCGGGGTGGGCGTAGGTGTCGATCCATTCGCGGTAAGGGGTGTCGCTGCCCTGCAGGCGCTGGCCGATTTCGCCATAGCCCAGCACGCAGGGGGCCAGAGCCGCCAGCAGGTCCAGCAAGTCGCCCGAGTAGCCGGCTTCCAGCACGTAGCGGGTGTAGGCCATGTTGGCGGTGGCTTCGGGGGTGTTTTCCAGGGTGGGTTGGCTGATGCCCTGCGCTTCGCATAGACGCACATGCATGGGCATTTCATGGTGCACCAGCGCATGCAGTGTGCTGGCGGCCAGACCCATTTCCGCCAGTGTGTCCGACTTGGCGGCGGCCAGCGCCCAGGCGCGCGAAAAATGGATCAGGAACACGTAGTCCTGCTGCAGATAGTGCAAAAAGCTTTCCGGTGGCAAGGTGCCACGACCAAGCTCGCGAACAAAACGGTGCTCCACGTAGTCGAGCCAGTGGGCGCCAGCGGCGGTGCGCCAGAGGGAAAAACTGCGGCCGTAATCAGGGGTCAACATCAACAAAACAGGTAGGTTAATACAGACGGTTCAGACCGCCCAGGTGGAGCCGTGTTCCGGCACCATGGCGTGCCAGCGCAATTCATTTTCAATGCGGCGGCGCAGGGTGTCGGACGCATCCTGGTCGCCATGCACCACGAACACGCGGTGCGGCTGGCCGGGAATGGCGCGCAGCCATTGCATGAGCTGGCCGGCATCGGCATGGGCCGATGAGGAGTGTAGCTGGGCGATTTCAGCCCGCACGGCAATGTCCTGCCCGTGGATGCGCAAGCTGGCCCCGCCGTTGGCCAGCGTGGCCCCTCGTGTGCCCGGCGCCTGGTAGCCGGTAAGGATGACCATGTTGCGGTGGTTACCCAGGTACTGAACCAGATGGTGCAACACACGCCCACCGGTGGCCATGCCACTGGCCGCCAGAATCACCTTGGGGCCGTGGTGGTTGGCAATCGCTTTGGATTCATCCGGCGTGCGAACCATTTTGGCGACTTTGGCCATGGCGTTGCACTGCGCGGCGTTGAGCCGGTGTTCGCCCAGGTGCTGGGTGAAGGCTTCGGTGCTGTGGATGGCCATGGGGCTGTCCAGGTACACCGGTAACGACGGGGGCAGACGTTTCTGCTGTTTGAGTTCGGCAATCGCGTGCAGCAAGGCCTGGGCGCGCCCCACCGCAAACACGGGCAGGACCGCCACCCCACCACGCGCAGCCACTTTTTCCAGCAAAGGGCCCAGTTCGTCGATCAGGTTGTCGGGTGGGTGGTCGCGGTCGCCATAGGTGGATTCGATGATGACCGCATCAGCCCCAGGGGGTGGGTCGGGGGGCAGCATGATTAGATCGTCTGGCCGCCCCAGGTCTCCCGAAAACAGCAGCCGCTTGCCGCCAACTTCAATCGATACGCTTGAAGCCCCCAGAATGTGACCCGCGCCATAGAAGCGTGCCTTCCAACCCCGGATGGGCTCGAACTCGCGCAGCGGTGGCACGGTTTTCAGGTGCTTGAGGCTGAGCAGGGCGTCTTCCTCGGTGTACAGCGGCAGGGCAGGGCTGTGCTTGGAGAACCCCTTGCGGTTGGCAAAAGCAGCGTCTTCTTCCTGGATGTGACCGCTGTCAGGCAGCAGGATGTTGCAGAGGTCGCGGGTGCCAGGCGTGCACCAGGCCTTGCCCTTGAAGCCTTCCTTGACCAGCAGCGGGAAGTAGCCGCTGTGGTCCAGATGGGCGTGAGTGAGGATGACGGCTTGCAGGTGATTGGGCTCGAACGGCAGCGGGGTGCGGTTGCGCAGCCGCAACTGCTTGTAGCCTTGAAACAGGCCGCAGTCCACCAGCAGGCGCTGGCCGTCGTGTTGAACCAGAAATTTGGAGCCGGTCACGGTGCCGGCTCCGCCGAGAAAGGTGATTTGAACGCTCATGCGCCCATTTCACCACAGACGCTCAGCTGAAAAAAGCCTTGGCTTTCTCAAACCAGCCTTTGTCGTTCGGGCTGTGCTTGTTGCCGCCTTTCTGGAAGGAGTCTTCCAGGTCGCGCAACAGCTTGCGCTGATGCTCGGTGAGCTTGACAGGGGTTTCCACCGCGATATGGCAATACAGGTCGCCAGGGTAGCTGGAGCGCACCCCTTTGATGCCCCGACCGCGCAGGCGGAAGGTCTTGCCGTGCTGCGTGCCTTCAGGGATGTCGATGGTGGCTTTGCCCTGGAGCGTGGGCACCGCAATTTCGCCACCCAAAGCAGCGGTGGTGATGCTGACCGGCACCTGGCAGTGCAGGTCGTCGCCATCGCGCTCGAAGATGTCGTGCTTGCGGATGCGGATTTCGATGAACAGGTCACCGGCTGGGCCGCCATTGCGTCCCGGCTCGCCATTGCCGGCGGAGCGGATGCGCATGCCGTCGTCGATACCGGCCGGAATCTTGATTTCCAGCGTCTTGTGCTTCTTGAGCTTGCCCTGGCCGTTGCAGGTAGTGCAGGGCTCGGGGATGATTTTGCCGCTGCCGTGGCAGTGGGGGCAAGTCTGTTGCACGCTGAAGAAGCCTTGCCGCATTTGGACGGTGCCCGCACCATTGCAGGTCGGGCAGGTCTTAGCACTGGTGCCCGGTTTGGCACCTGTGCCGTGACAGCTGTCGCAGTCTTCCCAGCTGGGGATGCGGATCTGCGCGTCCTTGCCATTGGCGGCTTCTTCGAGGTTGATTTCCATGGCGTAGGACAGATCGCTGCCGCGATAGA
>JAUVYR010000039.1 GCA_030602985.1 Burkholderiales bacterium
GGCGGTGGCTTCCGTGCCGAGGACGTGCCTCACGACGACGAGGACTTCCTCGTGGCGCTGGCCGCTTTCGTGCGTCGCAAGAGCCGTGAGCGTGCCACCGGCATTTCGGGGCAATTGCCCGGTTATGGTGTCAAGGTGGGCAGTGAATTCACTGTCATCAGCCTGGCGCATGATGGCCAGCACCGCTACACCCCGGTGTATGTGGAAGAGTTCACGGGTGAGACCGGCTATGCCGCCGTGGTAGTGAACGACAAGCGGTACAAGATCACTTCGTCCTCTCGTTTGAATGACATCGTCATTGCTGGCGAGTGCAATGGTGAACCCTTCACGGCTCAGATGGAGCGCGGCTCGGCGAAAAACCCCCTGGCGCTGGTGGTACAGCACAACGGGACCAAGCTGGAAACCATGGTGGTCTCGCCACGGATGGCCGAGCTGCACAAGCTCATGCCCTTCAAGGCGCCGCCTGACATGAGTCAGTTTGTGCTGTCGCCCATGCCCGGTCTGCTCGTGGACGTGGCCGTCAAGCCAGGCCAGCGGGTACAGGCCGGCGAGCGGGTCGCGGTGATCGAGGCCATGAAGATGGAAAACGTGCTTTTCGCCACTGCCGATGGCGTGGTGGCCAAGGTGCTGGCCAGCCAGGGCGAAAGCCTGGTGGTGGATCAGCCGATCGTGGAGTTCGAAAAATGAGCGAGCCGAGCAACGCCGGGCCGTCCCAAGTTGCGAGCGCCCCCTCGGGGGGCAGCGTCAGCGTGGGGGCTCGGCCCTTCAAAGTACTGGGTATCCAGCAAATTGCTATTGGAGGCCCCGATAAATCGCGTCTTCAGAAACTTTGGGTGGACATGCTGGGTCTGCAAGTGACCGGTACTTTCCGAAGCGAACGAGAAAACGTGGATGAAGACATCTGCGCCATGGGCGTGGGTCCGTACAAGGTGGAAGTGGACCTGATGCAACCGCTCGATCCCGAAAAAAAACCTGCGGTTCACACGACGCCGCTGAACCACGTGGGCCTGTGGATCGATGATCTCGCCAAGGCGGTGGAGTGGCTGACAGCACAGGGGGTGCGTTTCGCGCCGGGGGGCATTCGAAAGGGCGCGGCAGGGTACGATATCTGTTTCTTGCACCCGAAGTCGAATGAGGAATTCCCGATTGCGGGTGAGGGCGTCCTGATTGAACTGGTGCAGGCTCCCAGGGAAGTGATTGAAGCGTTGAGTGGATATGGGATTGAATGAATCGTGGCAGGCCCGAAGTGTGGCCAGTGTGTGGCATCCCTGCACCCAGATGCAGCGAACGCAGGTGGTCCCCCCTCTGCCCATCGCGCGGGCGCAGGGCCCCTGGTTGTACGACCAGGAAGGCCAACGGTACTTCGATGCCAACAGCAGCTGGTGGGTCAACCTGTTTGGGCACGCCGACCCCGGGATTGTTCAGGCGCTGAAAGCGCAGCTCGATGTGCTGCCCCATGTGATGCTGGCCGGATGTACCCACAGCCCGGCCGTTGAGCTGGCGGAGCGCTTGTCGGCCCGCACCCAGGGCGTTCTGGGTCATGCCTTTTACGCCAGCGACGGCGCCTCGGCGGTCGAGATCGCCTTGAAGATGAGTTTCCATCATTGGCGCAACGTCGGACAGCCCGACAAGCGCCATTTCGTCTGTGTACGCCAGGGCTATCACGGCGAGACCCTGGGTGCGCTGGCCGTGACCGACGTGCAAGTCTTCAGGGATGCCTACGATCCCTTGCTGATGCACGCCCACCAGGTCGCTTCCCCCGATGACCGTCAGGCTCTGCCTGGTGAAGACGCACAAGCGGTGGCCCATCGGGCTGCCCAGGAACTGGAAAATCTGTTGGCTGAGCGGCATGGTGAAATCGCCGCGCTGATTGTCGAACCCCTGATTCAGTGCGCCGCCGGCATGGCCATGCACCACGTGTCCTATCTGCAGCGCGTTCGTGCCTTGTGCGATCGATACCAGGTGCACCTGATCGCAGACGAGATAGCCGTCGGGTGCGGCCGCACCGGTACGTTCTTTGCCTGTGAGCAGGCGGGCATCTGGCCCGATTTCATCTGCCTGTCCAAAGGCATCACTGGCGGTTTTCTGCCCTTGTCCATCGTCCTCAGCCGCGACGATATCTACCGGGCCTTCTTGTCTGATGACGTCGCCAGAGGTTTTCTGCATTCCCATTCCTACACGGGCAACGCACTCGCCTGTCGTGCGGCCCTGGCGGTGCTCGATCGCTTTGATCAACAGGATGTCTTGGGTCAAAATGCCATCGCTGCCCAGGCGCTGGATGCAGCCCTGGCTCCCTTGGAGACATACCCCGGGGTCGAATATGTCCGCCGCCGTGGCATGATCTGGGCCTTTGACGTCAAGGCAGAGGCGGCGCCGGGTCGTTTTGCAGAAGTTTTCCATTTGGCTGGTCGCCGGCATGAACTGCTGATTCGACCTATCGGGCGTACGGTCTATCTCATGCCCCCTTATGTGCTGACAGATGACCTGTCGCGCTGGCTGGCCGAACGCCTGCTGAACACGCTGGACGAGACGTTACAACAATCCCATGCTGATCGAACATATCAACCGGCAACTGCGTGAAATCGACGCCGCGGCCTTGCGTCGCAAGCGGCGCATCGGGCAGACGCCCTGTGAGCCCCGCCAGCAGTGGGCAGGACAGGGCTTGATGCTGACCTTCTGCAGCAACGACTATCTGGGGCTGGCCAGCCATCCCCGGCTGGCCCTTGCGTTGTCTGATGGCGCCCGCCGTTGGGGGGCAGGCAGCGGGGCTTCACACCTGGTGAGTGGGCATTCACAGGCCCATGCCGACCTTGAAGCCCGCCTGGGTCACTGGCTGGCCCCCCATGTGCCTGATGCGCAAGCCTTGTTGTTCTGCAGCGGTTACATGGCCAATATCGCGCTCATGACCACACTGGGGGATCGCGAAGCCACCCTGTTTTCAGATCAGCTCAACCACGCCTCGCTCATCGATGGGACGCGTCTGGCGCGTGCCTCTGTGCAGCTCTTTAGCCACGGCGACATCGCTGCTCTCAGCCATCAACTGGCCGCATGCAGGACGCCAGTCAAACTGATCGTGACCGATGCGGTGTTCAGCATGGATGGCGATGTGGCGGACCTGCCTTCACTCCTGGCTCTGGCCGAAGAGCACGATGCGTGGCTCGTCGTTGATGATGCGCACGGCTTCGGCGTGCTGGGCGAGCGCGGGCGCGGCAGTCTGGAGCACTTCGGTTTGTCCAGCGAACGGCTGATCTACATGGGCACGCTGGGAAAGGCGGCCGGTGTTTCTGGCGCTTTCGTGGCAGCGCACCCCACCATCATTCAATGGCTGGTTCAACGAGCCCGTTCTTACATCTACACCACGGCCATGCCCCCGGTACTGGCCTACACCCTGAACGAAGCCCTCGACCTCATTGAAGGCCCAGAGGGCATGCAGAGAAGGGCGCACCTGCAGACGATGATCGGGCAGTTGCGAGAGGGATTGCGTGAGCTGGTTGCCCAGCATGACGGGTTACGGCTCATGAACTCGTTCACCCCGATTCAACCGTTGATCCTGGGCGACAATGAACGTGCGCTTGCCATGGAGTCGGCGCTGGAGGCGCGCGGTATCCGCGTGCCGGCCATTCGACCACCGACCGTCCCGGCTGGCACCGCACGACTGCGCTTCACACTCTCGGCCAGTCATACCCAGGTCGACGTGGATAATCTGCTTCAGCATATGCATGATATTTGGATCAAGGAGCCCGCATGAGGGGTTGTTTTGTCACGGGGACCGACACAGAAGTCGGCAAGACCCGGGTCAGCGCGGGATTGCTCCGTCGTGCTGCCCAGGCTGGTCTGCGCGTTGCGGGATACAAACCCGTCTCGGCCGGTATGGAATGGGTTGATGGTCATTGGGTCAATGACGACGTCCAGACACTCCTGGCGGCCAGCAATATCCCGCTTCAGCCGCACGAAGTGGGGCCGTGCCAGTTGCAGGAACCCTGTGCGCCGCACCTCGCGGCTCGATCGGCGGGCGTGTCCATTGACCGCACCACCTTGCTGCTAGGTGCTCAGCAGCTCTCACAGCGGGCGGACTTTATCGTGGCTGAAGGGGCGGGCGGGCTTTGCGTGCCACTGGGACCCGACTGGGACAGCTCCCATCTCATGGTCGCGCTCGGCTTGCCAGTCGTCCTGGTGGTGGGTTTGCGACTCGGGTGCATCAATCATGCCCTGCTGACCGCCGAAGCGTTGCAAAAACGGCGACTTCGCCTCGTCGGCTGGGTAGGCAACACGGTCGACCCCGATATGTTGCACCTGGAAGGCAACATCGACACCTTACGTCACGAGTTTCAAGAACGGTTCGATGCGTCCTGTCTGGGCATCGTTCCCCGCTTGCCTGCTGCGACCGGTGAGGCCGTCGCCCCTTACCTGGATGCCGTCGCGCTGCAGTCTCTCTTCGGTTCCAACACCCTTTCCACTTCTGTCTGATCATGAGCTCTGTCGAATCCCCGATTTCCTTGTCATCTCTGCGCCCGTCCAAAGGGGTGCCTGAATCCCGGTGGACAGTGGCTGCCGTGGAAGCGCTGTATGAACTGCCATTCATGGACCTGCTGTACCGAGCCCAGCAGACGCATCGGCAGCATTTCAACCCGAACGAAGTCCAGTTGTCGACCTTGCTGTCCATCAAGACAGGTGGCTGTGCCGAGGATTGTGGATACTGTCCTCAGTCCGCGCATTTTGAAACGGGCCTCAAGGCCAGCAAGATCCTGCCGCTGGATGAGGTGCTTGACGCCGCTCGCGCAGCCAAAGCACAGGGGGCCACCCGCTTCTGCATGGGGGCCGCATGGCGCAGTCCCAAAGAACGCGACATGGAGCAAGTGACCGCCATGATCGAAGGGGTGCGTGGTCTCGGCATGGAGACTTGCATGACCCTGGGTATGCTGGACGAACAGCAAGCTCACCAACTCAAGGATGCAGGACTCGACTACTACAACCACAACCTCGACACCTCGCCCGATTACTACGGGTCTGTCATCACCACACGAACCTACCAGGACCGGCTGGACACCCTCCAGAACGTGCGAGAAGCGGGTATCAATGTCTGCTGTGGCGGTATCGTGGGAATGGGTGAGACACGTACTCAGCGGGCCGGACTGATTGCTCAACTGGCCAATCTGGATCCATATCCCGAATCGGTGCCCATCAACAACCTGGTGGCTGTACCCGGGACACCTCTGGGTGACGCCGAACCCATCGACCCCTTCGAGTTTGTTCGCACGATTGCAGTGGCACGTATCACCATGCCGACGACCATGGTTCGACTGTCAGCCGGACGCGAGCAGATGGATGAGGCCTTGCAGGCGCTGTGCTTTGCCGCAGGCGCCAACTCGATTTTTTATGGTGATCGCTTGCTCACCACCAGCAACCCACAAGCTCAACGGGACCGGGCCTTGTTCCAGCGCCTTGGCCTGCATGCCCAAGGCGAGCGTCCAGCAGCATCGGTATCGGTTGTCTAACCCGACGACGCCTGTCGAGCGGCACGGGCTTTGGCCAGTGCCGCCTCAATGAGGCTTTTCTTCTTGTCCAGTAATGCGGGATCGTTGATGCGGGAGTGTTCACTCAGTTGCGCCAGCTTGCTTGTCGCCTGAGTGATGTGTCGATCCTGGCGCTCGGTCACTTCACGAGCCAGGCGTTCTCGCCGAGCGGTGTAGCGCCGTCTGCCCTGTTGAGCCTGTTCTTCGCTCCAGGCGGCCCAGCCACTGGCTTCACCGCTGACAGGCACCATGCTGATGCAGTCCACGGGACAGACGGGCAAGCATAAATCACAACCCGTGCAGTAGACATCCAGCACGGTATGCATACGCTTATGTGTGCCGAGGATGGCGTCGGTTGGGCAGGCTTTGATACAAAGCGTACAACCTATGCACCAGTTTTCGTCAATCACAGCCACCGTCATGGGGCCTTCCTGACCAAAACGTGGATCCAGCACTTGCTCGGTTTGTCCTGTCAAACGGGCCAGTCGCTGAACGCCTTCCTGGCCACCCGGCTGGCACTGATTGATCCCAGCCTTCCCCTGCACAATGGCTTGGGCGTATGAGCGACAGTCCGGGTACCCGCAGCGGGTGCACTGTGTTTGGGGCAGCAGCGCGTCCACCTGCTCCCAGGTTACATGTGTCGCTGGATTCACGCTTTTGGTGAAGTACCAGAGCCGCTGCCTGCACGTTTGGTGGATTTACGCGCAGCCTGCTTGGGTGGCGTTGAAGCTGTGACGGGCGCCGCGGCAGGCCCATCAGCAATCGGCTGCGCACTGGGGGGTTGAGAGCGGGGTTGGTGGTCCTGGATGAAAGTCTTGACGACCGGGTAGACCATTTCGCGCCACCGGCGGCCACTGAATATCCCATAGTGCCCCGCGCCTTTGACCTCGTAGTGGTGTTGCTCGACGGCGTCGATCCCGGTGCACAGATCATGTGCTGCACGGGTTTGCCCACAACCGGAAATGTCGTCCAGTTCACCCTCGACGGTCAGCAGGCCCGTGGTTTTGATGTCCTGGGGGCGGACCCGCTCCAGCTCACCCGATTCGTTCCGTACATCCCAGGTGCCGTGAACCAGCTTGAATTCCTGGAATACGGTATTGATGGTTTCCAGATAGTAGTGGGCGTCCATGTCGAGCACGGCGTTGTACTCGTCATAGAACTTGCGGTGCGCCTCCGCGCTTTCGTTGTCACCCTTGATCAGATCTTTGAAGTAGTCGTAGTGGCTGCTGGCATGGCGGTCCGGGTTCATGGCAATGAAGCCAGTATGCTGCAGGAAGCCAGGATAGACACGCCGTCCGGCTCCCGGGAACGTGGAGGGGACACGGTAAATCACATTATTTTCAAACCACTCATAGCTCCGGTGCACTGCCAGGGTGTTCACCGCTGTGGGTGACTTGCGGGCGTCGATAGGGCCCCCCATCATGGTCATGGAGAGCGGGGTGGTTTCGCCCCGTGTGGCCATCAGTGATACAGCCGCCAGAACCGGTACAGTGGGTTGACAAACGCTCATGACATGGCAATTGCCATACTGTTTTTGCAGGTGGCGAATGAATGCCTGCACGTAATTCACGTAATCGTCGAGGTGGAACTCCCCTTCGCTCACTGGCACCAGCCGCGCGTTTTTCCAGTCGGTGATGTAGACCTTGTGATCCTTCAGCATGGTCCGTACGGTGTCACGCAGCAGGGTGGCATAGTGGCCTGAAAGGGGTGCCACGATCAAGACCACGGGTTGTGTTTTCAACAGCGCCAGCGTGTTGGGGTCGTCCGCATAGCGCTTGAAACGGCGCAGCTCGCAAAAAGGCTTGTCTATCTCCACCCGCTCATGAATCGCCACATGCTGATCATTGATGTCGACATAACGAATGCCAAATTCAGGCTTTTCGTAGTCCTTGCCGAGTCGATGCATGAGGTCGTAAGCAGCAGCCACTCGTTGAGACATGGGTAATTGACCCAATGGTGTCGTGGGGTTGGCGAAGAGCTTGGCCGTCACCTGCGCGAAGTCCGAGAACGGCTCCATCAGGGCGCGTTGCGTCTCGTAAATTTGGTACAGCATGGGGTGACCTCAACACTGTTGCAGTGCAACAAATATACCAGCAAACCTGGATTTTGTCCTGACACCTGAGAGACGACGACCTGTCTCGCCATCTCTCATCCGATTTCAGACCACTGCAGCGATGGACTTGCAGACGTGGTCGATGTTCTTGCTATTCAGCGCCGCTACGCACATGCGACCTGTGTCCGTGCCGTAGACGCCGAATTCGGTTCGCAGTCGTTGCATCTGCTCTTTGCTGAGACCGGAGTAGCTGAACATCCCGATCTGGGTGGTGATGAAGCTCATGTCCTGCTGAACACCGGCCGCCTTCAGACCGTCCACCAGCTTTTGGCGCATGGCCTTGATGCGAACGCGCATTTCGCCCAGTTCCTTTTCCCACAAGGCACGCAGTTCAGGGTTGTTCAGTACGGCTGCCACCACGGCGCCGCCATGGGTTGGGGGGTTGGAATAGTTGGTCCGGATCACGATCTTCAGCTGACTGAGCACGCGGTCGGCTTCTTCCTTGCTCTCGCACAGGACAGACAGGGCCCCGACGCGTTCACCATAGAGACTGAAGCTCTTGGAAAAAGAAGTGGACACAAAGAACGTCAACCCGGCAGCGACAAACTTCTGAATCACCGCGCCGTCTTCGGAAATGCCATGACCAAATCCCTGATAGGCCATGTCCAGGAAAGGGGTCAAGCCCTGGGATTTCACGGTCTGGATGACCTGATCCCATTGTTCAGGGGTGAGGTCGTAGCCGGTCGGGTTGTGGCAACACGCATGAAGCACCGCGATCGTACCCGGCGCGGCCGCCTTGAGACTGGCCAGCAGACCGTCAAAGTTCACCCCGCGCTGGGCAGCGTCGTAGTAGGCGTAAGTCCCCACCTCGAAGCCTGCGTTGGCAAACAGGGCACGGTGGTTTTCCCAGCTTGGATCGGAAATCAGCACCTTGGCTTGAGGACTGAGTTTTTTGAGGAAATCGGCACCAATTTTCAGACCACCGGTGCCGCCAATCGCCTGAACGGTGGCCACACGACCGCTCTTCACGGGTTCGCTGTCCGCACCAAACACCAATCCTTTGACAGCGCTGTCGTAAGCGGCAATGCCGTCAATGGGCAGGTAGCCGCGCGCAGCGGGCTTGTCCATCAGGGCCTTTTCGGCTTGCTGCACGCACTGCAACAGGGGAAGTTTGCCGTTGTCGTCGTAATAAACACCCACACCCAGATTGACCTTGTGGGGGTGGGTATCGGCAGCAAACTGCTCATTCAGACCCAGAATCGGGTCACGAGGGGCCATTTCAACGGCGGTGAACAATGACATGGTGGTGAGCGATGAAAAGATAAGGAAAGGGCAGGCCGGACGGCAAGGCTACAAAGCCCGTGATTTTAGCGGGCCCGGCCGGCTAAGGTGGGCCTGGGTTACAGGCGTTTTTCCATGAACAGGCTCAAGGGGTCGGGTCGATAGGACCCAAACGGCCCCCGTTCCACATAACCCAGACGCCGGTAAAGGGCCAGGGCCTCAGGTTGATGAATGCCGGTTTCTAGCCGCGCACAGCCGCAAGCCTGAGACCGAAGGTGTGTTTCCAAGACATCCATGATGGTGCGTGACAGGCCGCGCCCCCGATACGCTGGACGGACAAAAACCCGCTTGATTTCACCGTAATCGCCATCGTCATGCATGCGTTTGACGGCCCCGCAAGCCACCACTTGATCGTCTAGAGTCAGGCCGATGAACCATACATGGGGCTGTGCCAGCTCGGCGGGGCCCTCGAGGTGATTGCTTTCAGCCGGATATAGTGAAGCCATGTAGGCGTCTGACTGGGCCAGCAGCTGTTGTGCGGCCAGGCTCCACGGGTCAAGAGGGTGCGGTGTCATGGTTGGACTGGAACATGAAATGGCATTTGCGGGACTTCAAGACAAGCCATCTCTCAGGCTTGTCCAGGGTGGCACAATCATCGCATGACCCCGACCGAAGGCCAGATCATCACCTATCCCGGCTCACCTTTCGAGCTCTTCCAACCGTTCCCGCCCGCGGGCGACCAACCCACGGCGATTGCTCAGTTGGTGGAAGGTATCCAGGATGGCGAGGTGTTTCAGACGCTGCTGGGTGTCACGGGTTCTGGCAAGACCTTCACGATGGCCAACGTGATCGCCCGGTTGGGCCGGCCCGCCATCATTTTTGCCCCAAACAAAACCCTGGCCGCCCAGTTGTACAGCGAGTTTCGTGAGTTCTTTCCCAAGAACGCGGTGGAGTACTTCGTCAGTTACTACGATTACTACCAGCCCGAGGCCTACGTACCGCAGCGCGACCTGTTCATTGAAAAAGACAGCGCCATCAACGAGCACATCGAGCAGATGCGGCTGAGCTGCACCAAGAGCCTGCTGGAGCGGCGCGACGTGGTGATCGTGGCCACGGTGTCGGCCATTTACGGCATCGGCAAGCCCGAGAGCTACCACCAGATGATCATGACGCTGCGGGTGGGCGACCAGATGGGCCAGCGCGACATCATTGCCCAGCTGGTGCGCATGCAGTACCAGCGCAACGAACAGGATTTCTCGCGCGGCAAGTTCCGTGTGCGTGGCGACACCATCGACGTGTTCCCGGCCGAACACTCTGAGCTGGCCATCCGCATCGAGCTGTTTGACGACGAGGTGGAAACGCTGCAATTGTTCGACCCGCTCACCGGGCGTATCAAGCAGAAGATTCCGCGCTTCACGGTGTACCCCAGCAGCCACTATGTGACGCCGCGCGAACAGGTCCTCAACGCGGTGGAGAGCATCAAGATCGAGCTCGCCGATCGCCTGAAAGAACTGGTGGGTATAGGCAAGCTGGTCGAGGCGCAGCGGCTGGAGCAGCGCACCCGTTTTGATCTGGAGATGCTGAGCGAGGTCGGGCACTGCAAAGGCATCGAGAACTACACCCGCCACCTCAGCGGTGCCGCCCCTGGCGAGCCGCCCAGCACGCTGACCGACTATCTACCCAAGGACGCCCTGATGTTCCTGGACGAAAGCCACGTGATGATTGGCCAACTGGGGGGCATGTACAACGGCGACCGGGCTCGCAAGACCACCTTGGTGGAATACGGTTTTCGCCTACCCAGCGCGCTGGACAACCGGCCGCTGAAGTTCGAGGAGTTCGAAACCAAGATGCGTCAGTGCATCTTCGTCTCGGCCACGCCGGCGGCTTATGAGGCGCAGCACTCCGGGCAGATTGTGGAGCAGGTGGTTCGGCCGACCGGTCTGGTGGACCCGGTCGTGGAGGTGCGCCCTGCTACCCACCAGGTGGATGACGTGCTGCAGGAGATTCGCCTGCGGGTGGACAAGGAAGAGCGGGTGCTGATCACGACGCTGACCAAACGCATGGCCGAGCAGCTCACCGACTATCTGACCGAAAACGGCGTCAAGGTGCGCTACCTGCATTCGGATGTAGATACTGTGGAGCGGGTGGAAATCATTCGCGACTTGCGCCTGGGCACCTTCGACGTCCTCGTCGGCATCAACCTGCTGCGCGAAGGGCTGGACATACCGGAGGTGTCGCTCGTGGCCATTCTGGACGCTGACAAGGAAGGCTTCCTTCGCGCCGAACGCAGCCTGATCCAGACGATTGGCCGAGCGGCGCGCAACCTCAATGGCCGAGCCATCCTGTATGCCGATCGCATCACCGACTCCATGAAAAAGGCCATCGACGAGACCGAAAGGCGCCGCGCCAAGCAGATCGCCTTCAATGAAGCGCACGGCATCACACCCAAAGGCGTGGTCAAGCGGATCAAAGACCTCATCGATGGGGTCTACAGCGAGAAAGCCGGTGAAGAGGCCAAGAAGCTGGCCGAGGCCCAGCAGCACATGGCTGACATCCAGGAGATGAGCGAAAAAGACCTGTCGCGCGAAATCAAGCGGCTGGAAAAGCAGATGCTGGATCACGCCAAAAACCTCGAATTCGAGCAGGCGGCGCGCGTGCGCGATCAGCTTGCGCGCTTGAAAGGCCAGGTGCTGGGTGCGCCCGGCGCAGATAACGTCGTTCCACTTCGTCCCGCGGCCTGAGCTTGGCAACACTCGGTGACAATCGGCGGATGGCTTCTTCCATCCGCATCTACCTGATCGAAGACGATCGCCACATTCTGCGATTTGTCGAGCAAACCCTGGAGCTGCGCCCCGAATGGCGCTTGGTCGGCTCTTCGGACAGTTTTTGTCATGCTCAAGTCATGGCGCCCACCAGTGCGGCCGATGTATTCCTGGTGGACCTCGGACTGCCCGATGGTCGGGGCGAGGACATTCTTCGATTGCTGGCTGAGCAACGACCGAGCGCCGAACTGCTCGTCTTCACTGTGTTCGGGGATGAATCGCGGCTGTTGACCGCGTTGCAAATGGGTGCCACTGGCTATGTGCTGAAAGGGTGCAGCGCACAGGAACTGATCGACGCCATTGAGGATATTCAGGACGGTGGCGCGCCTATTTCACCTTTGCTGGCTCGGATGCTTTTGAAGAAATTCCGACCTGCAGCGCCATGCTCGCCATCCAGTGATCTGAGCGATACCCCCGCGTTGTCAGACCGTGAGACCGATGTACTCAAGCTGGTGGCTCAGGGGTATGTCAACAAGGAGATTGCGGTACGGCTGGGTATCGGGACAGCCACCGTCAGCACCCATATCAAAAACCTTTACCGCAAACTCTCGGCTCGCACACGCGTTCAGGCGGTCAAGGCTGCGCAGGAGCGGGGCTTGATCTGATGAGGGGGCCTCTGTCAGCACGATGGGCAAAGCTGGCCCATCAGCCCCACTATTTCTGGGTCGGATTGATCCTTTTGGTGTTGCTGGGTGCGCTTTATCAGGTGTCCTTACCGCGATCCGTGACCGACGCGCGCATCGTCAGTGAGGCCACGGCGTGGGTTCCAGGGCATCTGGAGGCGACGGCTACACCGGTGACCTTGCCACATATTCTTGACGATCAACCGCCTAGTTGGTGGAATCGTGCGGCGTACGAGTTGACCTGGCCGACTGAGCTGGCTGAAGTGACGGAAACCGATGCGCGTTTTGGCATTCTTTTGCCGCGCGTCGGGACGCGATTCCGCATTTCACTCAATGATCAGGAAATTTACGATGTCGGCTGGTATGCGGAGTCGCAACGGACCATCTTGTCTGGTTGGTTTCCCTACCTGATTCGCTTGCCAGACGGTCTGCTTGTACAGAACCTGGCATCCAACACCATTCGGATCGAGGTGCAGGGTCAGCTGCTTGAACGCAGCGGACTGTGGCCGGTGATGATTGGCCATTACGACACCCTGCATGCGCGTTACAGGGAGATCCATCTGTGGCAGGTCACGGGGACTTGGGTCATGGCCGTGACCTCCATCCTGATGGGATTGCTCGCCTTCTTTCTCTGGATATCGCTGAAAGAGCGCTTGTTTGTCTTGATTGCGCTGGCCTCGTTCGCCCATTTTGTCCGGCTCATCCTGTCCGTGATGATCGAACTCCCTTTTGCTTTTGAGTGGTATTTCTACCTCCACAGGCTCTCATTCACCCTCTATGTCGCGCTATTTTTTCTGTTGATTGACGATCTGTTCGGGACACGCGATGCCTGGGTGGGCGGAATTGCCCGCTTCACCATGGTGGCAGGTACCTTCTGGTTGCTTCTGACAGTGGTTTCCGCCAACTACGATTACTACCGACTGTGGGCAGGATGGCTGGCCGTCAGCGCAGCAGTCTGCCTCATCTGGATCATTGTCAAGGTCGTGGCCCTGCAACGGTTCACTGACGACCACAAGCTCGTGTCAGGGGTGGCGGGATTCACTCTCCTGACGGGGATTCGGGATTTTCTGGTGATTCAGCTGAATTTCCCCGGTGATGCAGATATCCGTTGGATGTCAGTCGGCAGTCTGGCGTTGATGCTGACGCTGGGTTGGGTGCTGGTTCAGCGCGCTTCCGCTGCTGCGCAGGAGGTCTACCGGCTCAACGAGACACTGGCCCAGAAGGTGGCCGATCGGGAGTCGGAGCTGCGTCAGGCGTTTGAGCAGCTTCGCCTGTCGGAGCAGCAACGAGCGATCGAAGGTGAGCGCCGCCGGCTGATGCGAGACATGCACGACGGCCTGGGTAGCCAGCTCGTGCAAACCCTCAACACCGTGCGGTCACCACAAGCGGGGGTGGATCGGGCCACCATCGAAGCCATGATCCAGCACGCGCTCGAAGAGCTCCGTATGACACTGGATTCCCTGGAGCCCATGGAAGGCGACCTGACCACCATTCTGGGCACCTTCCGCCAGCGCATTGCGCCTGCGCTCCAATCGGCCGGCATTCAGCTCATCTGGAGCGTGGAGGAAGTCCCGGCACTGCGTCGGCTGGATGCGCAAGGCGTGATGCACCTGTTTCGCTGCATGCAAGAGGTCTTTGCCAACATCCTGAAGCACTCGAAGGCCTCTCGGGTGACCGTCCGTACGAGCTGCAGCCAGGAGGCAATTTTCCTTTTTGTCGAGGACAATGGAGTGGGATTTTCTGATGCACCTGCAGAAAACTACCGCGGCCGCGGCCTCGGTAATTTGAAGGTCAGAGCCCAGAGCATCGGGGCGCACATCAGATTTTTCAACACATTTCCTGGAACTGGCGTAGAGTTCAGGTTTCCAATCCACTGCGAACCCGATCCACGGCTGGCATGATGGTTGACTGGAATGGTCAAAAACTTTGTCTAAGACATGGTTATTGACTGGAAGGTTGACCAAAAGACTGGGTTTTTGGTATACTCTACTGAAATAGTCGGAATTCGGCGTTTTCCAGTATCACATCCATGTCACGTTCTGGTGGGTAGGGAATTGGTGTTGACCTCTCATGGAAGGACCTTCAGATGCGCCTCACAACCAAAGGACGGTTTGCCGTCACTGCAATGATCGATCTGGCTTTGCGCCAGGCGAGCGGCCCGGTGACGCTGGCTGCCATCAGTCAGCGTCAGCACATTTCGCTGTCTTATCTGGAGCAGCTGTTCGGCAAGTTGCGCCGCCACGATCTCGTCGAATCCACTCGTGGGCCAGGAGGTGGTTACACCTTGGGCCGCAAGGCCGCCGACATCACGGTGGCTGACATCATCGTCTCGGTCGACGAGCCGATTGACGCGACACAATGCGGGGGCAAGGAGAACTGCCACGGGGAAGGTGTGCGTTGCATGACCCACGACCTATGGGCTTCCCTCAATGCCAAGATGGTTGATTTCCTCGACTCGGTCACTTTACAAAAACTGGTGGATGATCAACTGGCTAAGGGTGTGGTTGTGGAGCATATGCCCACTATCAAGCGCGCCATCTCTACCGCGCCCGTGGTCAAGCCCATTCGCGTCAATGCCCCCAATTCGGTGTTTGCGCTGGGTGCAGTGGCTTCCAAATAACAGCGGCTTCTGACAATCAATTGATCGGACAATTCATGAGCACGACTCCCCATTTCCCGATTTACATGGACTACAGTGCCACCAATCCCTGTGACCCCCGGGTGGTGGACAAGATGGTGCCGTGGCTGTATGAGCATTTCGGTAATCCGGCCTCTCGCAGCCATGCCTGGGGCTGGGAAGCCGAGAAGGCGGTGGAGCATGCGCGTGAGCAGGTGGCCAGCCTGATCGGGGCCGATCCCCGTGAAATCGTCTGGACCAGCGGCGCCACCGAGTCCAACAACCTGGCCATCAAGGGGGCGGCCCACTTCTACCAAGGCAAAGGCAAGCACCTCATCACGGTGAAGACCGAGCACAAAGCCGTGCTGGACACCTGTCGCCATCTGGAGCGCGAAGGGTTTGAAGTCACTTACCTCGACGTCCAACCCGACGGCCTGGTGAATCTGGATGACTTGCGTTCCGCGATCCGGCCCGACACCATCCTGGTCAGCGTGATGTTCGTGAACAACGAAATCGGCGTGATCCAGGACATTGCAGCCATCGGTGCGATCTGTCGAGAAAAAGGCGTCATTTTTCACGTGGATGCTGCACAGGCCACAGGCCGGGTCGCCATCGATCTGGCCACGTTGCCCGTGGACCTGATGAGCCTGACCAGCCACAAGACCTATGGCCCCAAAGGCATCGGTGCCCTGTATGTGCGCCGCAAGCCCCGCGTGCGCATCGAGGCGCAGATGCACGGCGGTGGCCACGAGCGCGGCATGCGTTCTGGCACGCTGCCCACGCACCAGATTGTGGGTATGGGGGAGGCTTACGCCATTGCGCAAGCGGAAATGGCCACCGAGTTGCCACGCATCCAGGCCCTGCACGACCGCCTGCTCAAGGGGTTGTCGAGCATCGAAGAATCTTTTATCAACGGTCATGCCACCCAGCGCGTGCCCCACAACCTGAACATGAGCTTCAACTACGTGGAAGGCGAGTCGCTGATCATGGGCATCAAGGGCGTCGCCGTGTCCAGCGGGTCGGCCTGCACCTCGGCCAGCCTGGAGCCCAGCTACGTGTTGCGTGCCCTGGGGCGCAGCGACGAACTCGCCCACAGCAGCCTGCGCATGACCATCGGCCGCTGGACCACCGAAAAGGAGATCGACTACGCCATTCAGTCGATTTCCGAAAACGTGGCCAAACTACGCGAACTCTCCCCGCTGTGGGAGATGTACAAGGACGGTATTGATCTGTCCACGATTCAATGGGCTGCGCACTGAGCGCAGTTGTTTTCCTCAGGAGATTGCCATGGCATACAGCGACAAAGTCATTGACCACTACGAAAATCCCCGCAATGTGGGCAGCTTTGAAAAAGGCGATGACACCGTGGGTACCGGCATGGTGGGTGCCCCCGCCTGCGGCGACGTGATGAAACTGCAGATCAAGGTCAATCCCGCCACCGGCCTGATTGAAGACGCCCGCTTCAAGACTTACGGCTGCGGTTCGGCCATCGCATCCAGCTCTCTGGTGACCGAATGGGTCAAGGGCAAGTCACTGGACGAGGCCGCTCAGATCAAAAACAGCCAGATCGCGGAAGAATTGGCCCTGCCACCGGTGAAAATCCACTGTTCCATCCTCGCGGAAGATGCCATCAAGGCCGCCGTTGAAGACTACAAGAAGAAGCACACGCACTGAAACGTTGGAAACCGCCATGTCTGTGACCGTTACCGAAGCCGCTGCCCGCCATGTGACGAAATACCTTGCCCGTCGGGGCAAGGGGGTGGGCGTTCGCCTGGGCGTCAAAACGACCGGCTGCTCCGGTCTGGCGTACAAGCTCGAATACGCGGACGACGTGTCGCCCGAGGACGTGGTGTTTGAAGAGCAGGGTATCAAGATCCTCGTCGATCCCAAGAGCATGCCCTACATTGACGGGACGCAGCTGGATTTCGTCCGTGAAGGGCTGAACGAAGGCTTCAAGTTCATCAACCCCAACGAGCGCGACCGTTGCGGTTGCGGCGAGTCTTTCCGTGTCTGAGGTCAATGCCGCAGCCAGTCATACCCTGGGAGCCCTGAATCTGCAGGCCGACGATTTCACACTGTTTGGTCTGTCGCCCGGCTTCCAACTGGACCGCCATCTACTGGACGAGCGCTGGAAACAGTTGCAGCGTCAGGCGCACCCCGACCGTTTCACCACACAGGGGGCGGCCGCCCAGCGGGTGGCCATGCAGTGGTCGGTTCGTATCAACGAAGCCTATCAACGCCTCAAAGATCCCCTCAAGCGTGCAGCTTACTGGTGCGAGCGTGCCGGTGTGCCGGTCAATGCAGAAAACAACAC
>JAUVYR010000024.1 GCA_030602985.1 Burkholderiales bacterium
TACACGTCGGCGCTGAGCCGTGTGGCCGCGATGTCGAAGGTGGTGCGGGTGCGGGTGCTGTTCTCGAAAAACAGGTTGAAGACGCTCTTGCCGCGCAGCAGCGGCACCTTCTTGACTTCGCGGTCGTTGACGCTGACGAAGTTGTCGGCGGTATCCAGGATCTGGGTCAGGATGGCCTTGGGCAGGCCTTCGGTGGAGAGCAGGTGGATCAGCTCGCCGTTCTTGTTGAGTTGGGGGTTGCGGGCCATGGTGTCAGGCTTCCAGTCGGTGTTCAACCACAAAAGTGAAGGTGCCGTCGTCCAGGCGGGCCAGCTCGAACGACTGGTTCCGCGGCAAAGGCAGCCGCGTGGCGGCAAAATCCGCCGACACAGGCAATTCGCGACCGCCCCGATCCACCAGCACCGCCAGCTGGACACGGGCCGGCCGGCCGTAGTCGAACAGTTCGTTGATGACGGCCCGCAAGGTACGCCCGGTGTAGAGCACGTCGTCGATGATCAACACCTGCGCCCCATTGACCTCAAAGGGCAGACGGGTCTGCTCGGTGGTGGCGCTCAGGCCACGCTGGGCGAAGTCATCGCGGTGCATGGCCGACGAAATCACACCGATCTCCCCCGCCAAACCCAGGTCGCGCTGCAGACGCTCAGCCAGCCAGGCGCCCCCGCTGGTGACACCCACCAGGTGCACAGGGGCTCCGCCCATGAGGGCCTGCACCCCGCGTTGGAGCTCGGCATACAGCGCCTCGGCGTCCAGTTGCAATTGACTCAAGGCAGACTCCTTAAAAACTGTTCCAGGATGATGCACGCCGACGCCGCATCGGCGTCCTGAGCCCCCAGGCTGTGGGCCTCGGTGGTGCTGTAGCGCTCATCCACTTCATACACGGTTTTGTTGAAACGCCCGCGAAGCTGGCGCGCAAATTTCAGCGCCCGCGCCGTATTTTCATGGGCAGCTCCATCGGGATGAGTGGGTATCCCGACCACGAGTGCGTCGGGTTGCCACTCCTTGAGCCGGGCGGCGATGTGGGCAAACCGGGCATCACCCTCCGCACGGATGGTCGCCTGTGGCGTGGCCGTGCGGGTGAGCCGGTTGCCACTGGCCACCCCGGTGCGCTTCAAGCCGAAATCGAAGGCCAGAAAAGTCTGGTGGGTGGCGGGCACATCCATCGTGGCTGTGCTCATGCGTGCCCCGAGCCTGGCGCCAGCATCCACGGTTGCAGACCCAGCAAGCCCATGGCCTTCTCGTAGCGCTGCTCGACCGGGGTGTCAAAAATCACATGCGGCTGGGCCTGAACCGTCAGCCAGCTGTTTTCCGAGATTTCCGACTCCAGCTGCCCTTCCCCCCAGGACGAGTAACCCAGCGTCAGCAAGACCTTGCGCGGCCCATGCCCAGAGGACAAGGCCTCCAGCACATCGCGGGAGGTCGTCATTTCCAGGCCGTCGGGCATGCGCAGGGTCGACGCATAGGCCGAGGGCCGGCTCAGTGTGGGCTCGGCTGCCGCTTCAGCGGACGCCTCAGCCGGGGTGTCGTCAGACGCCTCCTCCTCCAGCCCCGAGAGGGCTTCATGGATAGCGCGGGCCACCGCCGGCGGGGTGACATCCGTGCCCACGGTCTCTGCATCGCCCATGGCCTCGTGCAAGACGAAACCGCGCTCGGTCTGCAACGGCCCCCCATGAAACACCGGTTGAGAGGCCAGTTCCGGGCGGCGCAACGGCAGATCCACTTTCTCGAAAAGATCGGCCACCGTCAAACCACTGGGCTTGTTGATGATCAAGCCCAACGCGCCCTTCGGGGTGTGCTCACAAACATACACCACGCTGCGCCCGAAGAGATCGTCGCTGAGCTCCGGCATGGCGATGAGAAAGTGATGGGTGAAATTCGTCGAGGGCGCGTCCATGCTCATGCGTCGATTTTAGTGGAGGCACCCGCCGAATTCGCATACATCCGGTCACCCACCACCCCCGACCATTCCCGTGGTGCAAGGACAGCATGGGCACGAACACCACCCGAATGCTCAACGGTTGCGCTGCACACGCAGATTGCGCCGGGCATCCTCGGGATAGGCAAACGTGATGCGCCCATTCTGGACCTTCCCCATCACCAGCATGTTGGGCGTGATGGCGTCCTTGTTGTCCGGACTCCAGGGTCGGTCAAAAGTCGCGACGACACCAAAATAGACGCGCGGAATATTTTCCAGCGCCCGCTTGACCGTGGGGCCTGAAAACTGGCCGTCGCGGATGGTGAACAAGGCATACATCAGCAGGTAGGTGGCGTCATAGGCCTGGGCCGCCGCCATGGGCACACGAATCGGCTGATTGAATTTGCGATCGTAGGCCGTCAGGAAGGCGGCCCGACGCACATTGCTGGGTTCAGCAATGAAGGTCTGGGCCATCAAGGCGCCTTCGGCAGCCGCTCCGGCCCCTTCAATGAAGAAGGGGAAAGACAAGGGCCAGCCCCCCACCTGGGGCACATTCCAGCCCAGATTGCGCCGACCCAGGGCAATGGCGGCGTTCTCCGGGCCGACGGTGATGCTGTAGATGACGTTGGCTCCCGCAGCACGGGCGGCACGCAAGTCGTTGCTCAGGTCGGTCACGCCCAGCAGGAAACGGGTCACGTGGACAGGCGTCAGGCCTTGAGCGGCCAGCGCGGCTTCCACATCGATCAAGCCAGCATCGCCAAACCCGGTGGTATCGGCAAAAATGGCCACCCGCGTCCAGCCACGGCGGACGAGATCTTCGACCACAAAGGGTGACTGAATGGCATCGCGGGCCTGTATGCGGAAGACATAGCTTTCAGGTGCGGGGATCGCGGCGGTCACGGGTGTGCCGGCCGAGCAAGGCACGATCAATGGCAGCTGGGCCTGCTGAAACACCTCCAGTGAACGCATGGCCACGCCCGTATTACAAAAGCCGATGGCAGCGACCACCCCGGCGTTGGCCAGTTCCTCGGAACGCTGTCGCCCCACATCGTTGTTGCCTTCATCGTCCTTGATGACAAGCTCCAGCGGCCGACCCATGTAGCCGCCCACGGCATTGATCTCGTCCACAGCCAGTTTGACGCCATTGAGCATCGGGATACCGAAGTCCGATGAAGGCCCAGTGAAGGGGCCGATCACGCCGACCCGCAAGGGCTGAGTCGGCTGGGCGGCCACGGGCATCACGGTCAGTAACAGCAGGGTACTCAGCCCACCGAGGGAAAAACGCAACCAACTTTTCATGACAGCACCGATAGCGTACAAACGCAGGAGTTGAGGTGTCACCCGTGCCCGAGAGCGCAACGAGCATGATGGATCATCATAACCAATCCCCCGGCCCTTTCCTCCACTCGTCCGCGACAGGCCAGAGATAATCAAGGCGCATTCAGATTCATCCATTCCATCCCCTGCCTGTCTCATGCATCACAAGTCTTTCTATCCTGCCGGACTCATGTGGTTCAGGCGCGACCTTCGAGCGGATGACAACGCTGCCCTCTACCATGCGCTGAAGCACTCAGGCAAGGTCTGGTGTGTCTTTGTTTTCGACACCGACATCACCACCCCGTTGCTGAACCGCGGCCTGCACGCCGATCGGCGCGTGGAGTTCATTCTGGAAAGCCTGAAAGACCTGGACGGTCAGCTCAAGGCGCTGGGTCAGTCACAGGGGAATAGCGAGGTCAACCTGCTGGTGCTGCACGGACCGGCCCGTGTGCTGATCCCGAAGCTCGCGGCGCAACTGGGTGTCCAGGCCGTCTTTGCCAACCATGACGACGATCCATACGCCCTGTCAAGGGATGCAGAGGTGTTGGGCTCCCTGGCCCACCAGGGAGTGATGTTTCAGACCTTCAAGGACCACGTCATATTCGAACGCAAAGAGATCCTGACGCAGAACGGTCGTCCTTTCACGGTCTTCACGCCCTACAAGAATGCCTGGCTCAAGTCGCTCACCGAGAATCAGCTCAAAGCCTACCCTGTCGACGCAGTGGCGGGTAGTCTGGCGCCAGCACCCTCCCATCTGTCCACCGGCATGCCCAGTCTGGCATCGCTGGGTTTTACACCCAGCAACCTGAAGGATCTTCCCATCCAGACGGGTAGCCGTGGGGCTCAGACCACCTTCGAATCCTTTGTGGAGCGGATCGATCAGTACCACCTGACGCGCGATTTCCCGGGGGTGAAGGGCCCCAGCTATCTGAGCGTGCATCTGCGCTTTGGAACCCTCGGCATCCGTACAGCGGCCCGGGTCGCCTACGGCATGCATCTGCATGGCATGCCTGGTGCCACCAGCTGGCTCAATGAACTGATCTGGCGTGACTTCTATCACCAGATACTGGCCAACTTTCCCCACGCGGTCTCTGGTGCATTCAAACCGGAATACGACCTGATTACATGGGAAAAAGGCCGGCATGCCGAAGCCCTTCTCCAGGCTTGGTGTAACGGGCAAACCGGCTACCCTCTGGTGGATGCCGCCATGCTCCAGTTGAACCAGACAGGCTACATGCACAACCGACTGCGCATGGTGGTGGCCAGCTTCCTGACCAAGGACCTGGGCCTGGACTGGCGGCTGGGCGAGCAATACTTTGCCGATCATCTGATCGACTTCGATCTGGCTGCCAACAACGGGGGCTGGCAATGGGCGGCCTCCAGCGGTTGCGATGCCCAACCTTATTTCCGCATCTTCAATCCAGTGAGTCAAAGCGAGAAATTTGATCCCCAAGGCAAGTTCATCCGCCGCTACCTGCCGGTGCTGGCCGGTCTGCCAACGCATGCCTTACATGCCCCTTGGCTGGCCAAGCCTGTCGAGCTGGCGTCGGCTGGCATTGAACTGGGGCGCGACTATCCTCGCCCTGTTGTGGACCACGCTGTCGCGCGCGCCCAGACACTGGAACGCTACACCGTCGTCAAGAAAAAGAGCCTTCAATAGGCATCAGGCAACAGCGATCAGGATCGAGGCTTGGCCAGACGCACATGGCCGTCGATGATGGCCAGCAGCTCCTCTTCCGCATAGGGCTTGCCCAGATAGTGGTCGACCCCGAGGCTGCGGGCGTGATCCCAGTGCTTTTCTGCCAGCCGAGAGGTGATCATCACCACGGGGATGTTTTGCGTCTCCGGTTCATTGCGCAGGTGCTGAACCAGCTCAAAACCGTCCATCCGTGGCATCTCGATATCACAAAGCACCACCAAAGGCAGCTCCTGGGCGATCTGGTCCAGCGCCTGCACCCCATCCGCCGCCAGGTTGACCCGGTAACCTTCTCGTTTGAGCAAGCGCTGGGTCACGCGCCTGACGGTGATGGAGTCATCCACCACGAGAATGAGTGGAGCCTGTGCCACCAGACCGGTCTCTGCAGTGGCAGAGCGCTGCGAAGGAGGTGTCATGGTCGCGCCGCCATCGGCCTTCCAGGCGCGGGCCGCCTGCCCATAGACCACCGACAGGGTCACCGGGTTGTAGATGAGCGCCACGGCGCCGGAGGCCAGCACGGTGGCCCCTGTCAGGCCCGGCAGACGTGAAAGCTGCGGGCCCATGGCCTTCACCACGATTTCCTGGTGGCCCAGCACTTCGTCCACATGGCAGGCCACACGCTGACCGGCCACAGCAAATTCGATGACCGACCAGTACTTGGCATCCATCCCCTGGGTATCGGTGCTTTCGGGCGATTGCGCCAGCAGACCGCCTGCCCAGTAGAAGGGCATCTCGGCGAAGTCGTTTTTCCATTGACCGGTCTGATAGGCCACCGTGAGCTCCGGTGCCCGAACCCGGCGTACATGCTCCACCCAGGGCGAGGGCACCCCGAATACCAGCTCCCCGACCCGCAACATGACCACCTGGGTGACGGCGGTACTCAGGGGAACCACCAACCTGAACACTGTCCCCCCGGCGGCTGCCTCGCGGTTTTCGATCCGTCCACCCAGATCCAGCACCTCGGTGCGAACGACATCCAGACCGATCCCGCGCCCAGCCACTTCCGTCACTTCGGTGGCGGTCGACATGCCAGAGGCAAAGATCAGTCGCCCGGCGTCTTCCACGCTGAACGGCGCGTCCGCAGGAAGGAGACCCAAAGCGATGGCTCGCTGTCGAATACGCTCCACATCCAGGCCAGCCCCATCGTCCGACAAGGTGATCGCCAGATCATTGGCCTGAACCGACAGGGCAATCCGGATCTGTCCAGACTCAGGTTTGCCCTGGCGCTGGCGCTCGGCCGGTGTCTCGATGCCGTGCACCACCGCGTTGCGCAACAGATGTTCCAGCACAGGCGTCAGTTTTTCGAGAACCGCCCGGTCAACTTCCACCTCTTGCTGATCAATGGTCAGTTCTGCCAGCTTGCCTGCCGACTCGGCAGACTGGCGAACCAGTCGCTGCAGTCGCTCCTGGATCGTGTCAAACGCCACCAAGCGGGTGCGCAACAGATCGCGTTGCAGCTCTCGGGTCAGGTGCGTCTGAGAGGCGAGATTGCCCTCGACGGACTCGACCGAACGGTTCAGACTCTGCTGTACTGTGGCGACGTCGTTGACGGATTCGGCGAGCAGACGGGTCAGCTCCTGAACGCGGGTGTAACGATCGAATTCCAAGGGATCGAAACGGGGGTCCGTTTCGCGGCTCTGCGCAATTCGCGACTGCATCTGCGATTCGGTCTGCAGCTCCAGGTCCCTGAGCTGGGCTCGCATGCGATCGATGTTGCTACTCATGTCCTTGAAGGACTGGCGCAGCGCACGCACATCGTTTTCCAGCCGTGTCCGGGCGATCAGCAAGTCCCCTGTCTGGCTCATCAGCTGATCCAGCAAGTGGGCCCTGACCCGCACGGTGCCTGTGGAGGTAGCCACCAGTTCAGGCGGCAGAAGGTCCAGCCCCGCCTCTGGTTGCACATCTGTCTCGGCTGGGCGGGCCTCATGGGCACGGGGTTCGGGCTGATCCAGTGAGCGTCGCAGGGCATCGAGCGCCGAAACGATCGCATCCAGCTGGGTCTGCAACACCGCAATGTCGCTGGCGGGAGGCACTTCAGCGAGCGACAGAGTGGCACTTTCCAGATGGTGGACCTGATCACCCAGCGCCAGCAGCCCAGCCAGGCGCGAACTGCCTTTGAGGGTATGCAGATTGCGCAGGATTTCGGCACGGGCCGTGGTGTTGTCCGGCCAGGCCAGCCACTGACGCATCGCGGAGGAGAGCTTCGGCATCAGCTCGTGGGCCTCATCCAGGAAGACCGCGAGCAGGTCGGCATCCAGCCGGTCATGCGCAGCCGCTGCTGCCCTCTCGACCGGCCTGATGGCCAGAACAGGGGGCTCGACAGCGGGCGCGGGAGCGGAGATTGCAGGTGGCGATGGGAGATCCCGGGGACGGAATGCCATGGCATCCAGCGCAGCCATGGAGTCCGGATTCGGCTCACGCAGGAAGCCAGCAGCAAACTGGTGCAGCAGCTCCCGAATTTCGTCGGATGCAGACACCCAGAGATCGGCCTGAGCTTCAGTCACCTCGACGTCAGGGCCTACCGTCATCGCGCGATCAAGGGCATGCTCCAGGGAGCGCGCCAGCTGCGACAGCCCCATGTAGCCCACGGTGGCGGAACCACCCGCCAGCGAGTGCGCCCAGACCGACAGATCCTCGGACAGCGGCTCATGCATGGCCAGCCGCCACTCGGACAAGCCCTGCCCCAGACGCCTGGACCATTCGTCTGCTTCGTTGATGAAGACGTTGTAAAGCTCCAGCCCGACTTTGAGAGGACCGATCAGCTTGACGGCCTCCTCCAGGACAGGCACCTCGGGCAGGTCGTCCGGCACATCGACGACTTCCTCCAGAAGGGGAGGCTCCGGCACAGCGGTTGCTTCGGACGCTGCGCGTATCGGTTCGTAGCGGTTGTCCAGCCGCAAGGCGTCGGCGCTGAGCCGCACCGGTGCGGGGGAAGGCAAGCCTGGCGTCTGCTGCCTTGCCTCGAGCTGGGTGGTCCAGCGCTGCAGGTAATCGAGCGCCTGTTCGCTGAGATCCAGCAACTCGGCAGAGGCATGTTTCTGGTCGGCCAGCCAGGCGTTCAGCAGCTGCTCCATAGCCCAGGCGGCTTCACCCAGCTCGTCCAGTCCGACCATGCGGGCGCTGCCTTTGAGCGTATGGAAACAGCGGCGCAAAGCGGTCAGCTCTGACAGGCGGTCGGCTTGTTGTCGCAAGATGCCCAGCGTGGTGTCAGCGCCCTCGAACACCCCTCGTGCTTCATCCAGAAAAATGGACAGAAGGTCTTCGTCTTCTTCGGCAGCAGCGGGCTCAGGCAAGACCACCGCCAGAGGCTGCACGGCATCCTCAACAACCGTTTCTGTCGGGCCAGTGAGGCCTTCGGTCAGCGCAGGAGTCGATGGCGTCTGGGCTGGCTCTGGTGCCAGGCTGACGAGACAACCCGCTGCCTCGTCAAAGACGAAATGGCTTCGAGCCCATTCAGGCTGTCGGGCAAAACTGTCGAGCATCCAGCCCAGCGCGGTGACATTGGCCCCCAGCTTCTGGGCGGTCGTCTGCAAGCCGCCCAGATCGACCACATCCGAGTCAACCGGACGCAAAGTGACCTGTACGGCTTCAATCGCGCGGCGGGCCTCGGGCAAGTCCAGCAGGGTGGCGATCCCGGCCATGGCCTCCAGTCGGCGGTGGATCGTCTCCACGGCCGGGACAGGGACAGCCGCCGGGCCACGGAAAAAGGCATCGAGCGTATCCTCGACCGCGTGCAGCTCGGATTGCCACTGGGCCACCACCTGCACCAGCGTTGCTTGCTGACCGGCGCGGCGATACCGCTCGGTCATCCAGTCCTCAGGCTCGGGCACGGGCTGATCGTCCATGACCTGCTGCAGCCGGAAGGCGAGCGCATGCAGACGGTCCTGGGTCTCCGCCTCCAGCGCATCGAAATCGTCCAGTTCAGCACCCAGCAGCAACAGGCTGTTGGACGCCTCCAGGGCCAACCCCTCCGGGATACCACCATGCACCCGACAAATGTGGACGACCGCGGACCAGGCATCCGCAAGATGCCCCCAGGCTGGCCAGGAGGGCATGAAGAGGTGCAAACGCTGAGTCAGGGGCTCTAGCGCACTTTCGACACTGGCGGGCAGGACTGCATCGGTCTCCGTGAAGACCGACCATGACTGCTGGACGGATTCAACGGTCGACTTCAGGGCCAGCAGATGGGCCGGATCGTAGGCACCCAGCAAGCGTGCCTCCGGGTCCCAGGACGGGGCATCAGCCCAGCCATGGGCCTGCCAGAGCGCCCGCAAGTACACCTGGGCTGGATCATCTGGGTCGGGGCGAACCTGAGACGCCAGAAAGAGCAAGTCGTGGGTGTGACTCGGCAGGCTCTGACCATCACCATGCTGGAGTTGCGAATATTGCAACAGCACGCACGATGCGGCGCGCTTCACATAGAGGTCATCGGCCAGCTTGCCAGTTGCCACGGCCTCGAAACAGCCTGCCGCAGCGGCCCAGAAACGGCGAACCGCCGGATCCGTCGCATGGCGAGCAAGTCCACCTGATAGCTGGGCGAGTGGCCATGCCGCCTGGGGATTGAGTGTCTTGACCACATGCAAGACCAGCCGATCCAGATGTGCCCTGACTGCTCCGCCAGGCTCATAGACCTTACCCGCAGGCAATTCGACATCCGCGTGCACCTGCTCCCAGAGATCGGCAGGATGGGCCCGCGATGCCCCGGCCAGTAACTGCCAGTCCCGGTAGGTGGGGAACAGCGCCAGTTCATGGACAGAGCGTCCCATGAGGATGCGATCGAGATACTCCGTCAGGGCATGTGACCCTGAGCGAACCCCGTGCGCAAAGTCAGGCGTCGCCAGTGCAGGCTTTTGCATCAGCCGCTGAACAGCGGCCTCCAGGGCACGCAGCGCACGTGCGGCGGCCGCCAACTCCACCATGTCCAGCGCCCCTGCAGCCTGATGCAGCTGCTGGCGCACCGCCCGCAGCGCAGAGCCATCGACTTCGGCCAGATGAGACTGGCGGGACTCGTCGGCATCGGCCACAAACTGTTCCACAGCGGCCACCGTGTCAGCCAGCGTGCGTCTCAGTTCATCCATGACCCAGGCCAGTGGCCCCAGATCGCGCAAGGGGGGATTCACAACCAGCCTTTCAAGCGATACGGAAACGCGAGACGGAACGCCGCAATTCTTCGGCGACTTTGGCCAGCTCTCGCACCCGCTTCACTGTGGAGCGTGTGCCCTCACCGGTCTGCTCGGTCACCGCAAAAATCCGCTGGATGCTGTTGGCCGTCTGCGAGGCCATGGCGGCCTCATCGGTCGCCGTTTGGGCAATCTGTTCAATCAGAATGGTCACCTCACGCGACAGGCGATCAATATCGCTGAGCGCCGCGCCCGCCTTGTCAGACAGGTGCGCCCCCTCCACCACTTCACGGGTCGAGCGCTCCATGGAGAGCACTGCATCCTGGGTGTCGGCCTGAATGGTTCGGACGAGAGCGGCGATCTGGCGCGTGGCTTCGGCAGAACGTTCAGCCAGACGCTGCACCTCCTGAGCCACCACAGAGAATCCACGACCGGCTTCACCGGCGGAGGCGGCCTGGATCGCCGCATTCAAGCCCAGCACGTTGGTCTGCTCGGTGATGTCAGAAATCAGTTCCGTGATCTCGCCAATCTCCTGCGAGGACTCACCCAGTCGCTTGATGCGCTTGGCCGTGATCTGAATCTGCTCGCGGATCGTGTTCATGCCACCGATGGTGTCCTGTACGGCCTTCAGTCCAGACTCGGCCGCACGCAATGAGGATCGCGCCACCTCAGCCGACTCCTGCGCTCGCCCGGACACCTGGTTGATTCGCTGGGCCATCTCCAGCACCGACTGCCCTGTATCACGAATCTCACGCAACTGTTCGGCCGACACAGCCAGCAGCTCTGTCGAGGTGTTTTCCACAACCAGCGTGGTCTCTGTCACCCGGTTCGCAATCGTCTGCACCTGCCCCACCAGAGACCGCAACTCCTCAACGGTGTAGTTCACGGAGTCGGCGATCGCTCCCGTGATGTCTTCCGTCACCGTCGCTTCCTGGGTCAAGTCCCCTTGCGCCACCGTCTGCAGTTCGTTCATCAAACGCAAGATCGCGGCCTGGTTGGCGTCATTGATGCGCTTGGCTTCCTGCTCCAGCGCTTCGGCGGCCAATCGCTGCTGCTCGGCCATCAACTGCCTCTGGCGGCTGTCTGTCAGTTGCAGATAAACCAATCCGGCCACCATCAGCATGGCCAGGAGCACGGCAAGCACCAGAAGTGCCAACTCCACACCCGCTAACCTTGTCTGGGCGGTGAGAGCGACCTGCAAACGGTCCAGTGAGGCACGCAGGTTTTCACCGGTATTGACGATGGCATCCTGCGCATTGTTGGCCAGCACGAGAGACTGCAAGTTCCCCAGGATGGACTCCGCCTCGTTCTGCGTCTGGACGAAACGCTGCATCAGCAATTCCAGACTCTGGAGCACATCGGGATCGGTGGAGGCTCTCAGGCGCAGTACCTCACTGCCCGCCAGCAAGCCCTGCGTGATCTCCTGAAAGGTGTTCAAGTCGATACCCAGATTGAAGGCGGCCTGCGGGCTCACCCCTTCCGGCGTCAACAGCTCGTTGGCCGAGCGGCCCATTCGCTGAGTCAACATCACCAGCTGGCCCGTGGCCGCAATCTCAGAGGCTGGCGCGTTCGCTTGCAGCTTGAGCGAAGCCACGGTTTCCGCAATTTCCAGCAATTCCGACGATTGTTCATTGATCACGCGCAAGGCGGATCCAAATCGGGTCAGTACCTGCTCCTGCGCCAGCACAATGCGGGCGTTGTTGGCCGATGCCTCGGCAAGCGGAATGGCTACTTCGAGCAGAGGGCTCACGCTGCGGCTGACGGCCGACAAGCCCAACTGCCCACCACCGTCCCGCAAGCCGGTGAGGTTGTCTACCAGCACCTGCGAACTTTCACGCACCACCGCGAAGGCCTCAGGCCGCCCCGCAACCGCCTGGGAAGCGCCGCTGATCAGTCGCTGTGACTGGACCAACGCCTGCCCGGCAGCCGCCACCTGCGCCGAGGCACGTTGCGCCTGGATCACGAGCAGCACCGTGAGGACGACCGCCACCAAGATGGATACCAACAGGAGGATAGACAGGGTCTTGCGATGCTGGTTGAGGGTGCGATTCCCCAGCAATGGCAGCACCATCATCCCGTCAGACGTCGATGACGCCGGCGCAGGATCATCTGAAGGCGCCACGACACGAGCGGTATCTGACGCCATCTGCGTGCTTTCCGGCTCCAGGGTGGACAAGACCGAATCGTCATTGTCGAATGCCTGCTTGTCCTCACTCGGTTTTTTCCTGGAACTCAGAAAACGATCAATCAGTGCCATAGGTCACCTTCCAAAAACAGGCCATCACCCATGAGACCAGCATCGCTCAGCCCGCTCATGCAGCAATGGACAGAAACTCGACATCGCGGGACAAGGCCAGCATGTCCACTTCCGACCAGGATCGCCCCTCCTGATCCACGAGATAGCGCTTGACAAATCCGTGACCGCCATCGGTCGGCAGGTCGGCACGGGCGAAGTCGGTCGACTTTCGCAAGCCGCGCAAACGATCCACGAGCAGCACTGCATTCACGCCCAGCGCCTGATTCAGGCTCACCAGACGAGACTCAGCCGTCAACCGATCGGCAAGCGCCTGTCGTTCGCTCATGCCGCCCTCCATGAACGCCAGCAGATCGATGACACCCTGAATGCTGCCCCGCAAATTCGCCACCCCCAGGTACCAGGGCTGGACGTGAGGCACGGGATGCACGCCTGCCCAGGCGTAAATCTCGCCCGAGTAGGCCAGAGGGAACAGCAGCGAACGCCCGCCCGTTTCGGCGGCCAGCCAAGCATGACTGGCATTTTCCGTCTTGGCCTCCTGCAGCCGCTTGGCGAGGCGTTCCTGCAGCTCCGTTAAAGATTGACGATTCGCCATGGCAGCGTTTGATCGGTCGGACTTTTCAGCCGAGCGCCTGGATTTTGGCGATCAGATCCGGGCCATTGACCGGCTTGACCACGTAATCTTTGGCGCCTTGGCGCAAACCCCAGACCCGGTCGGTTTCCAGGTTCTTGCTGGTGCAGATGATGATCGGGATATCCGAAAACTGAGGGTCGCGAGACAGGGTGCGAGTGAGCTGAAACCCGTTGCCACCGGGCATGACCACGTCCATCAGGATCAGGTCAGGTTTGTCCTTGGCCAGGCTGGACAAGGCTTCATCGGCATTCTCAGCGGTAGAAACCGAGAAGCCACTGCGATGCAGCAGGTCGGACAGAGCCAGTCGCTCGGTTTTCGAATCATCAACGATTAAGACTTTTTTGATGGTCATGACTCATTTCCTGCGTGATGGGAGGCAAATGCTTGCACGGCCTGCAGCAGGGCCTCCTTGGTAAAGGGTTTGGTCAGGTAATCCGAAGAGCCAACCATCTTTCCACGCGCCTTGTCGAACACACCGTCCTTGGAGGAAAGCATGATCACCGGTGTGGAAAAGAAACGGGCGTTGCGTTTGATGATGGCGCAGGTCTGATAGCCATCCAGCCTGGGCATCACGATATCGCAAAAGACCAGGTCGGGGGCGAAGTCATGGATGCGCGCCAAAGCTTCAAACCCGTCTTCGGCCAGCAACACCTCATGCCCACCCTGACGTAAGAACAGCTCGGCGCTGCGCCTGACCGTCTGGCTGTCGTCCACAACCAGCACTTTCATGGGGAGGTGGGCGCCCGTACTCATGGCCAATCAGAGCTGGACCATCTCGAAGTCTTCTTTGCGGGCCCCACACTCTGGACAGGTCCAGTTCATGGGCACATCTTCCCAGCGGGTTCCAGGGGGAATGCCCTCATCAGGTGAGCCAGTTGCCTCGTCGTAGATCCATCCACAGATCAGGCACATCCAAGTTTTATTTGCACTCATGGTCAGAAAACGCTTGTCTTAGAATGAGCTCATTGTATATAGGCAACTGGGCCCCCTCTTCGAATGACCATTTCCCCTGGCGACCCCTCTTCGAACGCACCAGTGCCCCCCCAGGAAGTGTCCCTGCCCTGCGTGATCACCTTCAATGTGAATGACCCCAGCGGGGGGGGCGGTCTGTCGGCCGATCTCACCGCCATGTCCAGCGCCTCGTGCCATGTGCTGCCCGTGGTCACCGGCGCCTACGTGCGCGACACCCGGCAAGTGCACCATCACCTGCCCTTCGACGAAGACGCGATCGAAGACCAGGCCCGCTGCGCGCTGGAAGACATGTCGGTGCAGACCTTCAAGGTGGGGTTTGCCGCCAGTGCCGAGGCCGTCAGCACGATCGCGGAAATCCTCACCGACTACAGCGAGATTCCTGTGGTCAGCTACATGCCCGAACTGGCCTGGTGGGATGAGGTCGAGCGGGAACACTACCTCGATGCCTTTGCCGAACTCGTGCTGCCGCAGACCAGTGTGCTGGTCGGCAACCACAACACCTTGTGCCGCTGGCTCCTGCCTGACTGGTCGGAAGACCGCCCACCCGGCCCCCGTGATGTGGCCAAAGCCGCTGCTGAACATGGTGTGCCCTACACCCTGGTCACGGGCTTCAACGCCCCGGATCAATACCTGGAAAGCCATCTCGCCTCCCCCGAATCGGTGCTTGCGACCGCTCGCTACGAGCGTTTCGAAGCCACGTTCACCGGCGCCGGCGACACCTTGTCCGCCGCGCTGGCCGCCCTGCTAGCCAACGAAAGCGACCTGCAAGCCGCCTGCGTCGAAGCCCTGACCTACCTCGACCAATGCCTGGATGCGGGTTTTCATCCCGGCATGGGACACGCGGTGCCCGACCGGTTATTCTGGGCCCATGACGAGCACGACAGCGACGACGACGAGGCCATCTCGGCCGACCCACCGGCGCACCGGCTCGACGATTTCCCTACCGATTCCAACCCTCACTGATTGCTCATGACTGATCGCAACCACGCCCTGTTTGAACGGGCGAAGCAACGCATTCCCGGCGGCGTCAACTCACCGGTCCGCGCCTTCAAAGCCGTCGGCGGCACCCCCCGTTTCGTGCAACGAGCCCAAGGTGCCTACTTCTGGGATGCCAATGACCAGCGCTATATCGACTACATCGGTTCCTGGGGCCCGATGATTCTGGGCCATGGTCACCCGGCCGTGCTGGAAGCCGTGCAGAAAGCGGCACTGGACGGCTTCAGCTTTGGCGCCCCCACGGAACGCGAAGTGGAGCTGGCTGAGGAAATCGTCAAGCTTGTCCCCAGCATCGACATGGTGCGTCTGGTCAGCTCGGGCACCGAGGCCGGCATGAGCGCCATCCGCCTGGCGCGTGGCGCCACCGGCCGCAAGAAGATCATCAAGTTCGAAGGCTGCTATCACGGCCACGCCGATGCCCTGCTCGTCAAGGCGGGCTCGGGCCTCGCGACCTTCGGCAACCCCACCAGTGCCGGTGTGCCGCCCGAGGTGGTGCAGCACACCCTGGTGCTGGAATACAACAACGTGGAACAACTCGAGGCCGCTTTTGCCGAGCAGGGTGACGACATCGCCTGTCTGATGATCGAACCGATTGCCGGCAACATGAACTTCGTGCGCGCCAGTGTGCCCTTCATGAAGCGATGCCGCGAACTGTGTACCCAGTACGGCGCCTTGCTGGCCTTTGACGAGGTGATGACGGGCTTCCGCGTGGCGCTGGGTTGTGCGCAAAGCGTGTATGCCCAGCTGATTCCCGGCTTCGAGCCCGACATGACGGTGATGGGCAAGGTCATTGGCGGCGGCATGCCCCTGGCGGCCTTTGGCGCCAAGCGCGCGGTCATGGAGCAGTTGGCGCCGCTGGGTGCGGTTTACCAGGCCGGCACCCTGAGCGGTAACCCAGTGGCCACCGCCTGCGGCTTGACCACGCTGAAGGAAATCCAGAAACCCGGCTTTTTTGAGGCCCTGTCAGCTCGCACCCAGCAGCTCACGGCCGGTCTGCAAAACGCCGCCGACGCTGCTGGTGTGCCGTTTGCCACCGATAGCCAGGGCGGGATGTTCGGCTTTTTCCTGATGGACACGCTGCCGCAGAACTACGCCACCGTCATGACCACCGACGGTCCGCGCTTCAACCGATTCTTTCACGGCATGCTGGACCGTGGTGTGTACTTTGCGCCAGCGCTGTATGAGGCGGGCTTTGTGAGCGCAGCGCACTCTGAGGCCGATGTCGAAGCGACCGTGGCAGCGGCACGCGAGGTGTTCGCGACGCTCTGACCGCGCGCGTGACGCCATCAAAAACGGGCTGTGCGGCAGCCCGTTTTTTGTTCAAGCCGCCACCGGCTCCAGCAGACGTGCCAGCAGCGCGCCTTCGACCGGCCCACCCAGTGGCACGAACACACGCACCGGGCTGCCCTGCGCCACCTGCACCGGCTCCCCGTCCAGATTCTGCATGGCATCGAGTGTGACCACACGGTTGCCACCGGGGTGAATCACCTCGATACGGTCGCCCACGGCGAACTTGTTCTTGGTTTCCACTTCCGCCCAGCCATCGGCACGCACCCCGCGCACCTCGCCCACGAAGTGGCTGCGATGCAACTCGGAATGGCCGCTGATGTAGTTCTGGTAGTCCTGTGCCGGACGGCGTTCGAGCAGACCCCCGGTGTAGCCCCGGTTCGCCAGGCCTTCGAGTTCCATCAGCAATTCGGGGTTGAAGGGCCGACCGGCCATGGCATCGTCGATGGCTCGGCGGTACACCTGAGCGGTGCGGGCCACGTAATACAGGCTCTTGGTACGGCCTTCAATCTTCAGGGAATCCACACCGATCTTGGCCAAGCGCTCCACGTGCTCCACCGCACGCAGGTCCTTGCTGTTCATGATGTAGGTGCCGTGCTCGTCTTCCATGATGGGCATCAGCTCGCCAGGACGGCCTTTTTCCTCGATCAGGTAGATCTTGTCGGCTGCCGGGTGACGCTGACCGCTACCGCATGTGGAAAACGCGGTTTCGGCCTCGGCTTTGGCTTCGCCGAAATTGAAGTCGCCATCCATGCGCGCCGCCGGAATCGCTTCGCCCGTCACCGGGTCGAGCTGAGCGGCCTGCGTGCCGTATTCCCAGCGGCAGGCATTGGTGCAGGTGCCCTGGTTGGGGTCGCGCCGGTTGAAGTAGCCGCTCAACAGGCACCGCCCCGAGTACGCAATGCACAGCGCCCCGTGTACAAACACCTCCAGCTCCATGTCCGGGCATTCGTTGCGGATGGCCTCCACTTCATCCAGGCTCAGCTCACGGCTCAGGATGATGCGCGTCACGCCCACCTTCTGCCAGAATTTCACCGCCGCCCAGTTGGTGGTATTGGCCTGTACGGACAGATGAATCGGCACCTCAGGCCACTTCTCACGCACCTGCATGATCAGGCCCGCATCGGCCATGATCAGCGCATCGGGTTTAAGTTCGATGATGGGCTTGATGTCGCGCAGATAAGTCCGCACCTTGTCGTTGTGCGCGATCAGGTTGCTGGTGACGAACAGCTTCTTGCCTCGGGCGTGCGCTTCCTGAATGCCTTGGGCCAGCTGTTCGATGCGGAATTCGTTGTTGCGGGCGCGCAGGCTGTAGCGAGGCTGACCCGCGTACACGGCGTCGGCGCCAAAGTCGTAGGCGGCGCGCATCTTGTCGAGCGAGCCGGCTGGCAGGAGCAGTTCAGGAGCTTTCATAGGGCCGTATTTTCGCCGTTTTGGGTTTGGAGTGCTTCAACAACGAAAAGGGGTGCATGCATGCACCCCTGTTGAGCGGCGTCCAACCGGTATCAGTTGGGCAGCAGCACGCTATCGATCACGTGGATCACGCCGTTGCTGGCGCTGATGTCAGCCGTCACGACACGCGAGGTATTCACCTGGACACCCCCTTCGGTGCTCAGAGTCACCGTCTGGCCCGATTTGGTGGTGACTTCACCGGGCTGCACGTCAGTTGACATGACACGACCGGCCACCACATGGTGAGTCAGCACACGGGTCAAGGCTTCGGGGTCGGCCAGCAATGCATTCAGCTGTTCGGCAGGCAACTGGGCGAACGCCTCATCGGTAGGGGCAAAAACCGTGAAGGGGCCCTCGCCTTTCAGGGTGTCGACGAGACCCGCCGCTTCAATGGCTTGAACCAGCGTCGAGAACTGACCGGCCTGCACCGCCGTTTCCACGATGGTCGATGCCTTGGCCTGCAGTGCGGCCAGGCCCAGGCCAGCTGCGCATGCAGCGGCAATCAGCGTTTTTTTCATCACATTTCTCCTTGACTAAAAAACCATGAAGCAAGGCTGGCCAGCCAGAACAGAAGTTGCTTGGGGCAACTGACCAATGGAGCGGATTTGTCTTGGGCAAGTTCCAGCAGCGTGTAACGGCATGTGACAAAAAAAGACGGCCCACTTGGGGCCGTCTGTCACCGACGATCGAACCGTCAGACCGTCACGCCTTTGGCCGTGTCCGCGTACTCCTCGATCTGGTCGAAGTTCATGTACTTGTAAATCGCCGCGCCGTCTTTGTTGACGATGCCCATGGCCTCATGGTATTCAGCCACGGTGGGCAGCTTACCCAGCTTGGAGGCAATCGCCGCCAGTTCGGCCGACGCCAGGAACACATTGGAATTCTTGCCCAGGCGGTTCGGGAAATTGCGGGTCGAGGTGGACACCACGGTCGCGCCTTCGCGGACCTGCGCCTGGTTGCCCATGCACAGGCTGCAGCCGGGCATTTCGGTACGCGCCCCAGCGGTGCCAAAGGCAGCGTAGTGGCCTTCCTTGATCAACTCGCTCTCGTCCATCTTGGTCGGCGGCGCCACCCACATCTTCACCGGAATGTCGCGCTGACCGCCCAGCAGCTTGGCTGCGGCTCGGAAGTGACCGATGTTGGTCATGCAAGAGCCGATGAAGGACTCGTCAATCTTGGTGCCGGCCACTTCGGACAGGAATTTGGCGTCGTCCGGGTCGTTCGGGCAGCAGAGGATAGGCTCCTTGATCTCGTTCATGTCGATCTCGATCACAGCCGCGTACTCGGCGTCCTTGTCGGCTTCCAGCAGGCTGGGGTTGGCCAGCCACTGCTCCACCTTGGCGATGCGGCGGGCCAAGGTCTTGGCATCCTGGTAGCCATTGGCGATCATGTTCTTCATCAACACGATGTTGCTGGTGAGGTATTCCTTGATCGGCTCGGGGTTGAGCTTGATCGTGCAGCCGGCGGCCGAGCGCTCGGCGGAAGCGTCGGACAGCTCGAATGCCTGCTCCACTTTGAGATCCGGCAGGCCCTCGATTTCTAGGATGCGGCCAGAGAAAATGTTCTTCTTGCCCGCTTTGGCCACGGTCAGCAGACCGGCTTTGATGGCGTACAGGGGAATGGCGTGCACCAGATCGCGCAGGGTCACGCCCGGCTGCATCTCGCCCTTGAAACGCACCAGAACGGATTCGGGCATGTCCAGCGGCATCACGCCGGTGGCGGCGCCGAAAGCCACCAGACCGGAACCCGCCGGGAAGGAAATGCCGATCGGGAAGCGGGTGTGGGAGTCGCCGCCGGTGCCCACGGTGTCGGGCAGCAGCAGGCGGTTCAGCCAGCTGTGGATCACGCCATCGCCCGGTCGCAGGGCCACGCCACCACGGTTGCTGATGAAGGCGGGCAATTCGCGGTGGGTCTTGACGTCCACCGGCTTGGGGTAGGCCGCCGTGTGGCAGAAGGACTGCATCACCAGGTCAGCGCTGAAGCCCAGACAGGCCAGGTCTTTCAGCTCGTCGCGGGTCATCGGTCCGGTGGTGTCCTGGGAACCGACCGTGGTCATCTTGGGCTCGCAGTACGTACCGGGGCGTACGCCCTGGCCTTCTGGCAGACCCACCGCACGACCCACCATCTTTTGAGCCAGGGTGAAGCCCGCCTTGGACTCGACCGGCGCCTTGGGCTGGCGGAACAGGGTCGAAGCAGGCAGACCCAGGAATTCGCGGGCCTTGGCGGTCAGCGAACGGCCAATGATCAGGTTGATGCGGCCACCAGCGCGCACTTCGTCCAGCAGCACTTCACTCTTGAGAGCAAAGGTGGCCACCACCTCACCGTTTTTCTCGATCTTGCCGTCGTAGGGAAAGATGTCGATCACATCACCCATCTCCAGCTTGCTGACGTCCACCTCGATGGGCAGGGAGCCAGAGTCTTCTTGAGTGTTGAAGAAAATGGGGGCGATTTTGCCGCCCAGCGTGACGCCGCCGAAGCGCTTGTTCGGCACGAAGGGAATGTCCTGACCGGTGGCCCAGATCACACTGTTGGTGGCCGACTTGCGCGAAGAACCGGTACCCACCACATCACCCACGTAGGCCACGAGGTTGCCCTTTTTCTTGAGGTCTTCGATGAACTGCATCGGGCCGCGCTTGCCGTCTTCCTCGGGCTTGAAGGCCGCATCAGGGCGGGTGTTCTTCAGCATCGCCAGATAGTGCAACGGAATGTCCGGGCGGCTCCAGGCGTCGGGCGCGGGCGAGAGATCGTCGGTGTTGGTCTCGCCAGGCACCTTGAACACGGTCACGGTGATCTTCTTCTCGACCTCTGGGCGGCTGGTGAACCACTCGGCGTCGGCCCAGCTCTGCATCACTTCTTTGGCCTTGGCGTTGCCCGCCTGGGCTTTGTCAGCCACATCGTTGAAGAAGTCGAACATCAGCAAGGTCTTCTTCAGACCTTCGGCGGCCACGCCAGCCACTTCAGCATCGTCCAGCAGCTCGATCAGTGGGTGCACGTTGTAGCCCCCCACCATGGTGCCCAGCAACTCGGTGGCCTTGGCTTTGGAGAGCAGACCCACCTTGATATCGCCATGGGCAACGGCGGCCAGGAAGCTGGCCTTGACCTTGGCGGCGTCGTCCACACCCGGAGGCACCCGGTGAGTCAGCAGATCGATCAGGAAGGCCTCTTCGCCGGCAGGCGGGTTCTTGATCAGCTCGATCAGCTCGGCCACCTGTTTGGCATCGAGTGGCAAAGGAGGAATGCCCAGCGCAGCGCGCTCAGCTGCATGTTCACGGTAGGCTTGCAACATATCTGACTCCATTAAAAACAACAAATTACGGTTGGGTTGTGGTTCTGGCAACGTCAAACAAGCCAGGACCAGGATTGAGGCGATGGGTTTCAGCCGCTGCTCGCTGGGCGTCATTGGCGCAATCGTCCGCAAGGCGGCGACCCGACCGCTGGCTCATCAACATGGACTTATTGGCCAGCTGCAACCACACCGCGCCCTGCGCCCGGTCTTCCAGTCGAATCGCTCCAGTCGACGTCTGCACCGGCCGCATGCGATAGCTTTGCGGACCCAGCATGACATGGAAATGTCCGGGGGCGTCTGCGGCCGGCTGAATCTGGACCGAGCGACCCAGTTCGCAGCGTTTGGTCCCGACATATACCCCCTCAGCCAATTGAAGCTCGGCCTCGGTCAGTGGCGCATCGGCCACGGGCATCGACGGTGGCGTAGGCCGCGCAGGCTGGTTTTGTGCCCAACCCGCCACAGGGACGGCCGCGAGGGCCATCAGCAGCCAGGTAGATGCGCGAAACGATTGGCGCAGAGTTGTCTCAGACATGGTCATCTCCTGTAGGTGTGGCCCGTTCAAAAAATCGTTGCGTGTCAGACGGAAGGTGGACACCGGTTTGATGCGCACGTTCCAGCACTTGCCAAAAATAACGGTAACTGGCCCGATCGTGCAAATAACCCTGATGCGATATCGGCCCCCATTCGGCGGCCTGCGCCGCTTGAATGATCTCAGCGGCCTGCTCGACCTCGTCCTGCGACGGGGCAAACGCCTGGATGATGGGTTGAATCTGATCGGGGTGAATACTCCACATGCGGGTGTA
>JAUVYR010000020.1 GCA_030602985.1 Burkholderiales bacterium
TCAACACCTGCTCGGTGCGCGAAAAGGCCCAGGAAAAGGTGTTCAGTGACCTGGGCCGGGTCAAGCACCTGAAGAAAAAGGGCGTCCTCATTGGCGTGGGTGGCTGCGTGGCCAGCCAGGAAGGTGAAGAGATCATCAAGCGCGCGCCCTTCGTGGACGTGGTGTTCGGCCCGCAAACCCTGCACCGTCTTCCGCAGTTGCTGGAAGATCGCGAGCGCCAGGCCCGCCCGCAAGTAGACATCCGCTTCCCAGAAATCGAAAAGTTCGACCACCTGCCCCCCGCCAAGGTGGACGGCGCCAGCGCCTTCGTGAGCATCATGGAAGGTTGCAGCAAGTACTGCAGCTACTGTGTGGTGCCCTACACCCGCGGCGAGGAGTTCAGCCGGCCGTTCGAGGACGTGCTGGTGGAAGTCGCTGGTCTGGCCGACCAGGGCGTGAAGGAAGTCACGCTGCTGGGCCAGAACGTGAATGCTTACCGGGGCCCCATGGGCGACAGCGGCGAGATCGCCGACTTTGCCCTGCTGCTGGAGTATGTGGCCGACATCCCCGGTATCGAGCGCATCCGCTACACCACCAGCCACCCCAACGAATTCACACCACGGCTGATCGAGGCCTACGCCAGGATCCCGAAGCTGGTCAGCCACCTGCACCTGCCCGTTCAGCACGGCAGTGACAAGATCCTCATGGCCATGAAGCGCGGCTACACCGCCATGGAATACAAGAGCACCATCCGCAAGCTGCGCGCCATCCGGCCCGACCTGTCGCTGAGCAGCGACTTCATTGTCGGCTTCCCCGGCGAAACCGAAGAAGACTTCCAGAAGATGATGAAGCTCATCACCGACGTGGGCTACGACAGCTCGTTCAGCTTCATCTTCAGCCCGCGCCCCGGCACCCCGGCGGCCAATCTGGCTGACGACACCCCGCATGAGGTCAAACTCAAGCGTCTGCAGCACCTGCAAGCCACCATCGAGGAAAACGTGCAGCGCATCAGCGCCAGCCGCGTGGGCACGGTTCAGCGCATTCTGGTGACCGGGCCCTCCAAAAAGAACGCACAGGAACTCATGGGCCGCACCGAATGCAACCGCATCGTCAACTTCGATGCGGGGCCCAACGCCAGCCGACTGGTGGGCCAGATGCTGGACGTCACCATCACCCAGGCATTGCCGCACTCCCTGCGCGGTGAAGTGGTGATCACCGAGGGCGCGCTGGCCTGATCGGCAAACGCACCATCACCACATACTCATCGTCGGTGGTGTATTGCCTGAGCTGGGCTTCGGCATCGAAGTGCAGCTCTAGGCGCTCGCGAATGTTGTTCAGGGCCATGTGATTGCCCCCTTGGGGCGCGCCCTGTTCGGTCGGTGGCAAGCTGTTGCGCACAAACACGATCAGCTGCTCGGCCTCTGCATAGATTTCCAGCACGACCAACGCCCCACCAGGGGAAGGCTCGACCCCATAGCGCACGGCATTTTCCAGCAGTGGCTGGAGCAGCAGCGGTGGGACCAGGGCATCGGGCGGTGCATGACTGGTCAGCCATTCCACACGCAAACGGTCCTCCAGCCGCATGGCTTCAATGTCCAGGTAGGCATGCGCCAGCGCCAGCTCCTGGGACAGGGGCACCAGGGCTCGCGCGTCCGACAGCAGCGCTCGGTAAAGATCGGCCAAATCGTGAAGCGCGGCTTCGGCCCGTGCAGGCTGGTCACGCAGCAAGGCCAGCACGCTGTTGAGACTATTGAAGAGGAAGTGGGGCCGGATGCGGGCTTGCAAGGCTGACACACGTGCCTCAGCCAGGGCCGGTGACAGGCGATGATGACGCCAGTTGAAATAAAACAGCACCGCAGCGGCGACGAGAACCGCCACCGAGGCGCTGTGCCAGGCCGTCGACGGCAAGGGCAGCCCCAGCCCGACCGACAGCCCCGAATGCCACAGGGCAGCCACCAGCGCTGCCAGGGCCATGACCAGCACCACCCCCTGCCGATAGGGCGTGCGCTGCAACCAGGGATTGACCACAAACAGCACCAGAACCAGCGTCAGCAACACCGGCTCGAACAGCAGCGCCTGCTCCAGATAGCGTGCCCACCAGGCCCCCCCGCCCGGATCGTTGACCCACCAGACCACCACACGCAAGCCTTCGGCCAGCACCAGCATGCGCAGCAACACCCCGAGATTGCGAAAGTCCGGTAAGGCAGCGGCAGGTGGTGTCATGAGTCGTCAATTGAGCAGGTCGTGAATCGCTTACATTGTGCGCATGAAACTGGCCACATGGAACATCAATTCACTTGGCGTGCGGTTGCCGCAAGTGCTCGCCTGGCTCGACACCCAGGCGCAAACCGAGCCCATCGACGTCCTCGCCCTGCAGGAACTCAAGCTGACGGATGAGAAATTCCCACACAGCGCGTTTGCCGAGGCCGGTTACCAGACCGTCGCCTTCGGGCAGAAAACCTACAACGGGGTGGCGCTGGTTTCGCGCCTGACCCCCACCGAGGTGGTGCGTAACATTCCAGGGTTCGAGGATGAACAGTCGCGGGTGATTGCCGCCACCTATGGCGATGGCGAGGATCGTCTGCGGGTGATCGGTGCCTATTTCCCCAATGGACAGGCCCCTGGCAGCGACAAGTTCGCCTACAAGATGCGCTGGCTCACCGCGCTGCACGCATGGGTGGCCAGCGAGCTTGAGCACCACCCCCGGCTGGTCCTGATGGGGGACTACAACATCACTTTTGACGATGCCGACGTCTGGGACCCGGACGGCCTGCGCGACACCATCCATTGCACCCGGGAAGAAAGAGCACACCTGCAAGCGCTGATCGCTCTGGGCCTGCACGACGCCCATCGCCTGTTCCCGCAACCCCCCAAAACATTCAGCTGGTGGGACTACCGGATGCTCGGTTTCCAGAAAAACCGGGGGATGCGGATTGACCACATCCTGATCAGTGAACCCCTGAAGCCCCTGGCCAGCGCATGTGTGGTGGACCGTGCGCCACGCAAGAACCCCCAGCCCAGCGACCACGCACCCGTGGTACTGACCTTGGGCTGAAACCACTCACTCCAGGTTGAGCTCCTGGATTTTGCGGGTGATGGTGTTGCGACCGATACCCAGTTTATGGGCCGCCTCGATCCGCCGACCCCGTGTGACCGCGAGCGCGGTCTGGATCAGGCTGGTCTCGAAACGGCGTGTCAGGGCATCCCACACATCTGGGCGGCCTTCGTCCAGCATGACCTGGGCCTCGGCCTGCAACCCCTGCTCCCAGGCCATGCCAGCCAGTGCGGGCACCACAGGCAATGGGGACATGGCAGGCGCAGCAGCTGATGCCCCCTTGGGGGCAGCCACCGGCTCAGAGACGGCCATCGTCTCCGACGACACGGGTGGTTTGCCTTGCAGCACCTCAGGGGGCAAATCCTTGATATCGATGGACTGCGCCGGCGCCATCACCGTGAGCCAGTGGCAGATGTTTTCCAGCTGGCGCACGTTGCCTGGAAAGTCGAAGTTCGACAACACCTTCAGGGCCGGCTCGGCAATCCGCTTGGGTTCCACATCGAGCTGCTTGGCGCTCTGCTGCAGGAAAAACCGGGTCAGCAATGGCACGTCCTCACGCCGCTCGCGCAAAGCGGGCAGTCGCAGACGGATCACATTGAGCCGGTGAAACAGGTCTTCACGGAAGCCGCCTTCCTTGACTTGCTGCTCCAGATTCTGGTGCGTGGCCGCCACCACACGCACATTGGCTTTCACGGCACTGTGTCCGCCGACGCGGTAGAAATGGCCATCGCTCAGCACCCGCAGCAGTCGGGTCTGCAGGTCAAATGGCATGTCACCGATCTCGTCGAGAAACAGCGTACCACCTTCGGCTTGCTCAAAGCGACCCCGGCGCATGGTCTGGGCACCGGTGAAGGCACCGCGCTCGTGGCCGAACAGCTCGCTCTCCAGCAAATCCTTCGGGATGGCGGCGGTGTTGATCGCCACAAACGGCCCTTTGGCCCGTGGCGAATGCTTGTGCAGGGCACGCGCCACCAGTTCCTTGCCGGAGCCAGACTCGCCGGTGATCAGCACGGTCACATTGCTCTGACTGAGCCGCCCAATGGCCCGGAACACATCTTGCATGGCCGGCGCCTGGCCGAGCATTTCCGGCGCGGCACTCAGGCGTTCTTCGGCGACTTCCTCGCGCTGACTTTCTTCGACCGCCCGGCGAATGAGCTCAACCGCCTTGGGCAGATCAAACGGTTTGGGCAGGTATTCGAACGCTCCTCCCTGAAACGCCGACACGGCACTGTCCAGATCGGAAAACGCCGTCATGATGATGACGGGCAGGCCCGGCTGCTGCAGTTTGACCTTTTCGAGCAACTCCAGGCCTGAACCGCCTGGCATACGGATGTCGCTGACCAACACTTGCGGCCCTTCGTCGCCAGTATCGGACAGCGCATCCAGCACTTCGCGCGGGTTGGTGAAACTGCGGGTCGGCAGGCTCTCGCGCAACAAGGCTTTCTCTAGAACGAACCGGATGGATTGGTCATCGTCCACGATCCAGATGGGTTTCATGCGCGCGTTTCCTCAATCGTTATGCTGCCCCCTGACGATGCACACCGGTTCAAGGCAGGGGAATAAGCAGCTTGAAATCGGTACAGCCCGGCTCGCTGGCACACTCGATGAGGCCATGGTGTTGCTGGACAAACGTCTGCGCCAGAGTCAACCCCAGACCCGAACCTCCGTCTCGCCCCGATACCAGCGGGTAGAAGATGCGGTCCTTGATCTCGTCGGGCACGCCGGGCCCGTTATCGATCACATGCAATTCCAGTGCCAGGCGGTAGCGCTGTCGTCCAAATGTCACCTGACGCAGCACCCGGGAACGAAAAACGATCTCGGCATCCCCGGCAGCGATCCGTTCTTTCAGGGCCTGGGCGGCGTTGTGGGCAATATTGAGCACGGCCTGGATGAGCTGCTCCCGGTCCCCCCGGAACTCGGGAATCGAAATGTCGTAGTCACGCACCACACGCAGGCCCTTGGGGAACTCCGCCAGAATCAGCGCTCGCACCCGTTCGCACACTTCGTGGATATTGACATCGCTCACCACCTGTGCTCGTCGGTGCGGCGCCAGCAAGCGATCCACCAGCGACTGCAGTCGATCGGCCTCATGCACGATCACCTGTGTGCATTCAATGAGCTCTTTGGATTCCAGCTCCATTTGCAACAGCTGTGCCGCGCCGCGAATCCCCCCCAGCGGGTTCTTGATCTCATGCGCCAGGTTGCGGATCAGCTCCTTGTTGGCCAATGCCTGATCAATCATCCGCTCTTCCCGCTCTTGCCGGGTCTGCTGCTCCAATGGCAGAAGCTCCACCACCATTTCAGTGTTCAGATCGCTCTTGGCCAGCACCACATGCACGGGCAACGGTTCGTTATTCAGCCGCTTGAGAAACGCGTCGTAGCGAATCACGGCATACTCATTGCCCCGCGCACCCTGCAATGCGTTCTGCAGCAATTCAGGCATGGTGAACCAATCTGTCATCGGCACCCCCGCCAGGCTGCGCCTGGACAAGCCGACAGCGTCTTCGAGCGCATTGTTGGCGAACATGATGTTGCCATGGACATCCACCACAGCGACCAGAGTGGCCAGCATGTCCAGAGCCTGAAAGCGGTTCTCATCCGACGACTTGAGCTTGCGAAATATCATGCAGTCCCTCTTATCGTGTGGCTGGCAGGCGCGCCAGCTCTCGCTCGATGGCGGCGACATCGCTCTGGGCACGTTCGAGCCGTCGGCGCAGTTCGGCCGTCCGTTCGCGGTACAGCGCTTCCTGCCCTTGTTCACTGGGCAGCGGGGTGGGATTGCCTTGGTTGTACGCCGCACTGAGGTCGGCCACGCGCTCCTGAGCCCGTCGCAACTCCGACTCCAGGATGAAGCGGGCATCGCGGTCGCGCGCCTGCTGCTCCGAGCGGTCCACCCGCTCACTCGGAGAGCGCGCGCCGGAGGGCGCTGCTGCCGGTCGTGGGGCTGGGCGGGGCTCGGGGGGGGTCATCACCACCCCGGTATCCACGAGACGACACCCTCTGGCTTCCGGCTGGGGGCCGGGCTGATTGGTGAATTCATTGCCACAACGCCACACCGCATTCTGTGACCAGGCAGGCATGACCCACATCACCCCGCACATGACGAGGCTGGCACACCAAAAAAATGATTCAGACTTGGAATGAGACATCCGTTTTCGCTTGACTGACCCAATACGCAACAAGGTTTCAGTATCGCTGAAAAGTGCCTGCGCTCCATGAAAAAAAGGACGGGGCAAGCCCCGTCCTTTGCAACCCCGGCGAAACCGATCAGAGGCTGTAGTACATGTCGAACTCGGTGGGGGTCACTTCCACGCGAGCACGGTTGACTTCCTGCATCTTCAGTTCGATGTAGGCATCGAGCATGGAGTCGGTGAACACGCCGCCCTTGGTCAGGAAGGCGCGGTCCTTGTCCAGGTAGTCCAGGGCCATGTCCAGGCTGTGGCACACGGTCGGCACCAGCTTGTCCTCTTCCGGCGGCAGATGGTAGAGGTCCTTGGTGGCGGCTTCGCCCGGATGGATCTTGTTCTCCACGCCGTCCAGACCGGCCATCAGCAGGGCCGAGAAGCACAGGTAGGGGTTGGCCATCGGATCGGGGAAGCGGGCTTCCACGCGGCGGCCCTTGGGGTTGGCCACGTAGGGGATGCGGATCGAGGCCGAGCGGTTCTTGGCCGAGTAGGCCAGCTTCACCGGGGCTTCGAAGTGCGGCACCAGACGCTTGTAGCTGTTGGTGGACGGGTTGGTGATGGCGTTCAGGGCACGAGCGTGCTTGATGATGCCACCGATGTAATACAGGGCGAAATCACTCAAACCGGCGTAGCCGTCACCGGCGAACAGGTTCTTGCCATCTTTCCAGACGGACTGGTGCACGTGCATGCCGGAACCGTTGTCACCGTGGTAGGGCTTGGGCATAAAGGTGGCGGTCTTGCCGTAGCTGTTGGCCACGTTCCAGATCACGTACTTCAGGTTCTGGGTCCAGTCGGCACGCTCGACCAGGGTCGAGAACTTGGTGCCGATTTCGCACTGGCCAGCGCCGGCCACTTCGTGGTGGAACACCTCGACCGGAATACCCATGTTCTCGAGGATCATGACCATTTCAGCACGCAGATCATGTGTGCTGTCCACCGGCGGCACCGGGAAGTAACCGCCCTTGGTGCGTGGACGGTGACCACGGTTGCCGTTTTCAAACTTGGTACCGGACGACCAGGGGGCTTCGTACTCTTCGATTTCGTAGAAACCACGGCCCGGCTCTGTGCTCCAGCGAACGCCGTCGAAAATGAAGAATTCGGGCTCGGGACCAAAGTAAGCGGTATCGCCCAGACCAGAGGACTTCAGGTAGGCTTCGGCGCGCTTGGCAATCGAGCGGGGGTCACGGTCGTAGGCCTTGCCGTCGCTGGGCTCGACCACGTCACACTGGATGAACACCGTGGTTTCTTCGAAGAAAGGATCGATGTTGGCTGTGGCCGGATCGGGCATCAGCAGCATGTCAGAGGCTTCGATGCCTTTCCAGCCGGCGACTGAAGAACCGTCGAATGCATGCCCCGACGTGAACTTGTCTTCGTCAAATGCAGAGATGGGCACGGTCACGTGCTGCTCTTTGCCACGGGTGTCGGTGAAGCGGAAATCGACGAACTTAACGTCGTTTTCTTTCACCATGCTCATCACGTCTGCGACGGTTTTTGCCATCTGTAATCTCCTGTTTCGAGGGTAGGGAAGAATCAAACTTTGAACAATAAGCAGCAAACGTGCCAACCGGGTTCACCCTGATCGAACCGCGAGGCGAAACCTGCATGCATGATTTTGGTGCATTTATGCATTATTGTGGTGCGCAAATGAAAAAGGGCGATTAACGCACCAATTCGGGGCCTAACCGGGCTTGCTGTGACTGCAAATGGCCTTTCAGATCCAGGTAGGCCGGCTCGACGGCAGACGCCGGACCTTTGACCCCCAGCTCGATGTGCCGCCCATATTGAGGGTGGTCCACGCTCGGCAGACTGAACACCTTGACCGACGGGTGACGGGCTTCAATGGCCTCCATCAAGGGGGTGAGCGTCGCCTCCATGGCACCAAAGACAATGACTGAACACTCGCGCCTTGGTGGTGCAGCCGATGCCTGGGCATAACAGGTATCCAGCAGATACTCGATCATCGGCCAGGCCATGACGGGAAAGCCCGGGACAAAATGCACCACAGATGAGCCTGAGGCACAGGTGAAGCCAGGGATCTTGTTGTAGGGATTGGGAATGATGGAAGCCCCCGACGGAAACACCCCCATATTGAGACGGTGGACGTTGTCTGGCCGATCTGGCTCGTAAGCCAGCCCCTGCTCGCGAGCCACGTCTTGCATGCGCTCTTCAATCAATTGCCGGGCTTCGGGGTGCAGGACCAAATCGACCCCCAGAGCCTGGGCGGCCGCTTGCCGGGTGTGGTCATCAGGCGTGGCCCCGATGCCGCCGCAGGAAAACACCACATCCCCGCTGGTGAAGGCATCGCGCAAGGCCTGGGCCAGGGCATCCCTGTCATCGCCCAGGTAGCGAGCCCAGGCCAGACTGTACCCTCGCGCAGTCAGGAGTTCGATCACTTTGGGCATGTGCTTGTCCTGGCGTTTACCGGACAGGATCTCGTCACCAATGATCAGCAGACCGAAACGGGGAGCGGTCAATTCGTTATTCATGGGGTTTCAACTCGCGACTGGGCACATCGATGATATCGCCTGCCGGTGGGTGCTGCGGAACATCGGCCGGAGCGGTCGATACCGACGCTTCCCTGACCTCAATGGCTTGCTTCTGAAGCCGCATCCGATCGAGCGCCTCCAGCAGGTAATGGGTGAACCACAGGGAAGCGAATGCGAATATGAGCGCATAAATCCAGACTGCCAGTGGCACCAGCAGGGGGGCCATGGCAATGAACATGGCCCCTGACGCCCAAAGAAGACTGGGCGCCGCCCCCAGATAGCCTGAGAGAATGCCCATGGCCAGCAGGCGCCAGCGGTGCGTCTGGATAAGTTCGTGGCGCTCTTCGGCGCTGGCGTGCGCCGCCAGGGCGTCAAATGCAAACACGCGGTAAGTCAGCCACCCCCAGATCAGCGGGGGCAAGACCATGATCAGTGGCGGGATCAGCCACAGCGGCAATGAAAGGATGAGCAGGATCAGTGCGAGTACCGTGGACCACAACGACCAGGCGACGCTCGACCAGAAGCCTCCACCACGCCGACGCTCCAGCGTGGGGAAACGGCGCTGTGCCACCAGTTCCACCATCGCGGGCGTCATGAGCAAGGCCACCAGCAGCAAGGCCATGACGACGATCAGCGGCGTCACCATCACCAGCACGAACAGCGGGGCCAGCACGGCCTTCAGATCCCCCGCCCCCAACGATTCCAGCCAGCGCAACGCAAAGGCCACCAGCTCCCATTCCTCCAGCCAGACCAACACCATTCGGATGGCGGCATCCCAGAACAGGTAGCCCAGGGCGAAGGAGGCGGCCACCATCAGAATCAGGGGCAGTACCGACAACCCGATCACACGAGGGTGCAGGCAATAGGCCACCGATCGCCAGAACGCGTTGAAAAAGAGTTGCATGGACACTAGGATACCGCGCCTCAGGCCTTGGTGGTCAATGCGCTGACCTGCTCTGGCGTGAGCCAGCGCCACTCGCCGGGTTTCAGGTCGCCGGGCAATGGAATGGTGCCGATCTGGGAACGGTGCAGCGCTTCGACCCGATTGCCCACGGCCGCCAACATGCGCTTGACCTGATGGTACTTCCCTTCCGTCAAGGTGAGCCGGACCCCGTGGCTGCCGTCGGCCGCACAAGCGGCCGCCCTGACCGGCTTGGGGTCGTCGTCCAGCACCACACCCTCCAGCAGGCGCTGCACCTGTTCGGATGACACCTCATGCCGGCATGTGACTTGGTAGACTTTGGGCACATGGTGGCGAGGCGATGACAAGCGATGAATGAAGCGTCCATCGTCTGACAGAAGCAGCAGGCCGGTGGTGTCCTGATCGAGTCGGCCCACCGCCTGCACCCCGCTCGCCGCCCCCTGTGGGCGCTGTCGCAGGGGCGCTGGCAGCAAGGTATAGATGCTCGGCCAGGAACTGGGCTTTTGCGAACATTCGTAACCCGCTGGTTTGTGCAGCATCAGGTAGGCATGGGCCTGGTACTCCCAGGACTCGCCCATGACCTCGAAACGAAGGGCTGTCGCCTCCCATTCTGCATAGGGGTCGGTGCACACCACACCCATTGGGCCGACCTTGACGTGGCCTTGCTGAATGAGACCCATGCAGACGCGGCGCGTGCCGAAGCCTTGTGAATACAGAATTTCTTGGAGTTGCATCCCTATAGCTTAGCGACGTGGGGCAGCGCTTCAGCGACAATAGAGGCATACAGACCGGATTCCCGGCAACGTGTCGCCCTCAGCGCCCACCATGCTTGAACGTTTGAAGCGTTTTCTGCCCAGCAGAGAACATCTGAACCAGAACCGCTGGCTGCGCTGGCTGCTTCCCTGGCTGAACCACCCGCGGCTGTGGCATATGAGCCGCAAAGGCATTGCCATGGGGCTGGCGCTGGGTGTTTTCTTCGGTCTGCTGATCCCCGTGGCCCAGATTCCGTTTGCCGCGACTTTCGCGGTGCTGTTAAGAGCCAATGTGCCCACAGCCGTGGCCAGCACGCTGGTCACCAACCCGGTGACATTCGCGCCTGTGTACTACGGGGCTTACCACCTGGGCAACTGGATTCTCCGGCGGGATCGGCCCACCGAAGAGCAGGTCGGACAGATCATCGAACGGAAAATCCAGCAGCAGGAGCTGGTTCGCGAGTTGACGCTCATTCAGCGCATACAAACGGGGTTGCACAACCTGGGCCGGGTTGGCAAACCGCTGGTGCTGGGGTTGTCCATCGTCGCCACAGCCGCAGGGTTGATCACCTATTTCCTGGCCCACGCGCTGTGGATGTGGCGCGTGCGCTGGGAAAGAAGGCGCCGACTCCATAAGATGCGACACCCGGATTGATCAGTCGCAATGCGCAGCCTGACGCCATGCGTCGGCCGCTTCCTGTGTCTCACCGCGTTGTTCAGCCAGCAAGCCCAGCGAGCGCCAGGCCTGCCGCTTGAGTCCGGCGTCTGTGAGTGAACGAGCCGCCTGACTCAACATCCAGTGGGCCCGTCCCCAGAGCTGACAGGCCATGAATGCCTGGCCGGCCAGGCATTGGAGCTCCGGATCAGCAGGTCGTGATTGCTGCAACGCTTCGATGCGTGGGAGCCAGTCCGATGCCCGCTCGGACAGATGGAAGCTCAGGCAGCGAACAGCACGCACCCGACGGCTTTGCGTCAGTTCCCCAAAGGACTTCCACATCACTTGGGCGAGTTCATCCACCAAACGGTGGCCATCGCTCCCATGCGTCATCGCCTCATGGGCAGGGGCTTGCAAGGCCTGCAAGCGCTCGAGGGCGTGCAAGGCCAGTCCAGGATCGACTTTTTCCCGGGCATCCATGGACTTCCAGGCCTGGCTCAGTTGCGCCACGTCAGTCGCCTGCGCCAAGGCTTGTTTCAGCAGCCCACGCAACAGAGTTTCGGCAGTTGATGGCGTGACGGCCTTGTACTTGGTCAGCAGGCGGATCGTATCCACTGCACTGGGCGCATCCTGCTCCAGTTGAGCCAGTCGCAAACGGAGGCGAACCGCACGAATCCGGCGGCTGGCCCCCTGGGGCAACTGCTTCAGCCAGTGGTGGGCGGTATCGGGATCGCGGTCGTCAATAGCCCAGGACAGGGCACGCAGCAGAGTGCCCTCGAGGGCTGCGCTGGCATCGGCAGACGTTTCTCCGACCGCAGCCTGAATGGCAGCCTCCTGCCGTTCGGCATGACCCAGGGATCGGGCGCTTTCAGCCAGCAACAATTGCGCCAGGACGCGCCATTGCGCCTGTCGCCCCATGACATCCGGCTCCATGTGCTCCAGCAGATGGGTGGCATGCTGGGCCGCAGACTGCGCTCGAACAAACCGGCCAGCCAGCTGAAAAACGACGGCATCGAGCAAGGAGACATAGACCGCACGTTCCTGCTGGGCAGCTCGCCAGCGGTGCGCTTGCTGAGGCAGGCTGCGCAGGATGGAGAGTCCCCTCAAGGCCAGATACAGCAGCACAAACCCCGCGACCAGCACGAACAGCGCCAGTGTCAGGGAAATATCCAGCCGCCAGGGGTGCCAGAACACGGTCACGGTGGCGGTGTTGTCGCCCACCAGCAAAGCCAGGCCCACAGCCAAAGCCGCCAGCCATAGAAACCAGAAAATGCTTCTCATGGTTGAGGCCGCTTCATCGACCGCTGGCGGCAACCGCCAACGCGCCTAAGGTTTCATCGGGGCGGGGTACCGATTCCTGACGGATGTCCGCATGCAGCTGCGACAGACCCTGCAGGGCCAGACGAACCGACGGCGACGTATCGTCAAAGAACCGCTGCACCAGATCGCGTGTCGTCAGCACATCGGCACGCGCCGTGTCGAGCTGCCGACCCAGCAAAGCCAGCCGAGCGCTCAGCAGCTTCATCTTGATGTTTTCACGCAGGAGGTAGGATTGCTCAGGCGCCAGCAAGGCGGCTTCCGGCTGGTCAATCCGGCTGACGCGTATGAGGTCTGCCGTCGCCGCGATGAACTGATGCCACCAGCGTTCGGTCACACTGGCCCGCCAGGCATTGAACCGGTCCCATTGTCGTTCGGCGAGCCCACGCTCATCGGTGACAGGCGTTTCGTCGGGCTCTGGCTCTGCGGCGGGATCAGCAGCATCCAGGGCCTCCGCCAAGGGCATCTGGGTCAGAAGAACCGAGAGAGGGGCGTTGCGCAAGGGCCACTCGTCCACCTGCCGAAGCAGTTCGTCGATGCGGTTGACCAGCGCGGGGACGTCCACCAGCTCGGCCGCGCGCAGACGCTCAATGTCGCGACCAATGGCGCGCTGCACCGGATTCAGACGGGGCTGGGCTGCCCGCTCGATGCGCTGATCAGCTCCAAGCAAGGCCGAGATCAGCGGCTGAGCGCTGCCCGTCAGCTGGCTCTGCTGAATGGCCAGCCGCAGTGCAGACTCGATATCCTGCACCAGACTGTCGTCGCGCGAGCGCGACACGCTGAGCATCAGCTCCTCCAGTTGAGAGCGCTGTAGCGAGACCTCGGAGAGCCGGATCTCGGCCACGCCCAGGCGAGCCGCGAGATCCTTGGCCACCGATTCCGCCTGGGTGGCGGCGTGGCGGGCGGCCACCACTTCGGCCAGCGTATCGGCTGAGCGACGAGCCATTTCCTGCTGGGTGGTCCCAATGCGCTGCGAGAGCATGAACACCCAGACCAGTGCCAACACAGCCAGCAGCAAGCCGCCGACCGCCAGGGCAATCATCCAGCGCGGATGCGCAGCCGAGGGGGTGGCAGTGGCTGGCGTGGTCTCTGGAACGCTGGGAGGTGTATCAGACATAAATCAGGTCAAGGCATGCAAACCGGCGAGCACATCGGTGATCGCAGGACGAGTCGTGATTATTTCCCCAAAACCCATGTTTCTGGCTGACAACGCAATCTGAGGATGGGTGACGAGGGCGCAAACCTGCGACCAATCGTAGCCCGGGAAACGGGCCACCAGATGAGACAGCGCTTCGGAACTGCTCAGCAGCCAGACCGACCCGTCCACCAGCGCCTGCCTGGCCTGTTGCATCTGGTCGATGGTCCACACAGAAGGCAGCCGGCGGTAGGCCACGCAGGTATCCACCTGCCCGCCTCGGGCCTCACACTGCTTCTGCAACCAGTCGCGCCCCGTGTGCCCATCCGGTGAAAGTCCACGCACCGCAAGCAAGCGATGACCAGACCGGACCTGTGACGCCACCACGGCCCACAAGGCTTCGGAATCAAACTGTGGCGCATGCGGGTCCGGCTGATCGATCCGACGGGCCTCGACTCCCTGCGCCATGAGGGCCTGCGCGGTCCCTGGCCCAGGGGCCCAGCAACGGCCTGTGGCCTGCGTCCAGCGTGGATCTGAAAAAAAGCGAACCGCCTGTGGGCTGACAAACAGACAGGCATCGTAGCCGGCTGCCGCGGCCTGAAAGCTCTCCAGCAAAGCGGCATCCGGTGCAGAACCCATGGTCAGCAGGGGGAGAGCCAGGGCGTTCACGCCCTGCGCCTGCAACCGATCCACCCAGGCGTCGGACTCCGGCGCGGGCCGGGTCACAATCACGGTTTTCATGCGGGTGTAGAGGCGCGTTGAGCGCCCGCTTCGCGCAAACGTTGCGCGACCATGACACCCAGCGCATCGGCTTCAGCGAAAGAATGGACGTGGGCCTCCCCGTGGGCGCGCGCTACGGGGGCACGAGACTCGGGGTCTCCCCAGGCAGCATCCAGTTGCAGCAGGCCGGCCTGGCCGTCTGCCGGCGGGCGCTTCCATTGTGAAAACGCGGCCAAGGGCATGGAGCAACTCCCCCCCATGCAGCGGGAGACAGCCCGCTCGGCCGTGACCGACCACCAGGTCGGCATGTCCATCAGCGGTTGCAAGGCCTGGGCCACATCGGCCCGACGCGAGCGTACCTCGATGCCCAAGGCACCTTGCCCGGCTGCAGGCAGCATCTCGCTGGGTTCGAAGATGGCCCGAATACGGTCAGTCAGCTGGAGGCGCTTGAGTCCGGCAGCGGCGAGAACAATCGCGTGATACTGACCTTCGTCCAGTTTGCGCAGGCGGGTATCGAGGTTGCCGCGCAACGGTTCGATGCGGACATCCGAGCGGCCAATCGCCTGCAGGCGTTCCCGCAGCAGCACCATCCGGCGCAGGCTCGACGTACCGACCACGGCATCACGGGGCAAATCCTCGATGCCGTTGTAGTGAGGCGAGACCCAGGCGTCACGCGGGTCTTCGCGCGTCATCACGCAAGCCAGATCGAAGCCAGGCGGCAGCTCCATGGGGACATCCTTGAGCGAGTGCACCGCCAGATCGGCACGCCCTTCTTCCAGCGCCACTTCCAGTTCCTTGACAAACAGGCCTTTGCCACCCACCTTGCTCAGGGCCCGATCCAGAATCTGGTCGCCCTGGGTGGTCATGCCCAGCAGGTCGACGCTGTGGCCCTGGGCTTGCAGCAGCGCGCGCACATGCTCCGCCTGCCACAAGGCCAGACGACTTTCACGGGTGGCGATGGTCAGGTGAAGAGCGAGGGCGTCAGTCATGCGAAGGTCCGGTCAACAAAGCCTTTCATCCTAGCATGAGGCACCCATCAAGGCATCGCGAACAGCAGCCAGCTGGCGGCGCGACACCGGTAATCGGTCGTCAACCCCATCGACCGCCAGCAACCAGGATTCGGTTGGATCCAGCGGGTCGTGACCTTTTTCCAGGGCTCGCAAACGGTGACGCGCCACCAGGGCGTTGCGATGGATGCGCAACCACCGGCCAGGGTGGGCCTGCTCCAGCTCGTGCAGAGACCCGTCGTAGATGTAAGAACGGCTGACCGTACGCACGGTCACGTATTTCAGTTCGGCCTTCAGGTAGACGATGTCAGACAACGGCACCCGCTCGGTACGACCGCGTTCATGGATCAGCAAGAAGCCGGGGGCGGCCGCTGTTGGGCGGGCCGTGTCCACCGCCTCGCGACGGCGCGCGGCCTTGTCGATCGCCTGCTGCAACCGCAGTTGTCGGACCGGTTTGGTCAGGTAGTCCACGGCATCGAGCTCAAAGGCGTCGAGCGCATGCTCGGCATGGGCGGTGACAAACACCACCGCAGGGGGGTTGGCGGTTGATTTCAACTGTCGCGCCAGGCCCAGCCCGTCCAGGCCCGGCATGTGAATATCGAGCAGCAGGAGGTCCCATGGCTGATGCTGCAACTGCTCCATGGCCTGCACCGCCTGGGCAGCCTCTCCCACTTCAAACCCACCTGACCACACGTCTCCATCCCGCGCATCGGGGTCCCGACAGTCATCCAGCAGGGCTCGAAGGCGCGCCCGAGCCAGCGGTTCGTCGTCTACCAACAGAATGCGCATGGTCATGAGGGTCCCGTCTGTGCCTGGTGGCAACGTAAAATGGTCACGATTCGGATTCTTTCAAATTTCTGCCCGTCTGTCGCGGCTTCATGCGCTGAAAACGCCTTTCTCACATGTCCCACCACCAACTCGACACCAAATCCCAGGCCTGGTCCGCGCTGTTCTCTGAACCCATGAGCGAGTTGGTCAAACGCTATACAGCCAGCGTTTTTTTCGACAAGCGCCTGTGGCAGGCGGATATCACGGGCAGTCTCGCTCACGCCGAGATGCTGGCTGCGCAGGGCATCATCTCGACCGATGACTGGGCTGCCATCCAGAAAGGCATGACCCAGATCACCCAGGAAATCGAAGCCGGCTCATTCGACTGGAAGCTGGACCTGGAGGATGTGCACCTGAACATCGAGGCACGTCTCACACAGCTCGTGGGTGACGCGGGCAAACGTCTGCACACCGGCCGTAGCCGTAACGATCAGGTTGCCACCGACGTGCGCCTGTGGCTGCGTGGCGAGATCGACCTGATCAGCGGTTTACTGACGGATCTTCAGAAAGCGCTGGTGGACGTGGCGGCCGACAACGTGGACGTGATCCTGCCAGGATTCACCCATTTGCAGGTGGCCCAACCGGTCAGTTTTGGGCATCATCTGCTGGCCTACGTGGAAATGTTCGCCCGCGATGCCGAGCGCCTGGCCGACGTTCGCCGCCGCACCAACCGCCTCCCGCTGGGCAGCGCCGCACTGGCTGGTACCACCTACCCCCTGGACCGGGCCCGCGTGGCGCGCACGCTGGGCATGGTGGATGAAACAGGCGAACCGCAGCTGTGCCAGAACAGCCTGGATGCCGTGAGCGATCGCGACTTCGCCATTGAGTTCACGGCTGCTGCGTCGCTGACCATGGTGCACATCAGCCGTCTGAGCGAAGAACTGATCATCTGGATGAGTCAGAACTTCGGCTTCATCCGCATCGCCGACCGCTTCACCACCGGCAGCTCCATCATGCCGCAGAAGAAGAACCCGGACGTGCCGGAACTGGCACGGGGCAAGACCGGCCGAGTGGTCGGACACCTGATGGGCCTGATCACCCTGATGAAGGGCCAGCCGCTGGCCTACAACAAAGACAACCAGGAAGACAAGGAGCCGCTGTTCGACACGGTGGACACCCTGAAGGACACGCTGCGCATCTTCACGGAGATGATCGGCGGACAGCTCAATCCAGCCACGGGCGAGAAAGAAGGCGGCATCACCGTCAACCGCGAGGCGATGGAGCTGGCCGCCCTCAAGGGTTACGCCACGGCGACCGACCTGGCCGACTATCTGGTGAAGAAAGGCGTCCCTTTCCGCGATGCCCACGAAACGGTGGCTCATGCGGTCAAGGCCGCCACCAGCCATGCCTGTGACCTGTCAGAGCTGCCGCTGGTCGTGCTGCAGGGTTTTCACCCGCTGATCGAAAAGGATGTATTCGACTGCCTGAGTCTGCGGGGCTCACTCAACGCGCGCAACACGCTGGGTGGCACGGCACCGTCACAGGTGCTGGCGCAGATCGAACGACATCGGGCCCGACTGCAGCCGCTGGCTCTTTGAAGCCCGCGAGTCACATCCGGCTGTCCTGAAAAGCCGGGATGGCCTCGTCGGCAAAAACCACTTTGTTGCGGCCGGTGTGTTTGGCGTTGTACAGCGCGGAATCCGCACGGGCCAGCAAGCCGGCCATGTTGAGTTCAATACCATCGAACTCGGCCACCCCAAAACTGGCCGTGAATCGCAGAGGCTGACCACCCACCATCAGCTCTCGGCGTTCGACAGCCAGGCGCATGCGCTCGGCGACGCCAAAGCCCTCTTCACCCGAAATGCCTGGTAACAAGATGGCGAACTCTTCGCCGCCCAGTCGCCCCACCATGTCCACTTCGCGCACTTCGTTCATGATGGCTTGCGCAAAAGCCACCAGCACCGAATCCCCCACGGCATGCCCATAGGTGTCGTTCACACGCTTGAAACGGTCCAGATCCACCATGACCACGCACAGCGGTTGACGGTAACGTAAAGCCCGCTGGATTTCGAGCTCTGCGCGCTCGGTGAAAGCCCGACGACTGGCGACACCGGTCAGCGCGTCCACACGCGCCACCATTTCAGCCGCCTCTTTCTGCTTGCGCAACTCATCAGTGGCCTGCGCCACCTGCAACTGCAGGTTCTCCTGTGAAGCCGCAATCCGATCCGCCATCTGATTGATCCCACGGGCCAATTGCAGCAATGGCCCCGCTTTGGTTTCGTCGATGCGGGCGTGCAAGGTCCCGCTGCCGATCCGGCCCACCACCCGGCTGATGGCGGCCACCGGCCCGGTGACGCTGGCAGCAATACTGATGGAGACCACCGCGGCAAAGAACAGAGAAAGCACCGTCAAGGCCAAAGCCCATTGCACGAGGTCTGTCTGCCGCTGGCGCAAGGTCTGCAGGTCGAACACCACCACCACCTGCCCCGTCAGCGAGCCTGCTGAAGCCGCCACGTAGGAGTCGTTGTCAGCAAACCAGTCCACATGGTCCAGCACAGACGCAAACACAGGCGCCACCACCATCAAGTCCTGGTCCATCCGAGTCAGGACATCGACACCCGCGCTGGGCATCTCTGCGGGCATCGTCCCGGTCTGGACGCGGAAACGTCCATCCAGCGGCACCACGGCGATACCCTTGATATCCGCATCGGCGTTCTGGATGTTGTTGATCAGACGCTGCAGGCTCTGTGTGTCACCGGCAAACAGGGCAAATTCGGCAGAACTGGCGACCTGCTGTGCCGTGGCGCGCGCGCGCTCGGTAAGCATGCGCGTCAGTTCCTTGCTCTGGCGGTCAGCAAAGCCCACCAGCAGGGCCAGAATCACCATCAAGGCAGGCAGGGAGGCGGCCACCCAGAGCCGCAACCGGATACTGGAACGCAAGGCAGATCCAATCATGGTTGCCTCCTTTGCAAAGCGGCTTCAAGCGCCTCCACCGACGGCAGATCGATGCCCAGCGATCGCGCGACCTGTGTATTGACGGCGACCCGGCCGATGGCCGCAAAAGCCCGACCGGGCCAGCGCCGGGCAGCGGACCAGCCGGCAATGGCCTCGGCCACCTGCGCTGCCACGTCGGTTGGCGATGTAAACACCCCCAGCGTCGCTCCTGCGCGAACATGGGGCTCGGAAAAAGTGACCATGGGTACTCGCTGGCGGTAGGTCGCAATCAGGACATTCTGAAGCGTGTCGTTGTTGAACAACAGGCCATCGGGCTGTGCGAGCAGCAGATCCGATTCACTCAATACGGCGGTCAACGCGGGAAACAGCGACCGTGCGTCGGACAGCACGGGAGACAGCACCAAACTCAGTGCATCGGCACGGGCGGCAGCCTCCAGCCCAGGCAACCAGGCACCATGGGCAGGGCCCAGGAGCACACCCACTCGATTGCGCCTGGGGAAAGCCGCTGCAATGAGCGCAGTGAAGCGCTCCGGAGGCTGGTCCAACCAGATGGCGCTGCTGCCGACGGGCAATTCTGCGGCCAATGGCGTCTCGGCTGCGCGAGGGACCAAAGCGGACATCACAGGCGTATTCAACAGCGGTGCAGGCATCGAGGGCTTCAAAGCCACCCACTCGCGCAAGGTGCGGGTACCCAGCACCACCTGGCCAGCCAGGCCATCGCCAACAGAGGTGATTTGCGTTGGCTGCAGGGATCGAAATTCGACATGCACCGACCCACTCAGCCGTTGCCGAAGTTCGTTGATGACCGTTTGCTGAACACCCGTGGACTCGGAAAACCAGACCACCCAGCGCGGACTGGGCACACCGGCATACGCTTGATGACTCATCCCGGCCAGAATCAAGGGGATACCCTTGATCCACTCACGCCGGGAAATCAGTCGCTCAGAATTCGACATGAAAAGTAGCGAAAGCTCGACGCGGAAAAACCGAGGGTCGACTGATCAAAAATTCCGGCTGATCACCCGTGATGTTTTGTAGCGTCAAGGCAGCTTCAGCGCGTCCATAAGTTGTTGACCACACCTTGGCAACTCGCACATCAACTCTGGAAGTAGCAGGCATCAAATTATCTACCGTCCGACGCCAACTCATACTCGAACGGTGATGCCATTGCACAGAAGCATCCCAGCCGCCATTCAAACGGCGCATATACACGAATGAACTCATCCATTTGGCGGGGGTCCGATCCAGCAGTGATGTAGAGGCCGTGTAAAAGGAACGGGGGATTCTTGTTTCAAAATCGATAAATGACTGATTGAAAATCAGCTTGGAGTGGGGATCCGGATCCCATTGAATTTGATATTCAAGACCCTGAATAAGGAAACCCTCATTGAAGTTTCTTAGTGCCCCTCCCAGATCAGCGATGTAATCAGTCAATGATTCGCGGTAGATACGAACATCAGCCATCAGACCCCAATCTCTGCGACTAAGAAAATAGCCTATCTCCCACGTTTTCAGCTGCTCTGGAACAAGATCGCCATTCGCTCGAAAAAGGGTCACGCTGGGCGCACCGGCAGGGGCCGTCACCACGCGTTCACCCCGCTGTTCAAAAAGCGTGGGCAAGCGACGCGCCTGGGTGTAGCCTAACCTGAAGGACTGACTCTCATCCAGCCGATAATTTAAAAAAACTCGAGGATCCGCATAGCGACCCGCAGCACTGTTGTCACCAGCAAACAGAGCTCCATGAAGAGTGATAGAGGGTGATAGCATCCATTCAGCCGCTCCAAAAACACGGTAGTCAGTGATGGTGATCCAGTCACGACGATTGAATAGACCCAGAGATTTGGCAGACTCTTGCTTAAAACCCGCTCCCGCTACCCAGCGAAATGAGGCATTGACAATAGACTGTGTCTGCACCTCAACATTCAATCGTCTCTCAAGAGCCCCCTGATCGACCAAGGAACCGACAAATTCAGGCGGGCTTCCTTGAAAAATAAAATTATCTTCAATAGTGTCCTGATCAAATGAAATATTAAGCTGAATATCATTTGAATCCGTCATTTGACGACGCCAGATCAGATTTCCATAAATATTCTCATAGTAGGTATTGCGAAGAGGATTGCTGACATTCCCGAGTCGACCATGATGGGTGTCTGACTGCGTGATACCGAGGCTGGTCGTCCATTCATTTCGACCACCATCCGACCAGTCACCACGCCAATTCAACCCAACAATCGAGCGGTCATCGTCAACGAATCGATATCCTGAGTCGGATCGTCGATTGACAGACAACCGTTGATGACCAGCTTCGGTTTGCCAGCCTATCCGGGCGTATGCATCGCGAATGTTCGCACTGCCTACGTCCAGTTTGATCTCCCCCCCTTGGGTGTCGGCTGCATGGCGTGTGACGATATTGATCACACCAAAGAGTGCATTGGCTCCGAAAGCGGCCGAATTAGAACCCCGCAGGATTTCGATCCGCTCGACGTCTTCCAGTCGAACCGTTGACATACCGCGAACAGTACCGCCAAGGTAGGTGGAGGTATACAAGGAACGTCCATCCACAAGCACCAGATTTCGGGTGCCAAATTCGTCCAAGGGCGCATGATAGGCCCCGACTGGATTGGCGCCGTTATAACCAGAAACCATGTAGCCTGGAACGAGCCGAAGGGCATCGGTCAGATCTCTCAACCCCAAACGGGCGATGGTTTCTCGATCCAGAATGGTGACCGCTGCCGGCGTGTCGGCCAGCGGCTGAGCCAAGCGGCTAACCGTCAAAGCAACCGGCACTTCCCCGAAAAAATCGGCCTCATCCACAGTAGCCATCACCGGAACGGCGGTCATGGCCCAGGCAAAAAAACAGGCGATCGCCCACCAGGGAGATCGCCTGTTTTTTTGAAAAGGGGCACTCATAGTGCCATGCTATCACGCCGGTCGGCGGTGCCTCAACGGCGAAGACCGCCTTGAGGAACAGTGGCCAGCTCGCCAGGCACCGTGGCGATGTAGTTCGCCATCAGGCGCAACTCCTGCAGCGTGAACTGGGAGACGATGCTTCGCATCATGGGGTTGGAACGACCAATCACGTCATTGCCTTCCACCCAGTAGGACTTGAGCGACACAAAGAGGTAATCGGCGTGCTGGCCACCGATCTTGGGCCAGCTGGGATCGGTCGGGCTGCTGAAGTTGGCACCATGGCAGGAGATACAGGCACCGCGGTCCAGCAAGGCCGCCACCACGGCATTCGGTGCGCGAGGCGGCGTTTCAGGGGCTTGAACATTGCCGTTGTGCTGCGCATAGAAAGCCGCCAGGTTGGCCATGTCCTGCTCGGTCAAGCCCCCAGCAATGCCACGCATGGTGGGGTGGCGACGCTCGCCTTTCTGGTAGGCCTGCAAGGCAGCCAGGATGTACTGCTCTGACTGGCCAGAGATCATCGGCACACGATGGATCTGGGGGAAGCTGTTGCGGTAGTCAGGAATGCCATGGCAGCCAATACACATCGCAGCCCGGGCAAGCCCCGCGTTGATGTCGCCGACCAGCTGGGCTTGCGCGCCAACGGCAGCGAACGTCGCACTGGCGACGGCGGTTTTCAGCAATGTGATCAGCGTTTTGTTCATTTTGCAAGCACAATCAGAGGGACGTTTGACAAAAATCAACGGCCGATTATATAGACTCGTTCTATAAGCCCGATCCCTAGAAAACCCTCGAACCCAGTCGCCCGCCACGCAGCGGGCGGACAGCACGGACCACACCCATGAAATTCACCGGCTCCCAGAACTACGTCGCCACCCAGGACCTGATGCTTGCCGTCAACGCGGCCATCCAGCTCAAGCGCCCCCTGCTCGTGAAGGGCGAGCCCGGTACGGGCAAAACCATGCTGGCCGAAGAAGTGGCCCAGGCCCTGAACATGCCGCTGTTGCAATGGCACATCAAGTCCACCACCAAGGCGCAGCAGGGCCTGTACGAGTACGACGCGGTCAGCCGATTGCGCGACAGCCAGCTCGGTGACGACCGGGTCAAGGACATCCAGAACTACATCGTGAAAGGCGTGCTGTGGCAGGCCTTCACTGCGGAGCAGCCGGTGGCGCTGCTGATCGACGAAATCGACAAGGCCGACATCGAATTCCCGAACGACCTGCTGCGCGAACTCGACCGCATGGAGTTCTACTGTTACGAGACCAAGCAGATGATCCGCGCCCAGCACCGGCCGCTGGTGTTCATCACGTCGAACAACGAGAAAGAACTGCCCGACGCTTTCCTGCGCCGCTGCTTCTTCCACTACATCAAGTTCCC
>JAUVYR010000133.1 GCA_030602985.1 Burkholderiales bacterium
TCGAGCTGGAGCGCAACAGTATTCACTTGAAGCATGACACCTTGCACGACATAATTATGTCGCGCTTTGTCACTCCTGCGCGACATTGCGTGACAGATTCACCGCAAGGAGCCCCATCTGATGCCACGCGCCACGCTGACCCAAGAACTTCAACTGATCGAATCCATCGTCGCGGCGCATCCACGAGGCATCGGCATCACCGCCATTGAGGCCGAGATCGCGCGGCGCCACGGTGACAAGCCCAACCGCCGCACATTACAGCGTCGCCTGCAAAAGCTGATCGATGAGCAGCGCGTGACCACCGAAGGCGAAAGCATTGCATTGGTCTACAAGCTGATTTCCGGCAGCGTGGTACCAGCCAGCGCTTCGATGACACTCACCACCACGGCAACGGCCGAGGCTGAGCTGTATGTCCCAGTATCACCCGAAGGGGCGGCCATTCGTGATCAGGTTCGACGCCCGCTAATGCACCGACGGCCGGTCGGCTACCAACGCGAGTTTCTGGAAACCTATCAGCCCGGCACAACCTTCTATCTGCCCGAGTCGCTACGCCGCCAGCTGCACGAAATGGGGCGCACCTCTGCCAATGAGCGGCCAGCTGGCACCTACGCCAGGGACATACTGGGCCGACTGCTGGTCGACCTGTCGTGGGCTTCGTCCAAGCTGGAGGGGAACACCTACAGCCGGCTCGATACCCAGAACCTGATCGAGTTCGGCCAGGTGGCCAAGGGCAAGGACGCCATCGAAACGCAGATGATCCTGAATCACAAGGCTGCCATCGAGATGTTGATCGAGGATGCTGACGAGGTGGGCTTTGACGCCTTCACCTTCAAGAATCTGCACGCAGTGCTGTCGCAGGACTTGATGCGTGACCCGCAGGCCTGTGGCCGTTTGCGTCGTCGGCCGGTGGATATTTCGGGCACTGTGTTTCACCCGCTGGCGCTGCCGCAGGTGATTGAAGACTGTTTCACGCTGTTGCTGACCAAGGTGGGGGCCATTCCCGATCCGTTCGAGCAGGCCTTCTTCCTGATGGTGCAACTACCCTACCTGCAGCCGTTTGAAGATGTGAACAAACGCGTCTCGCGCATCGGCGCCAACATCCCGCTGTTCAAGCACAACCTTTGCCCGCTGTCCTTCATCGATGTGCCAGAACATGCCTATATCGAAGGAACGCTGGGGGTGTATGAACTCAACCAGATCGCGTTGCTGCGCGATGTATTCGTCTGGGCCTATGAGCGCTCCTGCCAGCGTTATCTGGCCATCGCGCAAACCATGGTCGAACCCGACCCGCTGAAGATCAAGTACCGGGAGGCGCTGATTCAAGCGGTGCAGGCCATCGTCAAGGGGTTGCGGCCACCCAGCGCAGCAGTCATTGCTGAGGTGTCGCAGGATCACGCCGCTGAAGCCGAGCAAGGGGCATTCCGTGATCTGCTTACAGCAGCACTGCAACAGTTGCACGAAGGCAGCATCGCACGCTACCGGCTGCGTCGTTCGGAATACATTGCGTGGCAGCACGCGCAAACTCAGCAGTGACTTTCCACCCCATGCCTATGCAATGGCTTGCCTCCCCCAACTTCGGCCCCCGCCCCCCTGGGGCCGACATCAACCTGATCGTGGTTCATTCCATCAGCCTCCCGCCTGGCCAATACGGCGGGCCTGAGGTGGAGCAGCTGTTCACCAACACGCTGGACTGGGACGCCCACCCCTACTTCCAGACCATCCATGGGCTGGAGGTGTCTGCGCACTTTTTCATTCGTCGCACCGGCGAGGTGATTCAGTTCGTCTCGTGCGACGACCGGGCCTGGCATGCCGGCCGCTCCGAATGGCAGGGCCGCCCCAACTGCAACGACTATTCCATAGGCATAGAGCTGGAAGGGCTGGAGGGCGACACCTTCGAGCCCGCGCAGTACCAGTCCCTGGCCACGCTCTGCAACCAATTGGCCCAGCAATACCCCATTCAACACGTTGTGGGGCATGAACACATTGCCCCCGGCCGCAAGCAAGACCCCGGCCCCGGCTTCGACTGGGCCTTGCTACAACAGCTTACCGGCTGGCCTGCGGATCGGTTCCCGTAGACAGCAGCTGGTCACGGAACTACATTTTGGTGATTTGGTGCATTGATGTAGAATCACTATCCAGAGGTTTCCCATGAGCAGACTCACCATCACCCTCAACGACAACCTGCATCAGGCGCTGAAAGAAACGGCTGCTAGGCAAGGTCGTTCCATCAACAAAATCATTGAAGAAAGTTTGGTGCTGCGCGGCATCAAGCCCATCGACACGGCACGGGAATTGGTGGCCCGCGCGCGCCTACGGGCTGGCATGACCGAAGAATCCGCTTTACAGCTAGCCCTCGGCGAAACACACGCTACACGCGGCGGATGAGCGTGCGGCGCTTCATCGTAGACACCAATGTGCTGGTGGCTGGCTTGATCACGCGTGCACCCAACAGCCCAACCGTTCGCGTGTTGGATGCCATGCTGGAAGGTAGCTTGCATTGCGTTGTCTCACCGGCTCTGCTGGACGAGTACCGGGCCGTGCTCCTCAGACCCAAGTTGCAGCGCATGCATGGCTTGACAATGAGTGAGCTAGACACCTTTTTGGCTGAAATCGTGGCCAATGCTCAGTGGCTGGAGCCCACGCCGAACAGCACCCACACCGCACCAGACCCCGGCGACCAGCACTTATGGCTCTTGCTTGCTCAAGATTCTTCGTTTTGCCTGGTCACGGGCGACAAACTGTTGCTGGACCAACCCCGACCCGGGAGCCTCGTCATCTCACCCGGGGATTGCCTGCAGTGGTTGAGCCACTGACCCCCGTACTTTCCCTCATTCACCCAGGCAGCCACCGGCTGCCTGAACTTTTTTTGGCTCCCGGCAGCCACCATGTGGCGTTCGGCCGCTACACTACCGCTAGCGTTTTTCAAAAACAAGAGACACTAACTGTAGTGTCCACCCCCTACCAGACACACTGCGAGAGGACCCATGCAAACCACCAACATCGCCCCCACATCTGGCACGCCGGCCTTTGGTCAACCTGCCGCCGCTGCGCCAGCCCCCACGTCGCCCAGCGCGCTGCAAAACTACCAAATCATCCGCCGCAACGGCGCCGTGGTGCCGTTCGAGCCCAACAAGATCGCCGTGGCGCTGATGAAGGCCTTCCTGGCAGTGCACGGCGCCCAGGGTGCCGCTTCCGCCAGCGTGCGCCAGGACGTGGAGGTGCTGACCCAGAACGTGGTGCGCGCGCTCATGCGCTCGCGCCCGGGCGGTGGCACCTTCCACATTGAAGACGTGCAAGACCAGGTGGAACTGGGCCTGATGCGCGGCGGCCACCACGAAGTGGCACGCGCCTACGTGCTGTACCGCGAGCGCCGCGCCCAGGAGCGCGCCGCCAAGGCCGAGCAAGCCGCCCCGGCCCACCCCGAGCTGCACGTGCTCGACAACGGCCAGCGCGTGGCCCTGGACGTGCCACGCCTGCACGCGCTCATCGCCTCGGCCTGCGCCAACCTGGGCGCCGACGTGAAGCCCGAGCCCATCGTGGCCGAGACCATGCGCAACCTGTACGACGGCGTGCCCATGACCGAGGTGTACAAGGCCGCCATCCTGGCCGCGCGCACCAAGATCGAAACCGACCCCGACTACACCTACGCCACCGCCCGCCTGCTGCTGCACACCATCCTGAAGGAAGTGTTGGGCGAGGAAGTGACCCAGGCCGACATGGCCACCCGCTACGCCGAGTACTTCCCCACCTTCATCAAGAAGGGCGTGGACAACGAGCTGCTCAACCCCGACCTGCTGAACTTCGACCTGGCCCGGCTGGGCGCAGCACTCAAGGCCGAGCGCGACCTGCAGTTCGACTACCTGGGCCTGCAGACCCTGTACGACCGCTACTTCCTGCACGTGCGCAAGACCCGCATCGAGCTGCCGCAGGCCTTCTTCATGCGCGTGGCCATGGGCCTGGCGCTCAACGAGATCGACCGCGAAGCCCGCGCCATCGAGTTCTACGAAATCCTGTCGTCGTTCGACTTCATGAGCAGCACGCCCACGCTGTTCAACAGCGGCACGCTGCGCTCGCAGCTGTCCAGCTGCTACCTCACCACCGTGCCCGACGACCTCGACGGCATCTACGAATCCAT
>JAUVYR010000067.1 GCA_030602985.1 Burkholderiales bacterium
TGGTCCGACGAGCCCTCACGCTTGTTCGAGTCCTTGGTACTGGTGACGGTCACCAACGGCAAAGGCGTGCTGGCCAAGGTCGCAGCCGCCATGGCCGCCGCTGAAGCCGACATCACCCACATCCACATGGGTGACGAACCGGCGCAGGTGGCGATCGAACTGAAATTCACCCTGGCCGTGCGGGACCGCCAGCACCTGGCGCACGTGCTGCGCCAGCTCAAACGGACTCCCTCGGTCATCAAGGCACAGCGTATCCGGCCGGCCCGTTCGGGTAACTGACCTCCAGCACCTCCAGCGTCTCCCAACCCATCGGGGTACGCAGCCGCACTTCGTCACCCTCACGGGCCTTCAGCAAAGCCTGCGCCACCGGTGACACCCAGCTGATCTGTCCCTGGGCGGTATCCGCCTCGTCGATGCCCAGGATGGTGACGGTGCTTTCCGAACCATCCTGGCGAGCGAACGTCACCGTCGCCCCGAAAAACACCTGATCCTTGCCGTGGTGCTGGGAGGGGTCCACCACCTCGGCCCGGTCCAGACGCTTGGTCAGGAAGCGGATGCGCCGGTCGATTTCGCGCAAGCGCTTTTTGCCGTACAGGTAGTCGCCGTTTTCGGAGCGGTCGCCATTGCTGGCCGCCCAGTGGACCACCTCGACCACACGCGGTCGCTCTACATCCAGCAGATGCAGCAGCTCGCCACGCAGGCGGTCGTGGCCCGCCTGTGTCATGTAATTCTTGCCACCCGCTGGCAAGGCAGCCCCTTCAGGCAGGTCGTCATCGTCCTCGTGGTCGGTTTCTCGGGTGAAGGCTTTGCTCATGGCTGACTGGCATGTGATAAGGTGCATGGATGATGGGATTGTCCAATATCACCCGCTCCAATATCACCCGCGCCTGGCAGCATCATGTCCGCCATGGCGTTGTGCTGATGGGTCTGGTGATAGCCAGTGGCTGGCTGACCGGCCCCAGCGCCGCGGACAGCGCCGTACCGACCACCCCTGTCACCGCATCGGCCAGTGCCCCGGTCTTTCTGCCCCCCGAAGCGGGCAGTGGCTGGACGCCCAAACCCTTGTGGCAAGGCAGCCGCCACGCCGTGGCTGCTGCCCACCCCCTGGCGGCAGAGGCAGGCGACGCCGTGCTGGCCGAAGGAGGCAGCGCGGTGGACGCAGCCATCGCGGTTCAGATGGTGCTGACCCTGGTGGAGCCTCAGTCCAGCGGCATCGGGGGCGGCGCGTTTCTGCTCTTCACCAACGGCCAGCAAACCTGGGCTTACGACGGCCGTGAAACGGCGCCTGCAGGCGTGAACGAGCGGCTCTTTTTGCAAGACGATGGCCAGTCCCTGCCCTTTGCCGATGCCGTCGCCAGTGGGCTGTCCGTCGGTGTGCCTGGGGTGCTGCCCATGCTGGAGCTGGCTCACCAGCGCCACGGTCGGCTACCGTGGTCCCGGTTGATCGAGCCTGCGATTGCGCTGTCGGAACAAGGGTTTGAGGTCACGCCCCGCCTGCATACCCTGCTGCAGAACGACCCCCATCTGCGCCGCGATCCCGTTGCTTCAGCGTATTTTCTGGATGGGCAAGGCCAGCCTTGGCCGGTTGGTCACCGCTTGCGCAACCCGGCACTCGCCGACACCCTGCGCTGCGTCGCCGCCGAAGGCGCGCGGTGCCTGACCCACGGCCCCATTGCCGAGGCCATCGTGGATCGCGTGCGGCATCACCCGCAGCGGCCAGGAACGCTCAGCCTCGCCGATCTGGCGAGCTACCAGCCTGTCGTGCGAGAGCCGCTGTGCCACCCTTGGGCGGCAGCGCAGCGCCTGTTGAACATCTGCGGCTTTCCGCCGCCTTCCTCCGGTGCGCTGGCCATCGGGCAGCTCCTGGGCACGCTGGCCCACCTGCCACAAGCCACGCCCTTCTCCGATGACGAATTGCACCGCTATGTGGAAGCAAGCCGACTGGCCTTTGCCGATCGCGCCCGCTATGTGGCCGACCCGGCCTTTGTCAACGCACCTGGTGGCGACTGGGTTGCACTGCTGGCGCCAGCCTACCTGCGCGAACGGGCCCGCCTGATCGGCCACACCGCCATGCCGCAGGCGCCCGCTGGCGAGCCTGCAGGCACGCCACTGGCCTGGGGACTCATGCCTGAACAGCCCGAACGGGGCACCAGCCACCTCAGCATCGTCGACACTCATGGGCATGCAGTCGCCATGACCACCACCATCGAATCGGCTTTTGGCGCGCGGATGATGGTGCACGGTTTCCTGCTCAACAACCAGCTGACCGACTTCAGCTTTCAGCCAGCCGATGCCCAAGGTCGGCCCATCGCCAACCGGGTGGAGCCAGGCAAACGGCCACGCTCATCCATGTCGCCCACGCTGGTGTTTGACGCCACCACAGGCGAGCTGCTGGCCAGCCTGGGCAGCCCAGGGGGGGCTCTGATCATTCACTACACGGCGCGGGCACTGCTGGCCACTCAGGCCTGGGGTCACGACCCGCAGACGGCCACCGAACAGCCACACATCGGCAGCCTGGGCGGCCCGGCCTTGATCGAGGCGGGTCGGTTTCCAGCGGCGACACGAGCGGCCTTGCAAGCTCGCGGGCATGATGTGCGTGAGACGCCCATGACCAGCGGTTTGCACATCCTTCAGCGTCATCACGGCCTATGGCTGGGTGGGGCTGACCCGCGACGCGAAGGGGTTGTGCGCGGTGAATGACGGCATGGCGACAGCGATTGGACGGCTGCTGGTGGCCGCTCTGCTAGCATCCCTAACTTGTTACTTGAATTGACTTCGTTATGACCTACTGCGTCGCCGTCAAGCTGAAGGCCGGGATGGTATTTCTGTCGGACTCCCGCACCAACGCCGGGCTGGACCAGATCAGCACCTTTCGCAAGATGATTGTTTACGAGAAGCCGGGCGACCGCTTCATGTGTCTGCTCTCGGCCGGCAACCTGAGCATTTCGCAGTCGATTCGTGAAATCCTGCAGGTCGAACAACTCAAGGACGCCGACAGCGGCGAACCCATCACCATCTGGAATGCCAAAAGCATGTTCGATGCCGCCCGTGTGCTGGGCTCGGCGGTGCGGCATGTCTATCAGCGCGATGGGGAATCCCTCAAGCGGGGCGGCGTGGAATTCAACGTCAGCATGATCTTTGGCGGTCAGATCGGGGGCGAAGGCATGCGCCTGTTCCAGGTCTATTCGCCGGGAAATTTCATTGAGGCCACCCCGGAGACCCCGTTTTTCCAGATCGGCGAAAGCAAATACGGCAAGCCGGTTCTCGACCGCGTGATCACGCCAGACACCCCGCTCGACGAAGCCGCCAAGTGCGTGCTCATCTCGATGGACTCGACCCTCAAGTCCAACCTGTCGGTTGGCTTGCCGCTGGATATGGCTGTTTACAAGGCCAATGCCCTGCAAAGCGACCGGATCGTCTGCATCGATGACGCCAACCCCTACTTCCGCATGCTGCATGACACCTGGGGCCAGCGCCTGCGTGAGGTGTTTGACAGCATCGATCACCCGGCCTGGGATGGCCGCCCCAGCGATGCCCCGCTCATGGAAGGCAGCCAGCGCCACGCGCCACTGAAGAAGATCACCCACCCCAAAGAAAAGCTGATCTGATGGCGGCCATTGTTTTTTCGCATGGCAACAGTTTTCCGGGAGCCACTTACAGCGTCCTGCTGGATGCCCTGCGCTTGGCGGGTTTTAGTGTCCATGCAGTCGACAAATATGGCCACGATCCGGCCTACCCGGTGACCAGCAACTGGCCCCACCTGGTTCAACAGCTGGCGGATTTCGTGGTCAACCACCACACCCCTGATGACGGCCCGCTGTACCTGGTGGGCCATTCGCTCGGCGGATTTCTGAGTCTCATGTGCGCGGCCAAACACCCCACGCTCGCCGGGTTGACCGTGGCTGGCGTGGTGATGCTGGACTCCCCCGTGCTGGGTGGCTGGCGCGCCCGCGCCCTGGAGGCCGCCAAACACACGCGACTCATCGGCGCCCTGTCCCCCGGTCAGGTCAGTCGCAAGCGTCGCAACAGCTGGGCCAACCTGCAAGAGGTGCGCGACCATTTCGCACACAAAAAGGCTTTTGCCATCTGGGACCCGCGCGTGCTGAACGATTACATCGAACATGGCACACACGAGGTCGTCAGTGGCCACTCCATCAAACGGGTGCTGAGCTTCGACCGCGAGGTGGAAACCCGCATCTACAACACGCTGCCGCACAACCTGGACCGCCTGTTGCGACGACATCCGCTACAGTGCCCAGTGGCCTTTGTGGGGGGCACCGCTTCAGCCGAAATGCGTCAGGTGGGCATGACCATGACCCACAAACTGGTCGGCAAAACCCCGAGCGACCGCCTGCAGATGGTGGAGGGCACGCACCTGTTCCCCATGGAGCGGCCCGACGAGACCGCCCTGGCGATTCAACGCGCCATCCGCAGCTTCACGGCGTCCAGTTGACCAGACCGCTGTATGCGGTGAGCAGCACCAGCACGCCGAAGGCGATGCGGTACCACGCAAACGGGGCGAAGGTGTGGGTCGCCACATAACGCAGCAGCCACTTCACACACACCCAGGCGGCTGCCCAAGACACCACCAGCCCCACCGCAAAAAAGGGCAGATCGTCCATGCTCAGCAAGGCGCGGTGCTTGTAGAGGTCGTAGGCCGCCGCTCCAAACAACATGGGAATGGCCAGGAAGAAACTGAACTCGGTCGCCGAGCGCCGAGAAAAACCCAGCGCCATGGCGCCAATGATGGTGGCCCCCGAGCGGCTGACCCCCGGCACCAGCGCCAGGCACTGGATCAACCCTACCGCCAGGGCATCGCGCCAGCGCACGTCGTCCACATCATTGATGCGTTGTGATGGCCGCCGAGCCTGTATCGCCTCCACCCACAGCATCACGACACCACCGGCAATGAACCCGGTGGCCACCACGAGGGGGTTGAACAACACCCCTTTGATGAATTCGATGAAGAGAAACCCGGCCAGAGCCGCCGGGAAAAACCCCAGCAGAATATTGCCGGTGAACCGCTGCGCACGTGCTTCACGCGGCAAGTCCACCACCGTTTGCATGAGCCGCTGCATGTAGAGCGAAATGATGGCCAGGATGGAGCCGGTCTGGATCACCACCTCGAACACCTTGATCTTGTCGCCTTCCAGCCCGAGCAGGGTGGACGTCAGAATCAGGTGACCGGTGGAGGAAATGGGCAGGAATTCGGTCAGCCCCTGCACCACGCCCATCAGGGCCGCCTTGAACAACAGCAAAAAATCCATCACGACTCGCCAGACAAAAGCCGATCGTACCCGACCGGCTGGCACCCGCCAGCAGGCGTTTTGCGACACCCAGGCGTCACTCGTCGCAAAACGCTGGCACCCATGCTGCCCGCCCTGCAGACTTCGCTCCATCACCCCTTGAATGGAGCACTTCATGACCCCCGTTATCACCTTGCACCTCACCACAGCCCTGGCTGCCTTGCTGCTGGGCCCGCTGGTCATCTGGGCGCGTCTGGGCACCACAGGCAGCCCACTTGCGCAACGCTGGCACCAAGTGCATCGGGTTCTGGGCCTGACCTGGGTGGTGCTGATGGTCATCACCGCCCTGTCGGCGCTGTTCATTCGCAGCGGTTTGCCTGACCTGGCCGGTTTCAGCCCCATTCATCTGCTGGTGCCGTTCACGCTCTACAGTCTGTACAGTGCATTTCGTTATCTGCGCCGGGGGCAGATCGTGTGGGGCGACTGGCTGGGCTGGATCTGAAGGCATACTGTGGTGATGCGCACCCCTACTCGAACCTTCTGGCAACGTGGCGGCATGGTGGTGCTCTTCAACACCGCCATCGCTGTCGCACTCACGGTCTTTGGCCGGCACAGCGGGTTTGTCAATCTCGTCTATTCAATGGCCATCGGCCTGAGCATCTGGTTGCTGATCGAAGCCAGCCTTGTGCGCTTCATTCGGGACTTCGACGTTCACTGGCGTCGCCTGTTCATCCTGGTGCCGCTGGCCGTGGTACTGGGCTACGGGCTCGGCGCCGTGGTGGGCGATGGGCTGCTCGGCAATCCCGTGACCGGGTTCTGGATGGAGAATCCACGTCAGTCCGTAGGCTTGCTGTTGTTGAGCCTGGTCGCCGGAGCCGCCGCCACATGGTTTTTCAGTTACCAAGAGCGGTTGGCTGCCGCGCGTCTGGCCGAACAGGCCGCCATGCGCCAGGCCAGCGAAGCCCAGTTGCGCTTGCTGCAAAGCCAACTCGAACCCCACATGCTGTTCAACACCCTGGCCAATCTGCGCGCACTCATCAGCACCGACCGTGACCAAGCCCTGCACATGCTGGACCGCCTGAATGACTACCTTCGCGCCACGCTTGCGGCGTCCCGCGTGCCCACCCATGCCTTATCGACTGAATTTGCCCGCCTGCGCGACTACCTGGAGATCATGGCCTTGCGCATGGGCGAGCGGCTGCAATTCGAGCTGGTGTTACCGCGCGAGCTGGAATCGCAACCCGTTCCACCCCTGCTCTTGCAGCCGCTGGTTGAAAACGCCATTCGTCACGGGCTGGGTATGCAGCAGCCACTAGAGCAGAAGCAGGGCTTCGGCTTGTGGCAGGTACAGGAGCGCCTGCGCAGCCAGTACGGCAGCCTCGCTCAAATGAGTGCGTCCACACCCGCTGAAGGCGGCCTGTGCATCGTCCTGCGCCTGCCATGCACCCGCCCCGCTTAATCTTTGCCCTGCCCCATGCCCCCATTCGCCACCGCCCTCATCGCTGAAGACGAACCCCTGCTGCGCCAGGCCCTGATCCATGAACTGGCGCGGGCCTGGCCCGCATTACAGATCGTGGCGGCCGTGGGCGATGGCCCGACCGCCGTAGACAAAGCGTTGATTCACCAGCCGCAGATCCTGTTTCTGGACATACGCATGCCCGGACTCAGCGGTCTGGACGTCGCCGCTGAATTGAGCGACCGCTGGCCTGCCGATGCGCCGTTTCCGCTGCTGGTGTTCGTCACCGCCCACGACGAATACGCCCCTCAGGCGTTCGATGCCGCGGCGCTGGACTATCTGCTCAAACCGGTTCAGCCCCAGCGACTTGCGCGTACAGTGGCCCGTCTTCAAGCCCGGCTGGCTGAAACGCCGGCCGAGCACCCCCACCAGGCGACCGAGGCCTTGATGGCCCAACTGCGCCAAGCGCTACAGGCCCCAGCCGGGCCCATGCCTCCCGCCGATCCGCTCAAGGTCATCCAAGCCAGCGTGGGCAGTGCGCTGCATCTGGTGCCGATAGAGGACGTGGTGGTGCTTGAAGCCGCCGACAAATATGTGCGGGTCATCACCGCTGAACGGGAATACCTGATCCGCACGCCCCTGAAAGAGTTGCTCCCCCGCCTGCCCGCAGACGACTTCTGGCAGATCCACCGTGGCACGGTGGTTCGGGCTCAACAGATCCGGCAGGTCAGTCGCGACGAATCGGGCCGCCTGCATGTGCATCTTCGGCAATCGGCACAGGCCTGGCCCGTCAGTCGCCTGTATGCCTTCCGGTTCAAGGCCATGTAGCGCGCGGTGGAACCCCGTGGTAATGGTGATGATGGATCACCTGTGTCACGTGGGTCACCGGCTGGTGACGATGTGGCTTGGCGTGCTTGCCCCGGTGCCCGGGTGGCACCCAACCCACAGCATGCGGCGGCGCGACACGGTGGTGGCGAGGTGCATGAACCACCACAGGCGCATGCACCACCACCGGGGGCGTATTGCTGACCCCCACGTGCACACCCGGCTGGTGCACACCGATAGACCAGTAGACGTTCCCCGCATGGGCTGCGGTCAACAGGCCCATCCAACCCAGGCACCCGACGGCGGCCGTGGCTGTCAGTCGTTTCCATGTTGGCATGTTCGGGCTCCTTTCAAGACTTGTGGCTGAACTCATGCCTTCATTACAAGTCCAAAAAGCCGTTACATGCCACGCCGATCTGTGAACGATGTATCCATGAGTAACCGGGCAAAACGCGTCAAAATCAGGACCATGAAACCGGCTGACTCCCCCTCCCAACCCATGCACGACTCGATCGCACGCGACCTGGGCCGCCAGCGCCTGAGCCGTCGCCACGCCCTCTGGCTGCTGGGGGCCAGTGCCACCGCCACCACGCTGGCCGGCCTGCAAGGCTGCGCCCAGTCTCCAGTCACGGGCGAGCGCATCCTCGTGGGCATCAGCGAAGCCCAGGAAAAGGCCGCCGACGCGCAATACGCCCCACACCAGTTTTCGGAAGACCTCGGCCCCATTCAGGACGATGCCGTCAACCGGTACGTCAGCCGCATCGGGGCCGAGCTGCAAACCCATACCCACCGCCCGCACATGCCTTACAGCTACCGGGTGGTGAATGCGCACCACATCAACGCGTACACCTTTCCCGCCGGGGCCATGGCCGTGACGCGGGGCATCATGGTGAACCTACAGGACGAGGCCGAGCTCGCCGCCCTGCTGGGCCACGAAATGGGCCATGTGAACGCCCGGCACGCGGCCCAGCGCAGCGGCCAGAGCCTGCTGGCCAACGTGGCCCTCATGGGCTTGGCCCTGACGGTGGACGAGCAATGGGCCGGTGTGGCCATGGTGGGTGGCCAGATCGGGGCCAGCGCCTTGCTGTCGTCGTATTCACGCGAACACGAACGCCAGGCCGATGCCCTGGGCCAGAGTTACCTGGTGCAAGGCGGCTACCCAGCCAGCGGCATGACCCGCCTGCACCAGTTGCTGGTGGACCAGGAAAAGCAGACTCCCAGCCTGCTGCAGACCATGTTCAGCTCACACCCCATGAGCAGCGAGCGCCTGGCCACCGCTGACCGCCTAGCCCGCACCCAGTATGCCGACTCCCTGGCACGACCCACCCGGCGCGAGCGTTTCATGGACGAAATCGCCAGCCTGCGCCGGATTCAACCCACCATCGAAGCCTGCCAGCAAGGCGAAACCGCCATGAGCCGCCGCCAGCTGCCGCAGGCTCAGACGGCATTTGCCCGCGCCGTGCGAGCCACTCCACGCGACTATGCCGCCAACCTGCGCATGGCCCAGTGCCTGCAAGCCATGGGCAAGACGCAGGAAGCCCGCGCCTACGCCCAGACGGCACAAAACCTGTTCCCGCAAGAGGCTCAGGCGCACCGCCTGGCCGGTGTGCTGGCCTTGCAAATGCGTCAACCCGCTCAGGCCTACGAACACCTGACCCGGTTTGACCAGCAACTGCCCGGCAACCCTGGCATCACCTTCCTGCGCGGCGTGGCCCTGGAAGGCACCGGCAATCGCCGCGAAGCCGCCGCCTTGTACCAGCGCTTCCTGCAATCCACGCGCCAGGGCGAAGCCGCCCAGTACGCAACCAGCCGGCTACAGGCCTGGGGGGTGCGTTGAACAGCCCTCACCGCACCGCACGCACCGGCGCACTGGCCATCACCGCCGTCTGGCTGGTGGTGGCCGCCGTGCTGTACATGGGTTTTCAGTGGCTGGAAGCGCGCGAACGCCAGCACCTGCTCCCCTACGAAGGCGAACGCGGCGAGCTGATCATTCCCCGCCACCCGGACGGTCATTTCTACGTGGCCGGTGAAGTCAACCGCGTGCCGGTGCTGTTTCTGGTCGATACCGGCGCCTCGGCCGTGAGCGTGAGCAACGCCCAGGCCCGCCAGGCCCAGCTGCCCAGGGGCCGCGCCGTCACCCTCAACACCGCCAACGGCCAGCGGCCTGGCGAGATGGTGCACGGCATCCCGGTGCGGGTGGGCCACCTGGCCTGGAACGATACCACCGTCATCACGGGGCTGGACGTGTCCGACGACCGCAAGGCCCTGCTGGGCCAGAGTTTTCTGCGGCAATTTGACGTTGAACTGCGCCAGCACCAGATGGTGTTGCGCCCGCGCCTGAACTAAAGGCGCGCTGCGGGCCAGAGCCGCCCCACCGCCCCCTAAAATGACGGGATGAACCCCGCTGCCGATTCGAACGACAACCCCCACAAACCGAGCAACTTCCTGCGCCAGATCATCGAGAAGGACCTGGAGCAAGGCACCTACGCCAGCCGCCGCTGGGGCGGCAGCCCCGGCGACGCCGCCCACCATGAGGCCGGCGTGCCCGACCCGGCCAAAATCCGCACCCGCTTTCCGCCCGAGCCCAACGGCTACCTGCACGTCGGCCACGCCAAAAGCATCTGCCTGAACTTCGGCCTGGCGCGCGACTATGGCGGCGTGTGCCACATGCGCTTTGACGACACCAACCCCGAGAAGGAAGAAAAGGAGTACGTGGACTCCATC
>JAUVYR010000103.1 GCA_030602985.1 Burkholderiales bacterium
ACGGCACGGGCAGCAGCCATCTGCTCAGGCTCAGCGTCCATGAACAGGCTGACGCGCAATCCCATCTTGTGTGCCTCGGCAATCGCCGGGCGCAGCCGCTCAGCATCTTCAGGGAATCGCCAGCCGTGGTCACTGGTGAACTGCCCCACACTGTCGGGCACAAAAGTCAACTGATGCAAAGGCAGGCCTCTGGACTGGACTTCGCGAGCCACATCCATCAGGTTGTGAAACGGATTGCCTTCGATGTTGTATTCGCGGTCTGGCCAGGCTTGAAGCACCTCCGCCAGATCGAACACATCGTGCCAGCGGATATGACGTTCGTCAGGTCGCGGGTGCACTGTGATACCCTGGGCACCAGACTGCAGACACGCCTGGGCGGCCCGGGTCACCGAGGGAATGCCCAGATGGCGGCTATTGCGCAGAAGCGCCACCTTGTTGACATTGACCGACAGTGCGGTGATGGGGGAGCCGTTGGAGTCCATAAAAACCTTGAGATCAACCGGCCAGACGTTGGACATCTGCCAGCAATTGCCGGGTTTGAAACACCCGTACCCCGCTATGGTAGTGCAGCAGGTCTCGCAGCTGTCGGCGCAAGGCCCCTGCCCGATCGTCTTGACACAACTGACACAGAGCCGAAAAAGCCTCCGGCCCCTCCAGAGCTTGTTGCAGGGAACGCCAGAACAGGCCGCTACAGGCCGTCTGCTGTTCATGGGAAGGCGGCATTAGGCCCTGTTCGGGTTTCAGGGTGTAGATCGGCCCATCGGCCAGAGGCGTGAGGCTGGCACCATCGTGATCCAGGGCAGGCAGATGCCCGGTTTCACGCAGGAGCAATAACTCGAACGCCCGCAACACCGCCGCCTGGGGTGCCCCGTGGGCCAGGGCACTGACGGCCTGAGCATAATGATCAAACAGAAGGGGGTGAGGATCGTCACGGGCCAGCATTTTCAGCAGCAGCTCATTGAGGTAATAACCAGCCAGCAGCGCATCCCCCTTCGGCATCAGCTGCCCCCCCTGCCAAGCGGCAGATTTGAGGGTGCGGACTTCCGCATCACCTCCCCAGGCCAGACGCACAGGTTGCAGAGGCAACAAAACGGCCCGAAACTGGGAAGTGGGCCGCTTGGCTCCTTTGGCAACCAACGCCACCCGCCCATGATGGCGGCTGAAAACGTCAAGGATCAGACTGGACTCGCTCCAGTCGTGACGATGAAGCACAAAGGCGGCTTCCTCGTGCACACGCGGCTGCCTGGCCGATCGAGGCACCATGAAGTGAGTACCCGCTTACTCGTAACCAAACGATCTAACCCGGGCGTCATCATCAGCCCAACCGGAACGCACCTTGACCCACAACTCCAAGAATACCTTGCCACCCCAGAGTTTCTCCAGCTCCTGGCGGGCCTCGGTCCCGATGCGTTTGAGCTTTTCGCCCTTTTCACCGATAACCATGCCCTTGTGGCCATCGCGCTCCACCACGATGGTGGCCGCGATACGCCGCAGCTTACCCTCTTCCTCGAACTTGTCGATGATGACGGTGGAGGTGTAGGGCAGTTCGTCACCGGTCAGCCGGAAGAGTTTTTCACGCACCATTTCAGCGGCCATGAAGCGTTCGCTGCGGTCGGTGAGTTCGTCGGCGTCGTACATCCAGTCCTGCTCGGGCAGGTGTTTTTCCACGATGGCGTAGAAACGCTGAATATCTTTGGCGTTTTTGGCCGACATGGGCACGAATTCGGTGAAGGGGTGTCGCTCCTGCATGCTGCGCAGCCAGGGAGCGAGCTCTCCCCGCCGATGGACCATGTCCAGCTTGTTGGCAACCAGAATCACCGGAATGTCTGGCGGCAGCAAGGCCAGGACTTTGGCATCCGCCAGATTGAAGTGCCCAGCTTCCACCACGAACACAATCACATCCACATCAGCCACGGCGCCGAGGACTGTCTTGTTGAGCGAGCGATTGAGTGCATTGCCATGGCGCGTCTGAAAGCCCGGTGTGTCCACGAAGACAAACTGGGTCGCACCCAGTGTACGCAGACCGGTGATGCGGTGGCGAGTGGTCTGGGCCTTGCGGGAGGTGATGCTGACTTTCTGACCCACCAGTGCATTCAGTAAAGTGGACTTGCCGACATTGGGCTTACCCACGATAGCCACAAACCCACAACGCTTCGGTCCCAGCGGCTCAGCGGATGCAGGGAAAGGATCAGGTTCTGCACTGTCGGGGGCGGTCGTGGCTGTAGGCTTACGCAACGCCTGTGCCAACATGGCTTCGAGATCGTCCTGTGCCGGGCTGGGTGCCGGTGATGGGGGAGTATTCATGTTTGTCGCTTTTTCAATAGGGCCAGCATGGCCGCGGCAGCAGCCTGTTCCGCCGCACGGCGTGATGGGCCCTGCCCTTGCGCGCGGGACGACCATTCGGTGACTTCACAGATCACGTCGAAGATCTGCTGATGCGCCTCACCTTGCGTGCCGACGACCGAATAAACAGGCAGCTTCATTTTGCGACCCTGCAACCATTCCTGCAAGGCCGTCTTGGCGTCTTTGCCCTGGGCACTCTGCCCCGGACTCAGATCGACATCGGCAAAAAGCCGGCGGACTAACTGTTGAGCGGGGTCGAAGCCGCCGTCGAGATACACCGCACCGATCACCGCTTCCAGGGCATCAGCCAGGATGGAGGGACGTTGACGCCCCCCGGATTTCACTTCGCCCTCACCCAGCCGCAAGTGCTCAGGCAAGTGCAAGCTCAGGGCCAGTGCATGCAGGGTGTCCTGCTTGACCAGATTGGCGCGGATGCGCGACAGATCGCCTTCGGTTTGGCGATCGAGCCGTTCATACAACAGGCTGGAGACGGCCAGATTCAAGACCGAGTCGCCCAGAAACTCCAGCCGCTCGTAATGCGTGGCCGAAAAGCTGCGGTGGGTCAGGGCCTGTTCGAGCAGTCGGGCTTGTTGAAAGACGTACCCGAGTGATGCCTGTAGGTCAGCGAATGAGGATTTCAAAGAGATGAGATCGTCTGTCAGCGGGTTCGACCCTGATACTTCAATAGCAGATAGGCCGGCCCGACCAGATGAATTTCTTTGGCATAGGCAAATTCGACGATCACCCGATCGTTCACTTTGGAGATCTCGAGATCGCGCCCACTGATCGCCGTGAAGTATTCGACCTGCTTGGTGCGATCGAATGCGGCACGGATTTCAGCCACTGTGGTTCCCGATTCAGCGGCGCGCTGGGCAGCGCGCTGAATGGTCTGAAATTCAAGGTAGGTTGGCACCACCTGGGCTGTGATCAGACCGATCACCGCCACGATAACACCGACAAACACCATCCCGATGAAGGTGATGCCCCGCTGCTGCTTTCTCATGTGCACGCTCCGTTCAACCACAGTCCGCACATCTTAATCAGATTCAGACACTTTGCATCACTGAAATGAACCGATTCGGCTGAAATCCGTGAAATTCATCCAGACAAAAAACGCTTTTCCCACAATATTGGCTTCCGGGACGAAGCCCCAGAAACGCGAATCCAGCGAATTGTCCCGGTTGTCACCCAGCACAAAGAAGTGTCCCTCGGGCACGCGACAGGTCACCCCCTCCACGGTGTAGCGACATTGGTCACTGAACGGGAAACTTACCGTGGCTGGAATGAACGCCGGGCGATCGCTGTCATTGAGGGTGTTGAACGTGCGTCCACCCAGCGTTTCCTGGAATTGCTGGGCGTAGCGCATCATGCTGCGATCGTAGAAATCCGGCATCGGTTGGCGGGCCACGGGCTCGCCATTGATGAACAGCTGCTTGTTCAGGAAAGCCACCTCATCACCTGGGATCGCGACCACCCGTTTGATGTAATCCAGGCTGGGCTGCGGCGGATAACGAAAGACCATCACATCGCCGCGCTGCGGTTGATGATTGGGAATGATCTGGGTATGGATGACGGGCAAGCGGACGCCGTAGTGAAATTTGTTCACCAGGATGAGGTCCCCCACGTGCAGGGTGGGCAACATGGACCCTGACGGAATCTTGAACGGCTCGAAGAAGAATGAACGCAAGACGAAAACGATCAGGATGACCGGGAAGAGGCCCGCCGTCCAGTCCAGCCACCAAGGCTGCATCATGAGCTTTTGTCGGGCTTCGTCCAGATTGACCGCATCGGCCTTCACGCCCATGCGGGCGAGCTCGGCTTCACGTTGCTGCTGTTCCTGAGCCAGCCGCTCGGCCGCCGCCTTGCGCTGCGGCAAGAAGTACAGCTTCTCGGCGACCCAGTACGCCCCGGTGACCACCACCGCGAGAAACAGCAACAGGGCAAAATTGCCTTCGATCATGCCCAGGTACCAGGCGGCTGCATAGGCCACAAAGCCGGCCAGGACCACACCCGTGAGCGCGCTCATATTCGCGTTGTTCATCATTCCTCTACCTGCAAAATGGCGAGGAATGCCTCTTGGGGCACCTCCACCGAGCCGATCTGCTTCATGCGCTTCTTACCGGCCTTCTGTTTCTCGAGCAGCTTGCGCTTGCGGGTGATGTCACCCCCATAGCACTTGGCCAGCACGTTCTTGCGCAAGGCCTTGACGGTTTCGCGAGCGATGATGTTGGCGCCGATGGCGGCCTGAATGGCCACATCGAACTGCTGGCGACTGATGATCTCGCGCATCTTCGCGACCACCGCACGGGCGCGGTAAGCCGATTGGCTACGGTGCACGATGATGGAAAGGGCGTCCACCTTGTCGCCATTGAGCAGGATGTCGACCTTCACCACATCGGAGGCGCGGTATTCCTTGAACTCGTAATCCATGGACGCATAGCCACGACTGACGGACTTCAGCTTGTCGAAGAAGTCGAGCACGATCTCGCCCAGCGGCATGTCGTAGGTCAGCATGACCTGCTTGCCGTGATAGGCCATGTTGATCTGTACGCCGCGCTTCTGATTGGCCAGCGTCATGACCGGTCCCACATATTCCTGCGGCATGTACAGGTGCACCGTCACGATGGGCTCGCGGATTTCCTGGATACGACCGACCTCGGGCATCTTCGAGGGGTTTTCCACCTGCAGCACCTCGCCATCGCCTATGACCACCTCATACACCACGCTGGGCGCAGTGGTGATGAGGTCTTGGTCGAATTCGCGCTCCAGGCGTTCCTGCACGATCTCCATGTGCAGCAAGCCCAGGAAACCACAGCGGAAGCCAAAGCCTAGCGCCTGCGACACTTCCGGCTCGTAACGTAGCGCAGCGTCGTTGAGCTGCAGCTTTTCCAATGCGTCGCGCAACTGGTCGTATTCGCTGGCTTCGGTCGGGTACAGGCCCGCGAACACCTGCGGCTGCACCTCCTTGAAGCCGGGCAGCGGCTCGGTGGCGAAGGCCAGGTTGGCGCCGCTGCTGGTTTTGACGGCGGTGAGGGTGTCCCCCACCTTGGCCGCCTTGAGCTCTTTGATCCCGGCGATCACATAACCCACTTCGCCCGCGTTGAGCGCATCACGCGGCTCGTTGTGCGGGGTGAACACGCCCAGCTTTTCCGCGTTGTACATGGCCTCTGTGGCCATCAGCTTGATCTTGTCGCCCCGGTTCAGTCGGCCATCGACCACGCGCACCAGCATCACCACGCCCACGTAGTTGTCGAACCAGCTGTCGATGATCATGGCGCGTAGCGGGCCGTCGGGGTTGCCGCGCGGCGGTGGCACCTTGGCCACCACCAGCTCCAGAATCTCGTCGATGCCCATGCCCGTCTTGGCCGAGCAGGGAATGGCGTCGGTCGCGTCGATGCCGATGACGTCCTCAATCTCCTGCTTCGCATTGTCCGGGTCGGCCTGCGGCAGGTCCATCTTGTTGAGCACCGGCAGCACCTCGACGCCGAGGTCGAGCGCCGTGTAGCAGTTGGCCACCGTCTGCGC
>JAUVYR010000053.1 GCA_030602985.1 Burkholderiales bacterium
GATGGACCAGCTGAGTGCCGGCACTGACCTTCTCGACGCTGGTGCTGATGAGCTGCTTGATTTCGCGTGCCGCTTCGGCGCTGCGCTGAGCCAAACTGCGCACTTCCCCCGCCACCACGGCGAATCCACGACCCGCCTCACCGGCGCGGGCGGCCTCAACCGCTGCGTTCAAAGCCAGGATATTGGTCTGGAAGGCGATGCCGTCGATCACACCGATGATGTCGTGAATCTTCTGGCTGCTTGTGTTGATTTCGTCCATGGTGGAAACCACCTGACCCACCACCTGGCCGCCGCGCTGGGCCACTTCGGCATTGCCTTTGGCCATCGACATGGCCGCGCGGGCCGCTTCGCTGGACTGCTGGACAGTCGAGGTGATCTCATCCATGCGGCTGGCCGCCTGCTGTAGGTTGCTGGCGGTCTGCTCGGTGCGGTTGCTCAGGTCCTGATTGCCAGTGGCAATCTCCGCGCTGGCCATGCGAATGCTGTCCGCCGCCTGCCGGACTTCACCAACCGTCCTGGACAGCGAATCCTGCATGTCGGACAGACAAGTCATCAGCTCGGTCAGCTCGTCCTTGCCCGACAGATCGGGCACCGTGGTGAGGTCCCCACGGGCGATCGAAATGGCCAGCCCCTGGGCTTGCTGCAAGGGTCTGGTGATACTCACCATATTGGCCAGCGTGCTGGGGACCACAACGACCACCGCAATACCCACCGCCACCATGAAGACCAGGAGCAACCACTGCGAGGTGGATTGCGCCTGACGGAAGGCCGCATTCACATCGGACTCGATGGCTTGATTCAGCTCTGTCACCAGCTGATCGACTCGCTCAAAAGCCTCATGACCACGCCGCAGCAAGCGATTGGCGGTGGTCGCAGAGTCGAAAGCTTCGGCTGCCAGCTGACGCGATACAGGCTCCAGCGCCTGCACATAAAGCTGAAGTTGCTCCAGTATCTCCTGCGCGAGACGCAGGTTATCCGGATCCTGCCCGACCTGGATGGCGGTCAGCGTCTCCTGAACCTGCTGCCAGGCCGCGTCCCAGCTCTGCTTGCTGGCGGCCACACGCTGGGGCGCTTCGTAATTGATGATCATGTCGCGCTCGTAGCGCCGCATTTCACCCAGACCCACCTTCAGCTGACTCATGGTCATGGAGTCGGCAAACGATCGATCCACAAAGGTCTGGTTGAACGCCTGCATGCGATACATGCCCCACAGGCCCACACTGCCCAGGGCCACCAGCAAGGCCAGCACCACACCGATGGCCCCCAGCATCCGCCATCGAATGGTGAACTGTCTCATCAATCCCAGCAAATTCATACAGACTCCCAGCGCAGGTGGTCAGGCCGCCACCGAATCCATCAACCCCATGTCGGCGCTGGACATGAGCAGTTCGATATCCATGAGGATCAACATCCGTTCACCCACACTGGCAATGCCGGTGATGAAAGCGGTATCGACCGACCCGCTGGCCATATCGGGCGCAGGGCGGATTTCACTGTGGGGCAACTCCAGCACGTCGGATACCGAATCCACCACGGCGCCGACCACACGGCCCTTGACGTTCAACACGATCACCACCGTGAAGCTGTTGTATTCGACCTTTTCGCAGTTGAGCTTGATCCGCAGATCCACCACGGGCACGATCACCCCGCGCAGATTGACCACGCCCTTGATGTGGGGCGGCGAATTGGCAATTCGAGTCGGCTCTTCGAACGAGCGAATCTCCTGGACCCGCAGGATGTCAATGCCGTATTCTTCGGCGCCCAGACGGAACGTGAGGTATTCGGAACTGCCCTGTGTGGCCGCACCCGTCTTGGCATTCGGGTTGATCGCAGTCGTGTTCATGCGTTCTCCTGTTAGGGTTCAACAACGGTCGAGTGATTAGTATCGGTCAAAACTGGGCGAGTGGGTGCACAATGGAGACCGGAAATGCACCATATAGGGCATATTTGCCAAAAAAGGCGCAGCAATGACAAAACCCCATGCCAAGAAAAGCTGGTGGTCGGAATGGTTGGCCTCCTGGCGCTCGGCCAAGCCCGAGGCGGATCCACCGCGTCCACACGCTTCTCGTGACCCCTCGCACATTTCCCCACAGAAGCAGCAACGGCACGCACGCCGTGACTCACTCTACGGGGTGATTCGGGAGGGCATGTTGCGAGCGGGCGTGCTGTCCAGCGCCTACAAATTCAAGGTCCTGACACTGGATCACGAAGGCCTCTCCTATCTGGTGCTGATAGACATCCAACCCGAATCCCTGCAAGGGATCGCCGGGGGCCAGGCGGGTCTCGAAAATGGGCTGCGTGTGCTGGCGCAGGAACGAGCCCACTTGCTGGTGAAGTCCGTGTACTGGCGCCTGATGACGGGAGCCGACATGTTTCAGGCGCCACCGCCAGCGCCTCGAACAGCGGCGCATGAAGCCATCACACATGACGAGATTGCCGCTTTACAGCAGGCGCTGGCTGGTCGTCCACGTGGCGCGCCTGCATCAGACACGCCCGATTTTGCAGCCACAGAAATCCTGGTGAAGCGGCCAACGCCCAGTGACCACCCCCTGAGCGACACCCAGATGGGGGATTTGCGCTGAACGGCTCAGTGGCCTTCGAATTCGACCAGTGTATGCAAGGGCAGGCCGGTGGACGCCAAGCGATCCACGCCACCCAGTTCAGGCAAGGCCACGATGGCTGCGCCTTCGATGACGGTGGCCCCCAGCTTTTCCAGCAGGTTCTTGCCCGCCATCATGGTGCCGCCAGTGGCAATCAGGTCGTCGATGAGCAGCACCCGGTCACCGGGTTGCACGGCATCGGTATGCAGCTCGACGGTGGCTGAGCCGTATTCGAGTTCATAGGTCTCGGCGATGGTGGTGAAAGGCAGCTTGCCTTTCTTGCGAATAGGCACAAAACCCACGCCCAGCTCGTACGCCAGCACTGAGCCGATGATGAACCCCCGCGCATCCAGGCCGGCCACCACGTCCGGGCGAGCGCCCTTTTCCATGTAACGGTGCACAAATGCATCAATCAGGACCCGAAACACCTTCGGGTCCTGCAGCAGGGGCGTGATGTCGCGAAACTGCACGCCCGGCGCGGGCCAGTCCGGTACGGTTCGGATGTGGGACTTGAGATAGGCGGAGGTGTCCATATCCGCATTATCCCCGGACTGATGCCCGATGGCGCCCCACCGCCCTCACGCAGCGTGTCAGGCCGGGACGAACTGGTAGCCGCCGCCTTCGGCCACAAAGGTACCCAGCGCCGGGAAGGGAAAATGGTATCCCCCGACCAGCATGCGTTCGCGCACCACTTGCTCGAACACGCGGCGGCGGGTTTCGCGGGCCTGGGTCGCATCCATGTCAAAGGTGACCGACCAGTCCGGGTTGCGGGCAAACAGCGCGGGCACGTTCGTCAGGTCGGCCAGGTACATGAATGACTGCCCCTGTGAACGGGCGGTCACCATGGTCATGCCCGGCGTGTGGCCAAAGGCGGCCACGGTCCCGATACCGGGAGCGAGCTCCACGCCTGGCTGGAAGATATTGAGCCGGTCACCGCTCAGATCACCCAATGAGCGCCGAGCAGCCATGAAGGCACCACGCATCGCTTCCGGGGCAGCGTTCATGCGAGCATCATCCATCCAGAAAGCATGCTCGGGAGCCGGCACATGCACCACCGCGTTGGGGTAGACCAGAGACCCGTCCCGATTGCGCAAACCAAGGATGTGGTCGCCGTGATAGTGGCTGATGATCACGTGATCGATGTCACCCAGCTGCAGCCCGGCTGCGGCCAGATTGGCGCGCAGTCGTCCGGCTGTCGGCGGCCCATTGTCGGCAAAACCGGTATCGATCAGGAAGCGCTTGCCCTCGCTGACAATCACGAACGGATTGAAGGGGATGTCCACGTAATCGGTCGGCAGGTTTTGTGCAGCCAGCAAGCCTTTGACTTCGGTCAGCGCGGCGTTGGTGACAAACTCCTCACCCAGTGGGCGACGCACTGCACCATCGTTCAGGGCAATCAGCTCCATCGCCCCGAGCTGGAACTTTCGAAAGCCCGGATTGGGCAAGGTTGGTGGGCCGAAGTTGGGGGCATTCTGGGCCCACAGATGAGGCCAGCTCAAAGCCGCCGCGCCCGCCAGGCCCGCACTCAGAAAGTGTCTTCTCTGCATCATCAGGTTCTCCATCGTGGTTGATCCGCTCCCCATTACAGGCCACGGTGGATATCGCACTGTGCAGATGGGTTATTGGATAATCCAGCCCATGCCTCGCCCACCCACCGAACGAATCCTGCAGCTGGCTCGCGACACCCTGGCCATCGAAGCCGCTGCGGTGACGGCCTTGGCCCACCGGCTCGATGAACGCTTTGCACAGGCCGTGGATCTGCTGTTGGGTTGTACCGGGCGCGTGGTGGTGACGGGCATGGGCAAGAGCGGACACATCGGCCGCAAGATTGCAGCGACGCTGGCCTCGACCGGCACCCCCGCCCTGTTCGTTCACCCGGCCGAAGCGAGCCATGGCGATCTGGGCATGATCACCAGCAGCGACGCCGTGCTCGCCATCAGCAACAGCGGAGAAAGCGACGAGCTGGTCACCATCGTGCCCTTCATCAAGCGGCTGGGCGTGCCTCTCGTGGCCATCACCGGCCGGGTCGACTCCACCCTGGGCCGGCATGCGTCGGTGGTGCTGGACACCCGCGTGGACAAAGAGGCCTGCCCGCACAACCTGGCGCCCACCGCCAGCACCACCGCCCAGCTGGCCATGGGCGATGCCCTGGCTGTCGCCCTGCTGGACGCCCGCGGCTTCAACGCGGAAGACTTCGCCCGGTCTCACCCGGGCGGGGCCCTGGGACGCAAGCTGCTGACGCTGGTCAGCGACGTGATGCGGTCGGCCGACGCGGCGCCCAGCGTTGGCCCCGAAGCCAGTCTGTCGGAACTCATGCGGGAAATCAGCGCCAAAGGGCTGGGCGCCACCGCTGTGGTGGACGACCAGCGGCGACCGCTGGGCATCTTCACCGACGGTGACCTGCGCCGCCTGATTGAAAAGGGGCTGTCCCTGCAATCATTGAAAGCCCGTGACGTCATGCACCCCTCTCCCCGGACCATCACACCCGACGCGCTGGCCGTGGAAGCGGCCGAGCTGATGGAAACCTATCGCATCAACAGCGTGCTGGTGGTCAATGCCGGCGGGCAACTCTGCGGTGCGCTGAACAGTCACGACCTGATGCGAGCCAAGGTAATCTGATGACGCCCACCCTGACGTTCCCCCCCGAGTTGCTGCTGCGGGCCCAGCCCATCCGGGTGGTGTTTTTTGACGTTGACGGCGTGCTGACCGACGGCGGCCTGTATTTCAACGAGACCGGCGAATCCCTGAAGCGGTTTCATACGCTGGACGGGCATGGCATCAAACTGTTGCAGCGGGCAGGCATCGTGCCTGCGGTGATCACCGGCCGTGATTCGGCCGCGTTGCGCATACGCCTGCTGGCCCTCGGCGTCACCCATGCCCGGTTCGGGACCGAAGACAAGCGGCCTGCGGCGGAAGAGATCCTGCAGACCCTGGGACTGACCTGGGACGAGGCCGCCGCCATGGGCGACGACTGGCCCGACCTGCCCATGCTGCGCCGCTGCGCCCTGGCCGTGGCGCCGCCAGGGGCGCAGACCGAGGTACTCGCCACCGCCCACCACGTCACCACACGGGCCGGGGGCCGGGGTGCCGTACGGGACTTGTGTGATCTGTTGCTGGTGGCCAGCGGTCATTACCGCCGCCTGCTGGAGGAAGCGGCCACGTGACCCCGCCCCTCAAGCGTCCTGGGCTCCGGTTGATCAGCCTGTGGTGGCATCAGGCCTCTCTGTACCTGCCCGTCGCCCTGATGGGCTTGCTGGCACTGGCGAGCTACTGGATGGTCAGTCAATCACCCCCGCCAGAAGAGCCGAGACCCCCGCGCGCGGTGACCACGGACCCGGATTACTTCATGCGTGAGTTCGCCGTCCGCACTTTCGACGCGAACGGTCATCTCCTGACCGAAATTGAAGGGCTGACGCTTCGCCACTATCCGGTCGATAGCACCGTGCATGTGGAACAAGCCAGTCTTCGTTCGGTGAATGAACAAGGACGCCTGACCACCGCACAGGCCCAGACACTGATCACAAACGACGCGCAGACGTTCTATGAGATGACCGGCGATGTGACCATCGTCCGCGAAGCCTGGGTTCTCCCCAATGGGCAACGACTGCCTCGCTTGGAGTTCCGCGGTGAATCCATACGCTACGACGTAGCGTTAGAAGAGCTCCGATCCGACCAGCCCGTGACTTTGATCCGAGACCGTGACCAGATGCGCGCCAACTCCATGATCTACCGTCACGACCGGGCGGAGGCGATCCTGGAGGGTCGGGTCAGGGCCACGTTACAAGCAAGACCCTGACCATGAAAAAACCCCGCCGGTTTCACTTGGCGGGGTTGTTGGGAAGCGGATCAGTAACCGCCGCGGCCACCGCCGCCTTCACGGCGACCACCGCCACCGTAGGGGCTACGGAAACCGCCTTCGTTGCCACCACCGAAGCCACCTTCACGACGGCCACCGCCGAAGCCACCCGTACGTGGAGGACGTGCCTCCATCGGGCGGGCTTCGTTGACCACCAGGCTACGACCACCCAGAGACTGACCGTTCATGCCTTGGATGGCGGACTGGGCTTCGGAATCGCTGCCCATTTCCACAAAGCCAAAACCCTTGGAGCGACCCGTGTCGCGCTCCATCATGACCTTGGCGCTGTTCACCTGACCAAATGCACCAAAAGCCTGCTGCAGATCATCGTCGCGCACAGTGTAGGGAAGGTTGCCGACGTACAGTTTATTGCCCATTACAAGGGACTCCTGAAAACTCAAAGATACAAAATAGCGATGGAGCCCCGTTGGCACGACGAAACCGCTGACATGGCTGCTGTGGCATGCGAAACTGACCAATCACCTGACAAACCTGTAACTTTTGCTACAAGTCCGGTGATTATGCGCTCTGCCCACCTTGCCTGGGAATCTTTTTGCTTCAACCACCCTGCCGGCAGCGAACGAACCGGCCAAAATGATCAAATGTCGGATATTTAGGACAAATTCCGTTGCGAACCCACAACACAGAGGTGATTCACCTATACTTGCATTGCGCTGATTTGTTATCCGGATTGCGGGCGCATTAAAAATGCCGCTAAACAGGAAAGACCCGGTCCCGGTCCCCTACTTCCTGTGAAGAGGCGTTTACGGCACCGGGTTTTTCTTTGGTCTGTACCTGTTGTGATTGTCACGCCTCAAACACTCCTGTTCGATACCCCGCTGACGCTGCAAAGCGGTGCGGTGCTGCCCCGCTATGAACTGGTCTACGAGACATACGGCACCCTGAACGCTGAACGCTCGAATGCCGTGCTGGTTTGCCACGCATTGAATGCGAGCCACCACGTGGCGGGTCGCTATGCCGATGCCAATGGGCAGCCTCTGCCCCGATCGGAGGGTTGGTGGGACAACCTGATCGGGCCGGGCAAACCGATCGACACCCAACGATGGTTTGTGATTGGCATCAACAACCTGGGTTCCTGCTTCGGATCAACGGGACCGACCCATGTGAACCCGGCCACGGGCGAGGCGTGGGGAGCCGACTTTCCGGTGGTCACGGTTGAAGACTGGGTCCATGCACAGGCGCGGCTGCTCGACCAGCTGGGTATCTCGGCGCTGGCGGCTGTGGTGGGGGGCAGCCTGGGCGGCATGCAGACCCTCAGCTGGACACTGCAGTACCCGCAACGGGTGAGGCACGCCGTGGTGGTGGCCAGCGCCCCGAACCTCACCGCAGAAAACATCGCCTTCAACGAAGTGGCCCGCCGCGCCATTGTGACCGACCCGGATTTTCACGGCGGGCACTACCTGCGACATGGCACCCTGCCTCGGCGCGGCCTGCGTATCGCTCGCATGATCGGTCACATCACCTACCTGAGTGACGACGTGATGAACGAGAAATTTGGCCGCCAGCTCAAGCCCTTGAACGAGGCCGCTCAGGCAGGCGACCTGGACGAGGCGGTGCGTCTGGCCTATCGCTACACCACGCAAGACGTGGAGTTCCAGATCGAGAGCTATCTGCGGCATCAGGGCGACAAGTTCAGCGAGTACTTCGATGCCAACACCTATTTGCTGATCACCCGCGCCCTCGACTACTTCGATCCGGCGCGCCACCACGATGGCAACCTGAGTGCGGCCCTGGCTGCCGCGCGTGCCCAGTTCCTGTTGGTCAGCTTCACCACCGACTGGCGCTTCTCACCTGCCCGAAGCCGTGAGGTCGTCAAGGCTTTGCTCGACAACCGCCGGGATGTCAGCTACGCCGAAATCGATGCGCCGCATGGGCATGACGCCTTCTTGCTGGATGACCCTCGCTACCACGCCGCTGTTCGGGCGTATTTCGAGCGTCAGGTGGCCCAGCCCCTGGCATCGGGGAACCGCGCATGACTGACCGACTGATGCTGGAATCGATCGCCCGCCGGGTGCCTCGGGGTGCGCGGGTTCTGGACCTGGGCTGCGGGGATGGCACGCTGATGGCCTACCTGCGCGACACCCTGGATTGCACAGGCTACGGGGTGGAAATCGACGACGCCAAGGTGCACGCCGGCCTACAGAAGGGGATCAACGTCCTGCAGCTCAACCTGGAAGACGGCTTGGCCATGTTTGGCGACAACAGCTTTGACTTGGTGCTGCAGATCGACACCTTGCAGCACCTTCGCAATGCCGAAACCATGCTCCGCGAAACCGCGCGGGTGGGTCGACAGGCCATCGTCGCCTTCCCCAATTTTGCCCACTGGCCCAACCGGCTGAGCGTGTTGCAAGGCCGCATGCCCGTGACCAAGCGCCTGCCTTACCAGTGGTATGACACCCCCAACATCCGGGTTGGCACGCATGCCGATTTCGAGGTGCTGGCGCAGCGCCTGGGCCTGCAGATCACCGACAGCTTCGGGCTTGAACAGGGGCAGGAAGTTCGACTCTGGCCCAACCTCCGAGCCAGCACCGCCGTCTTCAAGCTGACCCAGGGCTGAGCGTCAGGGGCGTCAGCGGCGGCCCCAGGCCGCGGCTGTGATGATCATGACGGCTGCCAGCACCACCGAGGCCGTCAGGGGCTGCCCGGTCGTCCAGACGATCACCAGGGTGGACAGCAGCGGCGTGAGAAAGGCGAGCAACCCGATACGCTGGGGATCACCCGATTTCAAGGCGGCATCCCAGAGAAAGAAAGCGCCCCCCAGCGGCCCCAGCCCCAGCGCAGCGATCAGCAGTCCGTCCTGCATGCTCAAGGTGACTGTCGGCTCGAACAGGACATGACAGATGAGCGCCAGCACACCCGAAATGGCCGCGAAGCTGCCGACCGCGGCCGTCTTGAAGGGTCGCACTCGCCGGGTACCGAGCGAGTAGGTGGCCCACACCCAGGCCGACCCAAGGGCATAAAGATAACCCATGTGAAAGCCACCTGACCAGGTGGCACCGTCTGCAGTGCCACGCCCCAGAATGGCCACCGCCGCGCCAGCGAAACCCAGGCAGGCCGCCGCCACATGCGTCCACTTGAGACGGGTACCGGGCAGAATGAGTGGGGCCAGCACCACCATGCCCAAGGGCCAGAGGTAGTTGATCAGGTTGGCTTCCACCGCTGGCGCGCTGCGCAGCGCCACGAACAGCAGAAAGTGAAAGCCAAACAGGCCATAAACCCCCAGCGCCAGCGTACCGATGGGCAAAGTCCATTCGCGCCAGCGAAAGCCAGACAACGGCAAGGCGATCAAACTGCCCACCAACAGACCCAGCCCGGTCAGCAGAAACGGGGGGACATGCGACAACGACACCCCCAGTGCGGCCAGGGACGCCCACAAGATAATGGCCGACAAGGCCAGCGAATCGGACTTCATAGCGGGTGGTGGCCTCCCCGGCCTCTGCGACCAGTATCAGAAAGCACCGAACAGGGTGCCCAACGTCACCACAGTGACCAACGCCAGCATCGGGATGGCCACTGCCACCACGAAGATGTCGAAGTACGACTGGCGGTGGGTCAGACCACAAATGCCCAGCAGGGTGATGACCGCACCATTGTGCGGCAGCGAGTCCAACCCGCCGGTCGCAATGGTGGTGACGCGGTGCAGAAGATCCGGTGAAATCCCCGCTGCCTGCCCCATGGCCAGCCAGGTGTCACCCAGCGTTTGCAGGGCGATGCTCATGCCGCCCGACGCCGAGCCGGTGATACCGGCCAGGATGTTGACGGCAATCGACATGGAAATCAACGGGTTGTCGGGGGCGATGCCCAGCACCAGATCGCGAATCAGCACAAACCCGGCCAGAGACGCAATGACAGCCCCGAAACCGACCTGCGAGGCGGTGTTGAGCAGAGGCATGACCGAGCCGGATGCACCCTTTTCCAGGGTTTTGCCCAGATCGGTGAATCGCCGGCGAAAGATCACCACGATCAGCACAATGGCTGCTGCCAATGCCACCAGCACGGCCCAGATGCCGCGCACGGCCCCGATATGGGTGCTACCAAAACGGCTTTCAGCCAGGTAGCTGGTGTCCAACGCCGGAAAGACCCAGGTGGCCAGCAGATAGTTGAGAGCAATCACCAGCACCACAGGCGACATGGCCGCGGCAAATTCAGCAGTCGATGGAGCCGAGGGAGCCGAAGTGGATGGCTGCGCCGCATCCACAGGGGCGTGTCCCATGCATTGGGCCGACGCATGCACCGCATCGCCGGTGCTGGCTGGCGGGTCGTCTGGGTGCTGACCGTAACCTTCGCCCGCCCTCGCCGCGACGGCGGCGCGATACGTGAGCCACCAGACCCCGAAGCCGAGCATGATCAGGCCCCCGATCACGCCCAGCCCGGGAGCCGCAAACGGGGTGGTGCCGAAAAACGGCATGGGAATGGCGTTCTGGATGGCCGGGGTGCCGGGCAAGGCCGTCATCGTGAAGGTGAACGCGCCGAGTGCGATGGTGCCAGGAATCAGCCGCTTGGGCACCTGGGCCTGCTTGAAGAGCGCCGCCGCAATCGGGTAGACGGCAAAGGCCACCACAAACAGCGAGACCCCGCCGTAGGTGAGCACCGCGCACGCCAGCACGATGGCCAGGATGGCGCGCTGTTCGCCCAGCTGGGCCACGATGGCCCGCGCAATCACCAGCGCGGCGCCTGAAGCCTCCATCAGCTTGCCGAAAACCGCCCCCAGCAGAAAGAGCGGGAAAAAGGCGATCACGAACCCCCCCAGGGCTGGCATGAAGACCTGGGTGTAACTGGCCAGCACCGGCGTGCCCGGGCTGAACAGTACCGCCAGCAGCGCCATGAGGGGAGCCAGAATCAGCACGCTCACGCCCCGGTAGGCCAGCGCCATCAGCAGCACCAGCGACAAGACAATCCCGATAATTCCAATCACAGTTGACACTCCTGTTGCAGGTTGAGTGTGGCGCGCTGACCCAGGTCGGCGCCATGTTGGGCCAGCCAGGCATGGGCGGTTGCCCGCCCGCGTTCAAATAGCTGGTTGAGAAACAGCGCATCGGTGCGAAGCTTGGTGGATGCGCCGAGATCACGCAAGGCCTCATCGGCATCGATGCGGTGCACCCGCAAAGCCTGCACCCGCGCATACAAGGGATTGCGGTAGGTGTGGTCGGGCGTCTCGTCTTCGGCAATCAGGTTCTTGAGCAGCTGCAGCGAACGCAGTTCCTTCAGCAGGCTGGCGTTGAAGGTGATTTCATTGATGCGGTCCAGGATGTCGGGCGACTGGCGGGGCGCGTCGTCGCGGCGGCGCGGGTTGATCTGAACCAGCAGGAGATCGTCGGCCGGGCTTTCCTGGATCAGGGGCAGCAGAGACGGATTGCCCGCATAGCCGCCATCCCAGTAGGCTTCGCCGTTGATCTCGACCGCCTGGAACAGCAAGGGCAGGCAAGCCGAGGCCAGCACCATGTCGGCGGTCAGTTCGTTCTGCCGGAACACCCGCAACTCCCCCGTGCTGACCTGGGTGGCCGAAATGAACAGGCGGGTTTTGTGGCAGGTGCGCACCCGGTCGAAGTCGATGGTGTTGTCGAGGATGCGCCGCAGTGGGTTGAGGTTGAGCGGGTTGAAGCCATAAGGCGACAGCGCGGGCTTGGCCTGCCGACTCCACCAGGAAGTGGTCTCGCGGGCCCATTGCTGCCAGGGTTCGAGCCAGGGGTTGCCCGCCAGCCACCAGGGCTGCAGGGCGGCAAAGGGGGAATGGGCGCCCACCTGCGTCCAGAAGCGGCGCAAGGTGGCTCGTGCCCCCTCACGCCCGCCCTCCATCAGGCCGGCGGCCAGCGCCACGGCATTCATGGCACCCGCACTGGTGCCGCTGATGCCGGCAAACTCCAGGCGCTCTTCTTCCAGCAGTCGGTCCAGCACCCCCCAGGTGTAGGCGCCGTGGGAGCCGCCACCTTGCAGGGCCAGGTCGATGGGCAGGCAGGCTGCCTCGGATGTGGAGGTTTTTTTTCTCATGCCAGGTCTTCTCAAGGAGTGAAAGGAACAGGACACGCCTGTGCCTGAGCCGGGTCGAGGTAGGCCACCAGATCGGGACCGAGATTGCGCAGGATCTGGACCGGCAACGCCGAAGTAAAGCGGTAGCGGGCGGCTTGCGGCCCCACCACATAAGCCGTGATCGTACCAAAGTGGTGAGGGCCCAGGGCAAACACAAAGGTCGCGGTCCGGTTCATGGCCGTGCCGGGGCGTCCGCCGACCACGATCCGGTTATCGCCCGTCCCCGTCTTGCCGCCCAGACGCCATTCGGTGCCATCCGACAGCCGGAATCCGCCCGACAGCCGCCGCGCTGTGCCTTCATCCACCACTTCGGCCAACACCTGCCGCAGGGCACGGGCCACATCGGGGTGCATGACCTGCTCA
>JAUVYR010000036.1 GCA_030602985.1 Burkholderiales bacterium
GAGCACCAAAGCCGCCGATGCCTGCCAGCACCCCTTCACGCATCGTCTTCTTGGCCAGTGGTTTGATGCGTTCGACCAAGGCATCGCCCGCGTCGATGTCCACGCCGGCGTCTTTGTAGGAGAGGGGAGTCGTTGTCATGAGATGCAAGGCGGATAAAATCCCCTGATTTTACGGGCCTCTCATGTCCCTCCCTTTTTTGCCATGGCGCTGACTCCTGCTCAAACCCGTTTTCTGGCCTGGGTCGCTTTGGCTGTGGCTGCCTGGTGGCTGCTGAGTCTGCTGGCCCCGGTGCTCACGCCGTTTCTGGTGGCTGCGGTCATGGCCTATGCCTTGCACCCGGTGGTTGAGCGCATGCACCGCTGGTACATCCCCCGCTGGCTGGGAGCGGCCATCGCCATCGCCTTGCTGATGCTGGTCTTGCTCGCTGTGGCGCTGATGGTGGTGCCGGTGGTGACCCGCCAGTGGCCCTTGTTGCGCGACCAGATCCCGCTCTTGCTCGACAACATCAACCTCTGGATGGCGCCCTGGGCTGCCCGACTGGGTATTGATGCCCAGATCGATGTGCCCATGGTTCGCGATGCGCTGCGTCGCCTGGTGGCGGGCCATGATGGAGCGATTCTGGATCACATCCTTGCATCGGCGCGCATCGGGGGCAGTGCCGCGCTAGCGGTGCTGGGTAATCTGGTGCTCATGCCGATTGCAGCGTACTTCCTGCTGCTGGACTGGACCGGCCTGAAAGACAAAGCCAAGGCTTTTGTTCCCCCGGTCTGGAAAGCGTCCGCCCAGCGTTTTCTCGACGAAACCGATCAGGTGCTGGGTCAATATCTGCGGGGTCAGTTGCTGGTCATGGCCATTCTGGCTGTACTGTATTCGGTGGGTCTGTCGCTGGCTGGGCTCGATCTGGCCTTGCCGATTGGCATCTTCACCGGTCTGGCGGCCTTTGTGCCTTATATCGGGTTCGGGGTCGGCTTCATTCTCGGGGTGCTGGCCGCGTTTTTGCAGTTCCAGGACTGGCAAGGCGTGGCGCTGGTGATCGTTGCATTTACGGTCGTCCAACTTGTGGAGAGCAGCTACATCACCCCGCGGCTATTGGGCGAGCGCATCGGCTTGCACCCGATTGCCGTGATTTTTGCGCTCATGGCCTTTGGCCATGTGTTCGGTTTTGTCGGGGTGCTGATCGCCTTGCCCACCAGCGCCGTGATGCTGGTGGCGGTGCGCCGCGCCAAGGCCGTCTATCTGGCCAGTTCCCTCTACACCCACGGCTCCACCCAGTCACTGTTGCCAGACCCACCACTGCCTGACTCGCCGCCCCCGGACAAGGAGGCGCCTTGATGGAGCAGTTGGTGCTTGACATGGGCCTGGCGCCGCCACCCAGCTTTAACAACTACCTGGCCGAGCCACAACACGAAGCCCTCAGCCACTTGCGCTTGTGGGTGGCCAATCCGCAGCGCTCGCCAGTACCCACGCTGCTGTGGGGCGAAGGTGGGGTGGGCAAGACCCATCTGCTGCAGGCGGTACGCCAGGCCCTGCTGGCACATGGGGCTGCTGTGGGCTGGCTGGATGCCCAAACCCTCTCACCGCCCGCTTTCAGCGATCATTGGAGTGTCGTCATCCTGGACGATTGCCACCTGTACACCGCCGCCCAGCAGGCCGCTGCGTTCAACTGGTTCGTCCATGCGCAGACTCCCGCCACCGGCACGCCCCGCTGGGTGCTCGCGGCGGCCGACCGCCCACCGGCTGATCTGCCCCTGCGTGACGACCTGCGAACCCGGCTGGGATGGGGGCATGTGTTCCAATTGCAACCGTTGTCCGAAGCCAACCGCCGTCGTGTCCTGCGGCAGGCGGCCGACGACCGGGGTGTCTTTCTGAGCGATGACGTCATGGACTTCATGCTCAACCGTTTCCCGCGCGACCTGGGCAGCCTCATGGCGCTGCTGGATCAGCTCGACGGCTACGCCCTGCGCACCCAGCGGCCCATCACGATACCGCTGATCCGATCCATGCTGGAAGGCAGCTGAGCTGTCTTTGTTGATGCCCATGCCCAAGCGACTCGCCCTTTTTGATCTCGACCACACCCTGTTGCCGCTCGACTCCGACTACAGCTGGGGGGTGTTCACCACCCAGCTGGGCTGGACCGATGCCGGTGATTTTGCCCGCCGCAACGACGCCTTCTTTGCCCAGTACCAGCAAGGTCAGCTCGATGTGCACGAGTACGTGCGTTTTGCCACCGAAGCCTTTCGGCTCCGTGGCCCATACGCTGCGGTGCAGGCCCACCGGCAGTTCATGGAGACGGTGATCCTGCCTCAGGTCCAGCCAGCCGCACGCGCCCTGATCGAAGGCCACCGCCAGGCGGGGGATGACATCCTCATCATCACCGCCACCAACGAATTCGTGACCCGCCCGATCGCGGCCGAGTTGGGCGTGGACGAGCTGATCGCCGTCGAGCTGGAGCGAGACGCCCACGGCTGGTTCACCGGTGAAATCGCCGGTATTCCGTCCTTTCGCGAAGGCAAGGTCGCGCGTTTCGAGGCCTGGCTGGCCCAGCGCGGCCTGGGTTGGGCCGACGTCCACACCACCTTCTATTCCGATTCCACCAATGACCTCCCACTGCTGGAGCGGGTCAACGTACCCGTGGCCACCAACCCAGGTGACCGCTTGCGCCAACACGCCCTTGAACGCGGCTGGCGCATCCTGGACCTGTTTGCCGAACACCCATGATCAAGACCTTCATCCATAAACTGCTGGGCAAGGCGCCCAAGGCCAAGGGGCCGAACTTCGGCAAGCGTGAAGACGTCCCGGCCACCGTCCATGGCATTGACCCGACGCTCGTCGATGGTCGTGCGCTGGACGTGGTGCATGCCCTCAAGCGAGCCGGTTACGAAGCCTACATCGTGGGTGGCGCGGTGCGCGACCTGCTGCTGGGGCTGCGCCCCAAGGATTTTGACGTCGCCACCAATGCCACCCCTGAACAGGTCAAGTCGCTGTTCCGGCGCGCTTTTATCATCGGTCGCCGGTTTCGCATCGTGCATGTGATCTTCGGGCGCGGGCGCGAGCATGAAGTGATAGAGGTGTCCACCTTTCGCGCCTACATGGACAACGCTGCTGCCGAGCAGGTGAGCGGCAACGAGCGCACCTCCAAAGGCGAACTGGCCGGCATGAAGCACGCCGTCGATGCCAGTGGGCGGGTGCTGTGCGACAACGTCTGGGGCCCGATCGAGCACGACGCCGTTCGCCGCGATTTCACCATCAATGCCATGTACTACGATCCGGAAACCGAGACCGTGGTCGATTTTCACCATGGCATCCGTGATGCCAAGAAGCGCGTGTTGCGCATGATCGGTGATCCGGCCAGCCGTTACCGAGAGGACCCGGTACGCATCATCCGTGCGGTGCGTTTTGGTGCCAAGCTCAGCGGACTGGGGTTCCAGTTCGACGCCAAGACCAAAGCGCCGCTGGCGGCCTCGCTGCCCCTGCTGGCCGATGTACCCCAGAGCCGCCTGTTCGACGAGATGCTCAAGCTGCTGCAGACCGGTCACGCGCTGGCCAGCATCGAGCAGCTCAAGGCCACCGGGCTGGCCAAAGGCATCTATCCCTTGCTGGACCGCGTGGTGGAACGCGCCGAAGACCCATTCGTCAAAGCCGCCTTGCAAGACACCGATCGCCGCGTGGCCGAGGGCAAGCCCGTGGCGCCCAGCTTCCTGCTGGCATGTGTCCTCTGGAGTGATGTGCGCGACGGCTGGCTCAAGCGCCAGAAGGCCAAGGTGCCGTCATTCCCGGCCTTGCAGGAGGCCGTGGACGAAGTGTTCGAAGCCAAGATCGGTGATGTCTCAGGCCGGGGCAAGCTCGGGGCCGACATGCGCGAGATCTGGATGATGCAGCCGCGCTTTGACCGTCGCACCGGCCAGAGCCCGTTCTCGCTGGTCGAACAGCCCCGTTTCCGCGCCGGATTCGACTTCTTGCGCCTGCGGGCCCAGATCGGTGAACTGGACGAAGAGCGGTCCCACTGGTGGGAAACCTTCAGCACCGCCAGCGAGGCTGTCCGCCGTGACATGGTCGAGGCCATTCGACTGGAGCAGCAGCGCACCCGAACGGGGGCCAAAGCGACGACTCGACCCCCTCGCCCCGCTGGGCGAACCCCCAAACCCTCGCCTGAGGCGGTCGACCCCCGGTGGCGCGAGGACGACGACGCATCGCAGGAAGAGCCTACCTCCGGCTCTGCGAACCCAGCTGGCTCAGACGATGGCCCAGAAGCGCCCGCCAAAAAGCGGCGCAGGCGTCGGCGCAAGCCAGCGGGCGGGGGGAGCGGCGAGGGTTCCGCCCCTGCGGCTGAATGAGCACCCGCCCGAGCGTCACGGCCTACATCGGGCTGGGTGCCAATCTGGGTGACCCGGCAGCCGCATTGCGGGAGGCCATGGTGTCTTTGCAGCAGACGCCGGGTATCGAATCGCTCAGGGCTTCGGCGTTGTATCGCAGCGCCCCGGTGGATGCGGCGGGCCCCTGGTTCGTGAATGCGGTCGCAGAAGTGGTGACCACATTGACGGCACCTGCTTTGCTGGATGTGCTTCAGGACCTGGAGCAGGCGGCGGGCCGGGAACGTCCCTATCGGCATGCGCCCCGCACCCTGGATCTCGATCTCCTGCTTTACGGAGAGGGTCGTATCGCTTCACCTCGTCTGACGGTACCCCACCCGCGCATGGCTCAGCGGGCTTTTGTGCTCCTCCCACTTCGCGAGCTCGCACCGGATCGGGTCAACGAGGCTGCCCTGGCTGCAGTCACGGATCAGCCCATCGAACGTGATCCGCCTGACGTCTCTCAGGGCGCCAGCCGCTCCCGCGTCCACTGACCGGCTTCTTGTCGGTAGACCAGCCGGTCGTGGAGCCGGCTGGGACGCCCTTGCCAGAACTCCCAGCGATCGGGCTGTAGCCGGTACCCTCCCCAATGGGGCGGGCGCGGCGGGTTAAGCAGGAACTGTGCGCCGTATTTGGCGGCGTTCGCCACCAGCACGCCGCGTCCGCCGATCACCTGGCTTTGCGGGCTGGCCCAGGCGCCGATCCGACTGTCCAGCGGGCGGCTGTGGAAATAGGTATCGCTTTCTTCGTCGCTCACCTTCTCCACCCGGCCTTCGATCCGAACCACCCGCTCCAACTCCACCCAGTGAAACTGCAGGGCCGCCCAAGGATTGCCCGCCAGCTCCAGCCCCTTGCGGCTGCTGTAGTTCGTGTACCAGACAATCCCCCGGGCGTCGTAGCCTTTGATCAGCACCACCCGGGTGCTTGGCCGCAGATCGCTGCCGACCGTGGCCACCGTCATGGCGTTGGGTTCCGGCAGCTCGCTCTTCAGCGCTTCATGGAACCACTGGTCGAACTGCTGCCATGGGTCGGCGTGCGAGGCGTCCTCGCTCAGCTCGGCTCTTTCGTAACTTTTGCGGAGGTCAGCTATCTTCATGCACTGAGTATGGCACGGTGCATCAACTGTTCCAGGGCCCTATCCCGAATGCCCAGATGCCGCAGTTGCTCCAGGGTCTGTCGGGCATAGTCGAGCGTGGTGCCGTAACGGCCTTGCGCATGGCGGAAGATCTGCTGCAATTCGTGGGCATGCAATTCACCCGTGAAATTCGGGCTGCGACGCGACAGGGAGAACGCCAGGGCCTGCACCGGTCCCTGAGTGGTGCGGCAACGCAGCCAGCGCGGGTCGTAAACGGGGTTGGGCATTTCGCGGTCCCATAGGCTAGGCAGCATGGTCGTGACTTCTTGCGCCGGCACGCGCAGCGCCATGCCCTGACAACTGCCGCCAGTCAGGAGGGCAAACACCAGCCCAGGGCGCTCCGGGGTGCCCCGATTGACGCGGCTCCACATTTTCAGGGCGCGGTGGTAGCCGTGTACCGTGGCCATCCGGCGCTCGAGCACCGGAAAGTCGGCTTTCCAGATCAGTGAGCCGTAGGCAAAGAGCCACAGGTCAGGCGCGCCCATGGTCGACCAGTGGGCCAGTGTCTGGCGCAGCAAGGTCTGGGAGCAGCGTGGAGGGGTCATGACTGGACAGCAAGCGGGTTGGCGGTCAACATTAGAATCCACCAAGCATTATTCATACCCGAGTCATGACATTTTCCTCTTCCGACGCGACGCCGCAAGTCCTGGATATCCGGCCCCTGGCGCGCAACGGCTCCGAGCTCTCTGGACAGATCGCTCTCCAAGACCTGCCCCGCTGGCGGGATGGCGCGCCCGACTGGCCGGCCGACGCGGCTGACGTGCCGCAGACGCTGGCCTGGACATTGCGGGCCGAATACCGGGCGGTGCCCGGTGGTGAGGAGCAACTCTGGATGCATCTGGCGCTCACCGGACAGGTGCCCCAGGTCTGTCAGCGCTGTCTGTCGGTCTACCTGGAGCCGATCGGGGTGGATCGCTGGTTCCGCTTCGTGGCGGACGAAGCCACGGCTGATGCCGAAGACGATGGCTGTGAAGAAGACCTGCTGGTCTGGACGCCCCGATTCCCTTTGCTCGACTGGCTTGAAGACGAGTTGCTGCTGGCGCTGCCTCTGGTGCCCATGCACGACACCTGCCCACAAGCCTTGCCATTCGAGGCTGAGGCGTTGCCTGCTCAGGCTGAAAAGCCGCATCCCTTTGCGGCCCTGGCTGCACTGAAGCCTGCTGGCTCAGCTGGCCAATCCAAGGGCGGATCATGAATGACTTGATCAAGCGCGAAACAGCTGGTTATAATGCAGGGTTTCGCGCTGGCCAGAAGTCTCGATATTCGGCTGGTGCAGTTCACTGTCCACCCTCATTGCCCTCCGGTCGCAAGGCCGTGGTATTTTTTACAGGAGCCGACCATGGCTGTCCAGCAAAACAAGAAGTCACCTTCCAAGCGCGGCATGCACCGTTCGCACAACGCTCTGACCGTGCCCGGCATCGCCGTCGAGCCCACCACGGGCGAAGTGCATCTGCGTCATCACATCAGCCCGAACGGTTTCTACCGTGGCCGTCAGGTCCTGAAAAACAAGTCCGAGGCCTGATCGCCCCTGCCGGCTGGCGCCCATCGGGCGCGGTTGGTCATGAAGGCCCGCATGGTCTATGCGGGCCTTTTGTGTCTGGAGGGCCGGTGGTTTCAGGTGTTTTTACCGCTCTAAGAAAGACGGTTCCATGATCACCATTGCGGTGGATTGCATGGGGGGTGACCATGGCCCGGCCATCACGTTGCCGGCCTGTGCCTCGTTTCTGGCGGCCCATGCGGATGCGCGGCTGATTCTGGTGGGTCGCCCCGAAGCCCTGTCGTCCTGGCCTGCCCAGCTGGACCGTTCACGTTGCACCGTGGTTCATGCCGCGGAAGTGGTGGCCATGGACGACCCGGTCGAGGTCGCCTTGCGCCGGAAAAAAGACTCCTCCATGCGCGTGGCCATCCAGCAGGTCAAGGCGGGTGATGCCCAGGCGGCGGTGTCAGCGGGCAACACCGGGGCACTCATGGCCATTGCACGGTACCTGCTCAAGACGCTGGACGGCATAGACCGTCCAGCCATCGCCTCCCAGATGCCCAATGCCAAGGGCGAAGCCACGACGGTGCTCGACCTGGGGGCCAATGTCGACTGCACGGCCGAGCATCTGCTGCAGTTTGCCGTCATGGGTTCGGCCCTGGTCGCGGCCAATGGCAAGTCATCGCCCACGGTGGGTTTGCTCAACATCGGCGAAGAGGTTATCAAGGGCAATGATGTCATCAAGCAGGCGGGCGTGCTGCTGCGACAGGCCGCCGAGCGGGGAGACCTCAACTTCCACGGCAACGTCGAAGGCAACGACCTCTTCAAAGGCACGACCGACATCGTGGTTTGCGATGGCTTCGTGGGCAACGTGGCGCTCAAAGCCAGTGAGGGTCTGGCCAGCATGATTGGCGGCTTCATCCGCGAAGAATTTTCCCGCAACGCCCTCACCCGGCTGGCGGCACTGGTCGTGTGGCCGGTGCTCAAGTCGTTCAAGCACCGGGTGGATCACCGCCGCTACAACGGGGCGGCACTGCTTGGTTTGCGGGGGCTGGTGTTCAAGAGCCATGGCTCGGCCGATGCGTTCGCTTTCGAGCAGGCCCTGTGCAGGGCTTATGATGAGGCCCGTAACGATTTGCTGGATCGCGTGCGCACCCGCATTGCGCGGGCGGCCCCCCTGATGGCATCTGGCGCCGGCGATGTGGCAGCGTCTTCCGAGCTGTCCTGATCACCGGGTCGGCGCCGGTCACTGTACAAACTTGTCATGAAACGATATTCCCGCATCACCGGAACCGGCAGTTTCCTGCCTCCTCGCCGACTGACCAACCAGGACATGGTGAGCTTGCTGTCTGCCCGTGGGGTGGAAACCAGTGACGAATGGATCGTCGAGCGGACCGGCATCCGTGCCCGCCACTATGCCGATGACGGGGTCAACGCCAGCGATCTGGCGCTGCAAGCCTGCCTGAAGGCCCTGGAAGCGGCCGGGCGTCAGGTGCACGAGATCGATCTCATCATCGTGGCAACGTCCACGCCGGACATGGTCTTTCCCTCGACGGCTTCCATTTTGCAGCGCAAGCTCAGCGAGGCGGCGGCCCAGCAGGGCCAGGCTGGCGCCGCCGGTGGCGCCGCCTTTGATGTGCAAGCGGTCTGCAGCGGCTTCGTCTATGCCCTGACGGTGGCTGATGCCCTGATTCAGACCGGTGCCGCCCAGCGAGCGCTGGTGGTGGGGGCCGAGGTGTTTTCCCGCATCCTGGATTTCGACGACCGCACGACCTGTGTGCTGTTCGGGGATGGCGCTGGTGCGGTGGTGCTCGAAGCCACCGAGCACGATGGCTCGGGCCCGGCGGTGCTGGCCAGCGACATCCACGCAGACGGTCGGCATACCGGCATCCTGTGTGTGCCGGGCACCGTCAGTGGCGGACAAATCCTCGGAGATCCCCTGTTGAAAATGGATGGCCAGGCGGTTTTCAAGCTGGCCGTGGGCCTGTTGGAAAGCGCGGCCAAAGCATCCCTGGCCAAGGCCGGCAAGACCGAGGCCGATATCGACTGGCTGGTGCCGCATCAGGCCAACATCCGTATCATGCAGAGCACGGCCCGCAAATTGAAGCTGCCCATGGACAAGGTTATCGTGACCGTCCAGGACCACGGCAACACCTCTGCAGCATCGATTCCGCTGGCCCTGGATCACGGGGTGCGTCAGGGACAGATCCTGGCCGGTCAGACGCTGATGCTTGAAGGAGTGGGCGGTGGCTTCACCTGGGGCGCAGTGCTGGTGCGCATGTAATCTGGAGCTGAACAATGATTTTCGCATTTGTATTTCCGGGACAAGGTTCTCAATCCGTGGGCATGCTGGATGCCTGGGGTGAGCACCCGGTGGTCGCCGAGACCCTGAAGGAGGCCTCCGACGCCCTCGGCCAGGACGTGGCGCAGCTGATCCACGAAGGCCCGAAGGAAGCCCTGGCCCTGACCACCAACACCCAGCCCGTGATGCTGGTCGCCGGTGTGGCGGCCTGGCGTGTCTGGTGTGCCGAGGGTGGGGCCCTGCCGGCCATGGTGGCTGGGCATTCGCTGGGTGAATACACGGCCCTGGTCGCTTCAGGTGTGCTGACCCTGGCCCAGGCAGCGCCCCTGGTTCGCTTCCGCGCGCAGGCCATGCAGGACGCCGTGCCAGTGGGTGTGGGTGCCATGGCAGCCATTCTGGGCATGCCGGCAGATCAGGTCCGCGCCGGTTGTGCGCAGGCGCAAGCCACGTTTGCCGCTGACAGCGGCGAAGTGGTCGAGGCGGTGAACTTCAACGACCCGGCGCAGACCGTGATTGCTGGCAGCAAGGCAGCCGTCGACAAGGCCTGCGAGGTTCTCAAGTCCAATGGTGCCAAGCGTGCATTGCCCTTGCCTGTGTCCGCGCCCTTTCATTCCAGTCTCATGAAACCGGCCGCAGAGCGGCTGAAGGAAAAGCTGGCTGCCACGACCTTGGCGGTCCCGCAGATCCCGGTGCTCAACAATATCGATGTGGCTGTCGAGACCGACGCCGATCGCATCCGCGATGCGCTGTATCGCCAGGCCTTTGGCCCGGTACGTTGGGTGGAAAGCGTCCAGGCCATGAAAGCCCGGGGTATGGCCACCGTGGTCGAATGCGGTCCTGGCAAAGTGCTGGCTGGCATGGTCAAGCGCATCGATGCCGAATTGACCAGTGCCGCCATCTACGATCCCGCCACGCTCGCCGAAGCCAAGGCCTTGCTGGCGTGAGCCGGCTTCACGCCCACAAGGAGATAAACAATGAGTGAAATCGCATTTGCTGGTCAGGTGGCGCTGGTCACCGGGGCTTCGCGAGGCATCGGCGCGGCCATTGCCCTGGAACTGGCTCGTCGCGGCCTGAAGGTGGTGGGGACCGCCACCAGTGACGATGGCGCCGCCAAGATCAGTCAGGCGCTGTCAGCGTTCACCGATTGCCGTGGTGCCAAGCTGGATGTCAACAACCTTGCTGAAGCCGAGGCGCTGGTCGATGGGATCGTGAAGCAACACGGCGCCTTGCACGTGCTGGTGAACAACGCGGGCATCACTCGCGACATGCTGGCCATGCGCCTCAAGGACGAGGATTGGGACGCCGTGCTGGACACCAACCTCAAGGCGGTGTTTCGGATGAGCCGCGCCGTCATCAAGTCCATGATGAAGCAGCGCTATGGCCGCATTGTCAGCATCACCAGTGTGGTGGGTGCGTCCGGCAACCCTGGCCAAGCCAACTACGCCGCTGCCAAAGCAGGCGTGGCCGGCATGACCCGGGCATTGGCCCGCGAACTGGGCAGCCGCCACATCACGGTCAACTGCGTGGCACCGGGCTTCATCGAAACCGACATGACGGCGACCTTGCCTGAAGCCCAGCAACAGGCTTTGCTCAACCAGATCCCGTTGGGGCATTTGGGCAAACCGGCTGACATTGCCCATGCCGTGGCCTACCTGGCCAGCCCGCAGGCTGCCTATGTGACGGGGCAGGAACTCCACGTCAACGGTGGCATGTTCATGGCCTGATAACATTCGCCCCCAGTCGTTTTTTCTGAGGCGATCCCCGCCCCGGCTAAAATGGCGCCACTGTTTTTAACCACCCTCAGAGGGAAATATGAGCGATATCGAAGCACGAGTGAAGAAAATCATTGCCGAACAACTCGGCGTGGAAGAGTCCCAGGTCACTAATGAAAAAGCCTTTGTGGCCGATCTGGGTGCCGACTCTCTCGACACCGTCGAGCTGGTGATGGCTCTGGAAGACGAATTTGGCATCGAGATTCCGGACGAAGACGCCGAGAAGATCACCACCGTGCAGCACGCCATCGACTACGCGCTGGCTCACCAGAAGGGCTGATCCCCCAATGAGCCGCCGTCGAGTCGTCGTGACGGGCCTGGGCTGCATTTCGCCGGTGGGTAACACCGTTGAGCAGGCCTGGTCCAACCTGATCGCCGGTCAATCCGGCATCGACCTCATCACCAAGTTTGATGCCTCGGCCTTCGCCTGCAAGATTGCTGGCGAGGTCAAAGGCTTCGACCTGGAGTCCTACATCGGTGCCAAAGAGGCCCGAACGATGGACACCTTCATTCATTACGGCATTGCTGCTGCAGTTCAGGCAGTGCAGGATGCCGGTCTGCCTACGGGCGAGGCGCTGAGTGAAGAGGAGGCATGCCGCATCGCCTGCATCATCGGCTCCGGTATCGGCGGCTTGCCAATGATCGAGGAAACCCACACCGAACTGACGAACCGCGGTCCACGACGCATTTCGCCTTTCTTTGTGCCGGCCTCGATCATCAACATGATTTCCGGCCACGTTTCCATGCGTTTCGGCTTCAAAGGGCCGAATTTGGCCGTGGTCACGGCTTGCACCACCGGCTTGCACTGTATTGGCGAGGCCGCCCGCAAGATCGAATACGGCGACGCTGATGTGGTGATCGCTGGGGGAGCCGAGTCCACGGTGTCACCACTGGGTGTTGGCGGCTTTGCGGCCATGCGTGCCTTATCGACCCGCAACGACGACCCGAAAACCGCGTCGCGCCCATGGGACAAGGACCGTGACGGTTTTGTGCTGGGCGAGGGCGCCGGTGTGATGGTGCTCGAAGAGTACGAAAGGGCCAAGGCCCGTGGGGCCAAGATCTATGCCGAACTGGCTGGCTATGGCATGAGTGCAGACGCCGGTCACATGACCGCCCCCAACATGGATGGTCCTCGCCGTGCCATGCTCAATGCCTTGCGCAATGCCGGACTGAACACCGATCAGGTGGATTACCTCAACGCCCATGGAACCTCCACACCGCTGGGGGACATCAATGAGTCGAATGCGATCAAGGCGGCGCTGGGTGATCACGCCAAGAAGGTGGTGGTGAATTCCACCAAGTCCATGACTGGCCACCTGCTGGGTGGCGCAGGCGGCATTGAGAGCGTATTCACAGTGCTGGCTCTCCACCATCAGAAAAGTCCACCGACGATCAATATTTTCAATCAAGATCCAGAATGTGATCTTGATTACTGTGCCAATACGGCCCGTGACCTGACCATCAACGTCGCCCTGAAAAACAACTTCGGTTTTGGCGGCACCAACGGCACCCTGGCCTTCAAGCGCGTCTGACGCGTCCTTGGCTCGATGAAAATCCCGCCGCCGGTGGCGTATCCCACCGGCGCTCTCACTGTGGAAGGGTGGATCACCGCCCTGATGGCCAGCGTCTGGCTTCTCGTTCAAGCGGTCTGGGGATGGCACCTCTGGGCGGCCAGTGCGGACCTCCCGGCGTCATGGTGGGTGGCCTTGCTGTCGGGGGCAGGCTGGTTGCTATGGAATGTCTGGCGCCTGAAGGTATCGCCCTCCGGTGAGTTGCGCTGGTCGTTGGCGCCCGTTTCCTCACAGGCCATGACGCCAGCCGGCGTCTGGATCTGGACTTCACCCGTCTGGCGTCGAGGCTTGGTGCTGTCCGAGGTGCATTGCACCCTGGATCTCGATCGGCTGATGGTCCTTCATTTGCGAAGCTCGACAGGCTTGGGGTTTTGGGTGTGGTGTCATGCGGCCCAGGCTCCTTCAGACTGGCTGGCGTTTCGCCGGGTGGTGCACGCCGATCGCCACAAGGATTTACACATCACCCAGCCAGCGTCGCGGAATTGATGGGTTATATTCCCCACGACCCATCCGACCATGACTGAATTCTCCTCCACGCCCTCGAATGACGCCGACATCCTGCTGGTACAGCGTACCCTGGCCGGGGATCAGCGCGCCTTTGAGATGCTGGTGGTCAAGTACCGCCGGCGTGTGGAGCGTCTGATCGGGCGAATGGTTCGGGATACCGATCTGGTGGAAGACATCTCCCAAGAAACATTCATTCGCGCTTACCGGGCGCTGGGCCAGTTTCGTGGTGAGGCGCAGTTCTACACCTGGCTCTACCGGATTGCGGTCAATACAGCCAAAAAGCAGCTCATGGAGCTCAAGCGCGACCCTCTCGTGCTGATGAGTTCGCTCACTTCATCGGATGATGATGAAACTTCTGGCGTTGAACACGAACTAAACGGACAAGTAGCCGATGCCGAAACGCCAGAGGCCGTGCTCGCCAGCAAGGAAATTGCCCAAGCGGTGAATGCGGCCATGGAGGCCTTACCCAAGGAATTGGGTCAGGCCATTGTTCTGCGCGAAATTGAAGGACTCAGTTACGAGGAAATTGCGGAAGCGCTCGATTGCCCCATCGGCACCGTGCGATCCCGCATTTTCCGGGCCCGGGAAGCGATATCGGCGCGTATCAAACCCATGCTGGAAAGACAGACGGGTAAGCGCTGGTAACCAGGGTCTCTGTGTTTTTTGGAAGCGTACGATCATGCAGACTTCGCATCACTCTCTAGCTGACTCCAACGAGTCGCGTTCCCTCTCGTCAGTTTCCCCTGAGGGTGTCCCTCTGCGTGAGCAGCTATCCGCCTTGGCCGATGGCGAAACCGGCTGGGTCAACTGGGATCTGCTTGACTCGGCCTACGCGGAGTCGGCTGAGCTTCAACGCGCCTGGGAGGGCTACCACCTGATCCGTGACGCGGTTCACGAACCGGCGCATGAGGGCTTGCATGTGTCAAACGACTTCGTTGCCAAGGTCATGGCCAGAGTGGCCCAGGAGCCCCAGCGACCCGTGGCATTGCCTGTGGTGGAGGCTTCCGTGGTGCCTGTGGCGGAGGTGCAGCCTGCCAATGATCCGGTTTTCCGCTGGAAACTCGTGGCAGGGTTCGCCTCTCTGGCGGCCGTCACTGCTGTCGCCTGGCAGCTGGTGTCGTCGCCCGTTGGTCCAGTAGGCCCGCAGCTCGCAGGGGCTCCGGCTGTCGCTGACAATATCCAGCTGGTGGTGACCCCGTCGGGCAATGTGATGATTCGTGACGCCCAACTGGATGAACTCATGGCGGCCCATCGCCAGTGGGGCGGTGTGTCTGCCCTGCAGATGCCGGCCGGGTTCCTGCGCAGTGCGACCTACGAGCCTTCTCAACGTTGAACGACATGACTGTTTCGCAGTCCGTCCATATCGCCTTGGGTTGTGTGTTGGCAGCCGCATCCTGGCTGCTGTCCACGTCCGTCTGGGCGCAAGCCGTGAGTGCGCCATCGCCAGTCGCATCACCTGCGACCGCTTCGGGCCCGTCGAACTGGACGGTCAGTGACTGGCTGGAGCGTCTCCATGCGGCTTCGCGTGAGCGCGCGTACGCCGGGACTTTCGTGGTCACCAGCGGTGCAGAGATGGCTGCCTCCAAGATCTGGCACATATGCAACGGTGTAGAGCAGGTTGAGCGCATCGAAACTCTGACTGGCACACCGCGTGTCACGCTTCGCCGCAATGACGAAGTCATCACCTTTGTGTCGGACCAACGGCTGGTACAAAGAGAGCGCCGCGAAGCCTTGCGTCTGTTTCCCGACATGCTGCGAGCGCCCGACCAACGGATCGAGACGTTCTACATGGCGCGTCCCGTTGGGGCGGAGCGGGTCGCTGGCTTTGATGCGTATGTGGTGGACTTTCTGCCCCGCGATCAACTCCGGCACGCCTTTCGCATCTGGTCAGAAAAGCAGACTGGCCTGATGGTCAAGATGCAGACGCGCACGCATGATGGCCGTGTGCTGGAGCAGGTCGCATTCACCGAGTTGCAATTCGATGCACCGGTGAGCATGGACGATCTGTTGCGGCAGATGAACAGCACAGCTGGCTATACCGTTCTCCAGCCCCGCATGCAGCCCACGGGGACACAAAGCCTGGGCTGGACCCTGAATGCAAGCGTGCCTGGATTCCAGTCGATGAGCGCTTACGCCCGGACCGAAGGCGCGGGCAACCCGTCATTCCAGTGGGTCTTTTCAGATGGCTTGGCATCGGTATCGCTTTTTCTGGAAACCTTTGATCCGCAACGGCACACCAACGAAAAAACAGCCGCCGATGGTGCCACGCACTCCATCAGCCGGAAAATGGGGAATTACTGGGTGACGGCGCTGGGTGAAGTCCCGGTGGAAACCCTATCTTTGTTCATCCAGGCCCTGGATACGCCTCGCTGATGGCCTGTTAAGTTTTGATCTGGCGGCTGGATCGTCATCTATTGGAGAAAGCATGCCTGCAACCACTCTGACTCAATCGCTCAAGCATTACATATTGGTGGGTACTGCGGCCTTGGGGGTCGTGGCTGTGTTGTGGTCGGTCAATCACGGCCCAGTGGGCGCCCAGACGTCTGCGGTCGCCACTCCTGTGGCTCCGCAGCCCGTTCTGCAGTCCGCACCCGTTGAAGTGCGTGGACTGCCTGACTTCACCGTCCTGGTGGATCAGGTCGGTCCGTCCGTGGTCAACATCCGGACCATCGAGCGTGTGCGCCGTGGCGCACCGCAGGGTGTGACGCCCGATGAGCAGATGCTCGAATTCTTCCGCCGCTTCGGCATTCCTGTGCCGCCTGGCATGGCACCACCCAGAAACGCTCCTCGTCCCGGCCAGGGCCAGGGGCCCGAAATCGAGCGTCCACGCGGTGTCGGTTCCGGGTTCATTCTGAGCGCCGATGGCTTCATCATGACCAACGCCCACGTCATTGAAGGCGCGGATCAGGTGGTCGTCACCTTACCCGACCAGCGTGAATTCACGGCGCAGGTGGTGGGCTCAGATCGCCGGACCGATGTGGCGGTCGTCAAGATCGATGCCATGGATCTCCCGGTGGTCCGCATTGGCGATGTCAACCGCTTGCGGGTGGGTGAATGGGTCATGGCCATTGGTTCGCCGTTTGGACTGATGAACACCGTGACAGCGGGTATTGTGAGCGCCAAGCAGCGCGACACGGGTGATTTCCTGCCGTTCATCCAGACGGACGTGGCGATCAACCCGGGCAACTCTGGTGGCCCTCTCATCAATATGCGTGGCGAGGTGGTGGGGATCAACAGCCAGATCTACTCCCGTTCTGGTGGTTTCCAGGGTATTTCCTTTGCCATTCCGATTGACGAAGCTGTCCGGGTGTCTGACCAGTTGCGTGCCACGGGTACCGTGACTCGAGGCCGAATCGGTGTGGCCATCGATGAGGTCACGCGGGAACTGGCTGAATCCATGGGTTTGCCCCGTGCCGAAGGCGCCCTGGTGCGTGGTGTGGAGAACAATTCGCCCGCGGCTCAAGGGGGTATCCAGCCGGGTGATGTTATTCTCAGTTTCAACGGCACACGGATCGAAAAGTCGGTAGAACTGCCGCGCGTGGTCTCTAACACAGCGCCGGGTTCCCGCGCTGTGGTGCGTGTCTGGCGCCAGGGGGTCGAGCGTGAACTGACGGTCACAGTCGGCACTTTCGGTGAAGAGCGTGTGGCACAAGGGCCCAGTTCCACCGAACCGGAACCCAAGCCTTCCAAGGCGTCCGACTTGCTGGGTCTTTCCGTTCGCGATCTGTCTGCCGCTGAAAAGCGTGACTTGCGTGTCGAATCCGGGGTGTTTGTGGTGCAGGCCGAGGGGCCTGCTGCTCGCGCCGGCTTGCGCCAGGATGACGTGATTGTGGGGGTGGGCAATCGGCCGATCAACAATCTGCGTGATTTCGAATCGGCTGTGAATGCCATCGCGGGCGACCGTCCGGTCAGTGTCCTGATTCGTCGCGGTGACTGGGCACAGTACGCCCTGATCAGGCCTGAGGGGCGATAACGCCTTGGCGCGCCCTGTCCGATTACAATGAAGGGTTGTTCACCGGCGCGACCGCCGGTCACGGGTGCGTTCGATGTCAACGCGCCCGTTTTCTTTTGAATGCCCAGCGATGAACCACATCCGCAATTTTTCCATCATTGCCCACATCGACCACGGAAAATCGACCCTGGCCGACCGTCTCATCTCGCGTTGTGGCGGGCTGACCGATCGTGAGATGAGCGAGCAGGTGCTCGATTCCATGGATCTGGAGAAGGAGCGGGGCATCACCATCAAGGCCCAGACGGCCGCACTCCAGTACAAGGCCCGAGACGGCAAAACCTACAACCTCAACCTGATCGACACCCCCGGCCACGTGGACTTTTCCTATGAGGTGAGCCGGTCATTGAGTGCCTGCGAGGGCGCGCTGCTGGTGGTGGACGCCTCGCAAGGCGTGGAAGCGCAGACGGTGGCCAACTGCTACACCGCGCTCGACCTCGGCGTCGAGGTGCTGCCGGTGCTCAACAAGATGGATCTGCCGCAGGCCGACCCGGACAATGCGAAGCAGGAGATTGAGGACGTCATCGGCATCGACGCGACCGACGCCATTCCCTGCTCGGCCAAGACCGGCATGGGCATCGACGAGATTCTGGAGCTGGTGGTGGCCAAGGTGCCACCGCCGCGCGGCAACCCCGACGGCCCGCTACGCGCCATGATCATCGACAGC
>JAUVYR010000094.1 GCA_030602985.1 Burkholderiales bacterium
CGGTTGAACGATACATCCGCCAGCGCCTTGGCCAGCACCGGCAGCAGGCCTGGCGCCACGTTGGCATCGGTGGCCAGAAAACCCAGCATCGTCGCCATGTTGGGGCGGATCATGCCCGCGCCTTTGGCAATGCCGGTGATGGACACCGTCTGTCCGCCTATCTGCACCTGCCGGCTCGCAGCCTTGGCCACGGTATCCGTCGTCATGATGCCTTCGGCCGCCTTGAGCCAGTTCTCGGCGCAGGCATCAGCCAGCGCGGCGGGCAGACCGGCCACAATGCGATCCACGGGCAAGGGCTCCATGATCACACCGGTGGAAAACGGCAGGATCTGCTCGGGCGCCAGATTCAGGTGTCGGGCCAGCGCGATGCAGGTGGTGCGGGCATTCACCAGTCCAGACTCACCGGTGCCGGCATTGGCATTACCGGTGTTGATCACCATGGCGCGGATCGGGTGTCCGGCAGCCAGATGCTCCCGGCACACCTGGACGGGCGCCGCGCAGTAACGGTTCTGAGTGAACACCCCCCCGACGGCAGCGCCCTCTTCCAGCAGGAACACCGTCAAGTCCTTGCGGTTGGCTTTGCGCACGCCCGCTTCGGTCACGCCCACGTTCACGCCAGGCACCGGCAGCAATGTTTCTGCCGAAGGGGGCGTCCAGTTCACAGCCATGTCAATTCCTTTCAGACCAGCTTACCGTGGCAATGCTTGAACTTCTTGCCGCTTCCACAAGGACATGGATCGTTGCGGCCCACACGCGGCATCGATGCAGCAGCTGCAGCCGCCCCACCCAGCAACCCCCGGTCGGCGGTGGTCTGTGCCTCGCCCGTTTCGCTGGGCGCGGTGTAGGTCACATTACTCAATTGTTCGGCTTGTGCTTCCAGTTGCTGCGCAGCCGAGGCAACCTGCTCGGGTGACTGCACCTTGACATTGGCCAAAATACGCGTGACTTCTGCACGCACCTGATCAAGGAGCATGCCGAACAGCAAAAACGCCTCGCGCTTGTATTCCTGCTTGGGCTGCTTCTGGGCATATCCACGCAGATGAATACCCTGTCGCAGATAATCCAGCGCGCTCAGGTGATCCCGCCAGTGGCTGTCGATCGTCTGGAGCAACACCACCCGTTCAAAGTTGTTGAAGTTCTCACGGCCCACCTGCTGGACTTTGGCCTCATAGGCAGCATGGGCGGCTGCCACGACTTTCTCGACGATGTCTTCGTCGGACATTTCGGTCGCCGATTGGACGTCCTGTACCAGGTTGAGCGGCAGATTCCATTCTTCTGCCAGCACTTTTTCCAGCCCCGGCAGGTCCCACTGCTCTTCCACGCTCCCCGCTGGCACAAACTGCCTGACCACCTCGGTCATGCAGCCTTCGCGCAAGGACGCGATCTGTGGGCCCATGTCGGTCGCGTCGATGATGTCGTTGCGCTGCTGGTAGATGACCTTGCGCTGATCGTTGGAGACATCGTCGTATTCGAGCAGCTGCTTGCGAATGTCGAAGTTGCGGGCCTCCACCTTGCGCTGGGCACTCTCGATGCTGCGGGTCACGATCCCGGCTTCGATTGCTTCCCCCTCCGGCATATTGAGGCGGTCCATGATCGCGCGAACACGATCACCCGCGAAAATGCGCATGAGCTGATCATCCAGGCTCAGGTAGAAACGACTGGAGCCAGGGTCGCCCTGTCGACCTGCACGCCCACGCAGCTGGTTATCGATCCGGCGGCTTTCATGACGCTCGGTGGCGATGATCCGCAGCCCACCCAGGGACTTGACTTTCTCGTGGTCGGTCTGCCATTGCGTCCGGAGCGCCTCCTCCTTCTTCGCCTTCGCGGCGGCATCCAACGTCTCATCGGCTTCGATGGCGGCGAGCATCTTCTCCAGATTGCCGCCCAGCACGATATCGGTGCCTCGACCCGCCATGTTGGTGGCGATCGTGATGGCGCCGGGTCGGCCCGCCTGGAGGATGATGTCGGCCTCGCGTGCATGCTGCTTGGCGTTCAGAACCTCATGCGGAAGCTTTTCGCGCTTGAGCAATTCGGCAATGATTTCCGAGTTTTCAATGGACGAGGTCCCGACCAGCACGGGCTGGCCCCGCTCGTGGCACTCGCGGATGTCCTCGATCGCCGCTTTGTATTTTTCAGGTGTGGTCTTGTAGACGCGGTCCAGCTCATCCTTACGCTGGCTCGGGCGGTTCGGAGGAATCACGACGGTTTCCAGGGTGTAGATTTCCTGGAATTCATAGGCCTCGGTATCGGCCGTCCCCGTCATTCCGGCCAATTTGCCATACAGGCGGAAATAGTTCTGGAAGGTGATGGAAGCCAGCGTCTGGTTCTCCGGTTGAATGCGGACCCCTTCCTTGGCTTCCACCGACTGGTGCAGGCCATCGCTCCAGCGACGACCCTGCATCAGACGCCCGGTGAACTCATCCACAATGATGATTTCGCCGTTCTGGACCACATAATGCTGATCACGGTGGTAGAGGTGATGCGCCTTCAGTGCCGTATTCAGGTGGTGCATCAATGAAATATTGGACGGATCGTACAGCGACGCGCCAGCGGGCAGCAGACCCGCCTGGGTCAGTAGCGCTTCAGCCTTTTCATGACCTCTCTCGGTCATGTGGATGGTGTGGGCCTTTTCATCCACCGTGAAATCGCCCGGCTTGGTGACACCCTCACCAGTGCGGATGTCTTCCTCACCTTCCTGTCGTTCCAAGTGGGGCACCAGCTTGTTGATCGTGAGATAGGTGGCCGTGTGGTCTTCCGCTTGTCCACTGATGATCAGGGGCGTTCTGGCCTCGTCAATCAGTATCGAGTCCACCTCGTCCACGATCGCGTAGTGCAAGCCCCGCTGCACCCGATCGCGCGATTCGTAGACCATGTTGTCGCGCAAGTAATCGAAGCCGTACTCGTTATTCGTCCCGTAGGTGATGTCAGCGGCATAGGCGGCCTGTTTCTCATCGCGGGGCATCTGCGGCAGATTGATACCCACGCTCAATCCCAGCCAGGTGTAGAGCTTGCCCATCCACTGGGCATCTCGCGTGGCGAGGTAGTCGTTGACCGTCACCACATGCACCCCTTTGCCTGTCAGTGCATTGAGGTAGACCGGCAGGGTCGCGGTCAGCGTCTTGCCTTCGCCCGTGCGCATTTCAGCGATCTTGCCACTGTGCAGGGCGATGCCGCCCATCAGCTGCACATCAAAGTGGCGCATTTTCATGACCCGTTTGCTGGCCTCTCGTACGGTCGCGAAAGCTTCTGGCAACAGATCATCCAGTTTTTCACCATTGGCCAGCCGCTGCTTGAACTCAGCCGTTTTGGCCTGGAGTTGTGCGTCTTCCAGCTTTTCGTACTGGGACTCCAGCGCGTTGATGCGAGTGACGGTCTTGCGATAGGTTTTGATCAGGCGATCGTTACGACTGCCGAAAATCTTGGTCAGAAAGCGGATGGGCATAAAACGTGATACCTGACTGCCAAGCAGCAGGCCATAGGTTCGGAGCATGCCTGGGAACACGCCAGGCCGTTGCGGAAGATCACCGCCTCAATCGATCATTTTAGCGCTCTCCTGCATCGGGTCTCATGGCACATAATCGTGACCATGATTCCCTTGAATCAAGCCTTTCGCGCTTCGCCTGTGCTTTCGAGTATCGCGGACCGTATTCAGCAGTCCCAGCAGATGTTGACCCACGTCTTGCCGCTGGTGCCACCTGGCTTGCGTGCACATATCCAGGCGGGCCCAGTGGACGAGTCTGCGTGGTGCCTGCTGATTCGCAACCCGTCCGTTTCCAGCAAGCTTCGCCAATTGACGCCCGCCCTGCTGGCCCACTTGAGAGTGCAAGGCTATGACATTCAGACCATCCGGATCAAGATGCTGCATCCCTCGCGGTGAATCGATCAAGAAAAAACCCTCATCGAAGACTCGATGAGGGTTTGATGTGTGGTGCCGGTTGTCGGATTCGAACTGACGACCTACCGCTTACAAGGCGGTTGCTCTACCAACTGAGCTAAACCGGCAATCTTTGTATTCTACTTCACTCGCTTGAGGGTTGGACGCGAAGGTGGCGTGGGTTCGTCGGGTGGCAGATCATCATCTCCACCCTCTGCACGGGCTAAACCTTCAGAGCTGACCACCTGAAGAGTCGGTACGGAAGGCGCAGAAGCAGTCGAATGGTTGGGCTGCAACACAGGGGCTGGAAAAGCCATGCCCTGCCCATTTTCTCGCGCGTAGACGGCAATCACATGGTCGACTGGAATCACCACTTCGCGCGGGACGCCACCAAAACGCGCCTTGAACTCAATGAAATCATTGCCCAGCGTGAGGTGACTCGTGGCGTCAAAGCTGGCATTGAGGACAATCTCATTGTCTTTGACGAACTCCCGAGGCACCTGCACCGAATCGTCCACGGCCACCGCCAGATAGGGAGTGAAGCCGTTGTCACTGCACCATTCATGCAGCGCCCGGATGAGATACGGGCGTGTCGATGGCACGTCGTCAGATCCCAGGGTCGCCATGGTCACTTGCGCATGACTTTCTCGGAAGGCGTCAGCGCCTCGATGTAGGCCGGCCTGGAGAAGATGCGCTCGGCATACTTCAACAACGGCGCGGCATTCTTGCTCAGCTCAATGCCGTAGTGGTCGAGTCTCCACAACAGCGGCGCGATGGCGACGTCCAGCATGGAGAAATGATCCCCAAGCATGTATTTGTTCTTGAGGAAAACCGGCGCCAGCTGGGTGAGCCGATCCCGGATGTGACTTTTGGCCTTGTCGATAGACTTGTCAGTGCCTTTGAGAGAACGTGACTCCAGCACCGAGACATGCGTGAACAGCTCTTTTTCAAAGTTCAGCAAAAACAGTCGAACCCGCGCACGATCCACGGGGTCACCCGGCATCAATTGTGGATGCGGGAAGCGTTCATCGATGTATTCATTGATGATGTTGGACTCGTAAAGGATGAGATCCCGCTCAACCAAAATAGGCACCTGCCCATAAGGGTTCATGACCGCGATGTCTTCGGGTTTGTTGTAAAGGTCTACATCACGGATTTCAAAGTCCATGCCTTTTTCAAACAGGACGAAGCGGCAGCGATGTGAGAAAGGGCAAGTCGTGCCCGAGTAAAGAACCATCATGGGGATTGCTCCACAAAAAAACAAAACAGTGGTGAGCCACATATGCCCCTAAAGGCAGGCCAACCACTGTGAACGTCGCCCGCCTGAGCAGGCGGCCGAAAATTACTTAACGTCTTTCCAATAGGACGCATTCAGACGCCAGGCCAGCAAGGTGAAGATGCTCAGGAAAATCATGACCCAGACGCCCATACGCACACGATCGCGGCGCAGCGGGTCGGCCATCCATTCCATGAAGGCAACCAATTCGGCCACCGCGCGGTCGTACTCGGCTGGCGTCATGGTACCCGGTGTCACCTGTTCCCACCCGCGCAGAATCTGAGATTCTTCGCCTCTGGCATTCGTCACTGTTTCCAGAATGGGGCGGCGCTCACCCTGCAATTCCCATAGGGGGTTGGGCATGCCAATCGCCGGAAAGGCCAAGTTGTTCCAGCCATGGCCGATTTCATCGTCCCGATAGTAGGTACGAAGCAAGGTGTACAGATAATCGGTGCCGCGCGAGAAGTGCGTAGAGCGCGAAAACGCCATCAAGGTCAAATCTGGCGGGTTCTTGCCAAGCCATTCCTTGCCTTGAACAGGGTTCAGGTTGGAGCGAATGGTGTCACCCACTCGATCGGTCGTGAACATCAGATTGTCACGAATCTGCCGCTCGGTCAAACCGATTTCAGTCAGGCGGTTGTATCGGACAAAAGAGGCCGAATGGCAACCGATACAGTAATTCATGAACAAGCGAGCACCACTTTGCAGAGCAGCCATGTCATTGGACAGGTTCGGTGCCCGATCCAAGGGGAAATTACTTTTGGCAGCAGAAGCCCCGGAGATCACCCCAAAGGCCACCAGACAACCCACAATCCATTTTTTCATTTGAGATAACTCCAGCTTTTCAGGGGTCAGTGCGGGGTAAAGGTCACTCGTTCCGGCACAGGCTTGGGCTCACCCAAACGACTCCACCAAGGCATGAGGAGGAAGAAACCAAAATAGAAGATGGTTCCAACCTGGGTGATCCGCTCAAACACCGGGGTTACGGGCATCACACCAAGCGCACCCATGATGAGGAAGTTAATCACAAACAGGGTGTAGAGGTAAATATTCCAGGATGGACGATAACGAATCGATCTGACTGGGGAGCGATCCAGCCAGGGGAGGAAGAACAGGATGATCACTGCCCCACCCATGGCTACCACACCCCAGAACTTCGCATCAATCGACCAGAGAGCCGCCACCAGGACCACAGCACCCACCAAAATGCCGCCCTTGCCAATGGCCCCCATAGACGACTTGATGATCGCGAGTACGGCCGCCAGAACCACCAGGAACATAAACACGTACTTGATTTCGTCCGTCACGGCACGCAGCATGGAATAGAAAGGGGTGAAATACCACACTGGTGGAATGTGCGGGGGCGTGACCATCGGGTCGGCCGGGATGAAGTTGGTGTACTTCACGAAGAAGCCAGCAAACGTCGGCGCAAAG
>JAUVYR010000005.1 GCA_030602985.1 Burkholderiales bacterium
ATGCGACTGGTGCCATGCCCTTCGATCTTCGCGCCCATCTTGATCAGCATCTCGGCCAGATCGGTCACCTCAGGCTCCTGGGCGGCGTTTTCCAGCACCGTCTCGCCGTCGGCCAGGGTGGCGGCCATAAGAAAGTTTTCGGTGCCGGTCACCGTGATCATGTCGGTAGTGATACGAGCGCCCTTGAGGCGTGTCTGCCCGGTCGGCAACTGAGCCACCATGTAGCCATGCTCCACCACGATCTCAGCACCCATGGCCTGTAGCCCTTTGATGTGCTGATCCACCGGGCGGGAGCCGATCGCGCAGCCGCCGGGCAGCGACACCTTGGCGCGACCGAAGCGCGCCAGCAGCGGGCCGAGCACCAGCACCGACGCACGCATCGTCTTGACCAGGTCATAAGGCGCGACCGGATCGATGGGTTCGGCAGCTTGCAAGGTGAGCCCTCCGCGTTCGCCATGCACCTGGGAATGCACGCCCATGTTCTCCAGCAGCTTGCGCATGGTGGCCACGTCGCGCAGACGCGGCACGTTGCGCAGCATCACCGGCTGGTCGGTCAACAAGGCGGCGCAAAGCTCGGGCAGGGCGGCATTCTTCGCGCCCGACACGGTGACTTCACCACTGAGGCGGCGGCCGCCGCGGATACGCAGTTGGTCCATGGGGCAGATTCAGCGCTGGGCGGCCCATTCGGCCGGGGTATGGGTTTTCATCGACAAGGCATGCACCTCGTCGGTCTGGATGCGCTCACCCAGGGTGGCATACACCAGCTGGTGCCGCTGGATCAACCGTTTGCCTTCAAAAGCCGGCGACACGATCACCGCCGACCAGTGGCGGCCATCGCCCGAAACTTCGATGTGGTCGCAAGGCAGCCCTTGTGCAATGAGAATCTGGAGTTGGTCAGCAGTCATGGGTCTTTGCGTTCAATGTCTGATTTTGTAGCCGGTCTTGAGCAGGTGCAGTGCCAGGCCACCCACCCCCAGAAACGCCGTGGCGACGATACCCAGGCTCAACCAGGGTGACACATCCGATTGGCCAAAAAAGCCATAGCGGAAGCCGTCGATCATGTAGAAAAAGGGATTGAGGTAGCTGACCTGCTGCCAGAACCCGGGCAGGGAATGGATGGAATAGAAGACGCCACTCAGAAAAGTGGCTGGCATGATGATGAAATTCTGGAAGGCCGCCATCTGGTCGAATTTTTCCGCCCACAGGCCGGCAATCACACCCAGCGAGCCCAGCAAGCCGGCGCCCAGAACGGCAAACACCACGATCCACAACGGATATCGGAAGCTGAGGTCGGTAAACCAGACGGTAACCAGCAACACCCCCAGCCCCACCGCCAGGCCACGCACAATCGACGAGCCCACATAGGCCACGAACCAGGCCCGGTGCGACAGCGGCGTGAGGAGTATGAACACCAGATTGCCCATCACCTTGCTCTGGATGAGGCTGGACGAGCTGTTGGCAAACGCGTTCTGCAACACACTCATCATGACCAGCCCGGGCAGCAGGAAAGCGGTGTAGCTGACGGCATCAAACACCATGACCCGCCCTTCCAGCACATGACTGAAGATCAGCAGGTACAGCAAGGCGGTGATGACCGGCGCGGCCACGGTCTGGAAGCCCACCTTCCAGAAGCGCAGGATTTCCTTGTAGAACAGGGTTTGCCAGCCGTTCATGCCAAGGCCTCCTTCGACACGGCAGACGCCTGAGGCGCAGGCCCTGACTGCCCGGTCATGAGGTCCAGAAACACATCTTCCAGATCCGCTTTGGTGATTTCGATGTCCTCCACCGTGACGCCTGCCTCTCTCACAGTCGCCAGGATGCGCTCCACCTCCGCCGCGTCGTGGGCGGGGAGCTGGACGAAACGACCGGTCACACGGGCATGTGCCAAGGTGGGTGGGAGGGCCTGATCGGTTTTGAAGCGCAGCACCTTGGCCACGGCTCGCTTGAGCAGTTCGGAGGTTTTTTCCAGCGCGATCACCTGCCCTTGCTTGAGCATGGCAATACGGCCACACAGCGCTTCGGCCTCTTCCAGGTAATGGGTGGTGAGCAGCACGGTGCTGCCCTGCTTGTTCAGGCGGGAAATGAATTGCCAGAGCGTCTGGCGCAATTCCACATCCACACCAGCCGTGGGTTCATCGAGCACGATCACCGGAGGCTTGTGCACCAGTGCCTGTGCCACCAGCACCCGCCGCTTCATGCCCCCGGACAGCTGGCGCATGTTGGTGCTGGCCTTGTCGGCCAGACCCAGACCGTCCAGCAGTTCGTCAATCCAGGCATCGTTGTGGCGGATGCCGTAGTAACCCGACTGAAAACGCAGCGCCTCGCGCACGGTGAAAAATGGATCAAACACCAGCTCCTGCGGCACCACACCCAACCGACGCCGGGCCTGCGCGTAGTCCGCCTGCACATCGGCCCCATGCACGCTGACGTGCCCGGCACTGGCTCGTGACAAACCCGCCAGGATGCTGATGAGGGTGGTTTTACCCGCTCCGTTGGGACCCAGCAGACCAAAGAATTCGCCGGGCTCGATGTCAAACGTCACGCCCTTGAGCGCTTGAAATTCACCGCGGGGCGTGATGTAGGTTTTGGAGACGTTCTGAAATGAGATGGCGGACATGAGCCCGACATTTTACGTGGGCAGCAGATCACGCACACCATACAGGGTGGCCAGGTCGTGCAAGCGTTGCGGCATGGCGGCCAGCTGAAGGGTTTCGCCACGCCCCTTGACCAGGCGGTGGACCGCGAGCAAAGCAGCCAGTGCCGCAGAATCGAAGTGCGACAGCTCGGCCGCCTCGATGGCCCAGACAGCGCCGGGCTGTGGCTGGACCGCCTTCATCGCGGTCGTGCACGACAGGACAAAAGCATGAGCCTGCTCGTGCGTCAGCGCCGACGGCAGAGCTGGCAGGGATCGGACAGTGGCGCTCGGCATCAGGATCGCGTCGCTGCTGCGCGGTTGCGTTCTGCCATGGCAGCAATCAGACCATCGATGCCACGCGCGTTGATTTCCTGGGCAAACTGACCGCGGTAGGTATCCACCAGCCAGAAACCCGCCACATTGACGTCAAACACTTTCCAGCCGGTGGGTGTCTTTTCCATGCGGTAGTCGATCGGCACCGGCTCGCCGCGGCCGCGCAGTTCGGAGCGAACCACCACCTCGGTGTCACCCGGCTGCGCACGCGAGGGCCGCAGTGCCAGCGTCTGGTCTGTCAACTGGTTGAGTGCCCCCGAATAGGTGCGTACCAGCGTGATCTTGAACTCTTCCTGCAGGCGCTGCCGCTGTTCGGGCGTGGCCTGGCGCCAGAACCGGCCCACCGAGGAGGCGGTCATGCGTGTGAAGTTGACATGCGGCATCAGGTGCTCATCGACCAGGGCCATGATGCGGTTGATGTCGCCGGAGCGAAGCGAGTCGTCGGCACGAATCTTGTCCAGCAACAGCCCCGAGACCCGCTCGATCAGTGCTTCAGGTGCTTCCAGGTTCTGGTTCGCCCAGACGGGCTGCACCCATGGAAGCAGCCCTACGGCCCCCAGGCCCCGCAAGGCCAGCCGACGGTGGTTGGAGAAAGTTTCAGCTGTCATCATGAGATCGACCATCCATAGTGAGTGATATTCTGACCCCCATTTCCACCCCGGGGTTCAGTCTGTTACCGGCTGTCACAAGCGCACCGTCATTCGTCCAGGTCGTAACGGATGGATTCCGTCTCGCGGCCGATCTGCGACAGGCGGCGCTGCAGGTGAGCATCGCGGATGAATACATAGCGGTCAAAGGCAATCTCGTCCAGCATGTCGGTCGCAGGCAGCAACTGGGTGCGGACATCGACAACGCGCACGACGACCAGCGTGTTGCGCGTGGATTGATGGTCCACGCCTTGCGTCACCAGGTCGCCGCGGGCATCCACCATCATGCCCAGGCTGTCCCGCACAGTGGACGGCCCCATCAGCGGCAGCACCAGGTAAGGGCCCGGCGGCACTCCCCAGCGGGCCAGCGTGTGCCCCACATCCAGCGTGGTGCGGGGTATCCCCATTTCAGTGGCGATGTCCAGCACGCCGCCAAATCCCAGGAAGGTGTTGACGTTGAAGCGCATGAAGTTTTCTGCGGCTTCCTGCGGACGGGCCTGCAGGGTGGCATTCACAAACGACCAGAGATCCCGCAAATTGCCAAAAAAGTTGTGAACCCCGGTGCGCACGGGCGACGGCACCACATCCCGATAGGCCACCGCCACCGGCCGGACCACGGCCGCGTCCACGCTGTCATTGAACCGCATCACGCTGCGGTTGAACGGCTCCAGCGGGTCTCTCGGATCGGCGTTCGGTCCGGTGGCACAGCCAGCGAGCAGCATCACCAGAAGCGCGGATGACATCAGTCTCGTCCACATACGGCATTCCCCCTTGGTATGAATCAGGTCTGCAATCGGCCCACAGGCCTTACTCTGCGGCTTCGGCTGCCCGGTTGAACAGGAATTGGCCAATGAGGTTTTCCAGCACCACCGCAGACTGGGTCAGCGTGACCACGTCGCCCTGAGCCAGGTTGTCATCAGAGCCGCCTGGGTCGATGCCCACGTATTGTTCGCCCAGCAGGCCACTGGTCAGGATGCGGAATGAACTGTCACGCGGAAACGCGAATCGAGCGTCCAGCGAAATGATGACATCGGCCTGAAAAGTGGTGTCGTTGAAGCGGATGGCATCAACCCGGCCCACGCGCACGCCAGCACTGCGCACCGCCGCACGGGGCTTGAGGCCGCCGATGTTGTCAAACCGGGCCGTCACCTGGTAGGTTTTCTGAAAACTCATGTCCAGCAGGTTTGCGGCCTGCAAGGACAGAAACAGCAAGGCCAGCGCACCCATCAGCACAAACAGGCCTACCCAGAAGTCTTTGACCGAGCGTTGCATGCTCACCCTTCCTATCAAATTCCAAACATCAGTGCGGTGAGGACAAAGTCCAGCCCCAGCACGGACAGTGAAGCGATCACCACAGTGCGGGTGGTGGCCCGGGCCACGCCTTCGGGCGTGGGCGTGGCGGTATAGCCTTGCAGCAAGGCAATGAACGTGACCGCCAACCCGAACACCACGCTCTTGATCACGCTGTTGCCCACATCACTCCAGACATCCACGCCGGCGCGCATCTGGCTCCAGTAGGCCCCCGCATCCACCCCCAGCAGGTGCACACCCACGATCCAGCCGCCGATGATGCCCACGGCGCTGAACACCGCGACCAGCACCGGCAACGCAATCACGCCACCCCAGAAACGGGGAGCCAGGATACGCGACACCGGGTCGACCGCCATCATTTCCATGGCGCTGAGCTGCTCGCCCGCTTTCATGAGGCCGATTTCAGCCGTGAGCGAGGTGCCAGCTCGACCGGCGAACAGCAAGGCGCCGATCACCGGCCCCAGTTCCCGAATCAGGCTCAGGGCCACCAGCAGGCCGAGCACGTCTGTGGAGCCGAAGCGCTGCAAGGTGTAATAGCCTTGCAGGGCGAGCACAAAACCCACAAACAGCCCCGACACGGCGATGATGGCCAGCGAGTAATTGCCCAGGAAATGGATCTGGTCGCGCACCAGCGAAAAGCGCTTGAGGGCGGCCCCCAGCAGCCAGACCAGCCGGAAGAAGAGCCGGGCTCCCAAGCCCAGCCCGGATACCCACTGCCGGACGGCAAAACCCACATCAGACAGGAAACCGCGATTCATGACCGGCCTCCCAGGCCATAATCCTGCTGCGCCGTGGGCGCGGGGTAATGGAAGTGCACCGGCCCTTCCGGTTCGGCATGCACGAATTGGTGCACCAGGGGGTCCGAGCTGTTGCGCACCTCCTCAGGTGTCCCGATGGCGGCGATTTTGCCATTGGCCAGGATCACCACTTGATCAGCGATGGCGAAGGTTTCCGTCAGGTCATGCGACACCAGAATGCTCGTCAAACCCATGGCGTCGTTCAACTGGCGGATCAGCCGCGCTGCAGTACCCAGCGAGATCGGATCAAGCCCGGCGAAAGGCTCGTCGTACATCACCAGTTCGGGGTCCAGCGCGATGGCCCGGGCCAGTGCGACCCGACGCCCCATCCCGCCCGAGATCTCGGAGGGCATGAGGTCGCGCGCCCCGCGCAAGCCCACCGCGTCCAGTTTCATGAGCACGATGTCGCGCACCATGGCCTCGGGCAAGCGGGTGTGCTCACGCAAGGGGAAAGCGACGTTGTCAAACACCGTGAGATCGGTGAACAGGGCGCCAAACTGGAACAGCATGCCCATGCGGCGGCGCATGGCGTAGAGCCCAGCGGCATCCATCTGGCCGACATCGGACTGATCGAACAGCACCTGGCCAGACTGGGCCCGGTGCTGTCCACCGATCAACCGCAACACCGTGGTTTTGCCACCACCGGATGCGCCCATCAAGGCCGTGACCTTGCCACGAGGCACTTGCAACGAAATGTCGTCCAGGATGAGCCGATCACCGTAAGCAAAGCTCACGTGACGAAGTTCAACAAGCGGGCGGTTTGCGGGTGTCTGCATAAAAAAACAAAGGCCGGATGTTCCGGCCCTTGAATCATAAGGGAAACTCCCTATCAACGCGGCAGATCGGAAAAACCCATCAGGAACTCGTCCACCGCACGCGCGGCCTGGCGGCCTTCACGGATAGCCCACACCACCAGTGACTGGCCACGGCGCATGTCGCCAGCGGCGAACACCTTGGGCACGTTGGTGGCATAGCCGCCAATGAAGTCGGTGGTGGCCTTGGCATTGCCGCGCGCATCCTTGTCCACACCAAAGGCATCCAGCACCGTGGCGACCGGGTTGGTGAAGCCCATGGCGAGCAGCACCAGGTCGGCCTTGTATTCCTTTTCGGTGCCGGGAACCTCAACCAACTTGCCGTTCTTGAACTCCACCTGCACCGTGGTCAGGCCCGTCACCTTGCCTTTGCTGCCGTTGAATGACTTGGTGGAAATGGCGAACTCACGGGTGCAACCTTCCTCGTGGCTGGAGGACGTGCGCAGCTTGATCGGCCAGTAGGGCCAGGTCAGCTCCTTGTTTTCCTGCTCGGGGGGCATGGGCATCACCTCGAACTGGGTGACGCTGGCGGCGCCGTGGCGGTTGCTGGTGCCCACGCAATCGGAGCCGGTATCACCACCGCCGATCACGATGACGTGCTTGCCGTCGGCACGCAACTGCTTTTTCAGCTTGTCGCCGGCGTTGACCTTGTTCTGCTGTGGCAGGAACTCCATCGCGAAGTGGATGCCATCAAGATCCCGCCCCGGGATCGGCAGATCGCGGCTTTGCTCTGACCCCCCCGTGAGCAGCACCGCATCGAAATCGGCCAGCAACTGATCGGGACTCACGGTCTGCTTGGCGTCGTTGGTGACTTTGGCAGCGGGCCCTTCCTCGGGCATGGCCGCCACCAGGACGCCAGTACGGAACGTCACCCCTTCGGACTGCATCTGGGCCATCCGTCGATCGATCAGCCACTTCTCCATCTTGAAGTCAGGAATGCCGTAACGCAGCAACCCTCCGACACGGTCATTCTTTTCGAAGACCGTGACGTCGTGGCCAGCGCGGGCCAGTTGTTGCGCGGCGGCCAGTCCAGCCGGGCCGGAACCGACCACGGCCACCTTCTTGCCTGTCTTGATTTTGGGTGGACGGGGCTGGACCCAACCCTCTGCCCACGCTTTGTCGATGATGGCGTGCTCAATCGACTTGATGCCGACCGGGTCGTCGTTGACGTTCAGCGTGCAGGCCGCCTCGCAGGGCGCAGGACAGATGCGACCCGTGAATTCGGGGAAGTTGTTGGTGCTGTGAAGTACAGCAATCGCGTTTTCCCAGTCCTGGCGATAGACCAGGTCATTGAAGTCGGGAATGATGTTGTTGACCGGACAGCCGTTGTTGCAGAACGGGATGCCACAGTCCATGCATCGCGCGCCCTGCACCTTGGCTTGTTCGTCAGTCAGGCCCACCACAAATTCCTTGTAATGAGACAGGCGCTCGGGCACGGGCTTGTAGCCCTCTTCGAGACGCTCGTATTCCATGAAGCCGGTGATTTTTCCCATGATGTGTGTCCTCGCTTCGATGCAATCGTTTCAGGCGGTGGTGAGTGCCGGCGCGGCAGCGGCTTTCGCATGCAGTTCGGCCAGGGCCCGCTTGTATTCCGTCGGGAAGACCTTGACAAACTTGCCGCGTGTCTGTGCCCAGTTATCCAGAATCTCCCGCGCCCGGCTAGAGCCCGTCCAGCGGTTGTGATCTTCCAGCAGTTTGCGCAGCTGGACTTCATCGGTCTGGCCGCGATGCCAGGTTCCCCGGTCCACAGTAGCCTCCTGCTCGGCGGCGCTGACCACTTTTTCCAGCGACACCATGGCGGTGTTGCAACGCTTGGCGAAGAGGCCGTCTTCGTCGTAAACGTAAGCCACCCCGCCACTCATGCCTGCGGCAAAGTTGCGTCCGGTCAATCCCAGCACCACGACGGTGCCACCGGTCATGTACTCGCAGCCATGGTCACCGGTGCCTTCGACGACCGCTGTTGCACCCGACAGGCGCACCGCAAAACGCTCGCCAGCCACGCCGCGGAAAAACGCCTCGCCGCGAGTGGCGCCGTACAGAACGGTGTTGCCTACGATGATGTTCTTCGACGCGTCTCCGCGGAACTCGATACTCGGTCGAACCACGACTCGGCCGCCACTGAGGCCCTTGCCGGTGTAATCGTTGGCATCGCCGATCAGATACAGGGTGATTCCCTGGGTCAGGAATGCGCCGAATGACTGACCACCCGTGCCTTCCAGCTGAATCCGAAGGGCGTCATCAGGCAGGCCTTCGGGATGATGTCTGGTAACCTCACCGGACAGCATGGCACCCACGGTTCGATTGACGTTCCGGGCGTTTTCCATGAAGCTGACTTTTTCACCCTTGTCGATCGCTGCTCGCGACTTCTCGATCAGTTTGACATCGAGCGCCTTCTCCAGACCGTGGTCCTGGGGCTCGACATGCCGACGTGGCACATCATCGGGCACATTCGGTTGGTAGAACAGGCGGCTGAAGTCGAGTCCTTTCGCCTTCCAGTGAGCAATGCCAGCGCGGGTGTCCAGCAAGTCGGCACGCCCGACCAGTTCGTCGAACGTCCGCACGCCGAGTTGCGCCATGATCTGGCGCACTTCTTCGGCGACAAAGAAGAAATAGTTCACCACGTGCTCGGGCTTGCCCGCGAACTTGGCGCGCAGCACCGGGTCCTGGGTGGCCACACCCACCGGGCAGGTATTGAGGTGGCATTTGCGCATCATGATGCAGCCTTCCACCACCAGCGGCGCGGTGGCGAAGCCGAATTCATCGGCGCCCAGCAAGGCACCGATGACCACGTCGCGGCCCGTCTTCATCTGGCCATCGGCCTGCACGCGAATGCGGCCGCGCAAGCGGTTGAGCACCAGCGTCTGCTGGGTCTCGGCCAGGCCGATTTCCCAGGGTGAACCCGCATGCTTGATGGACGACCACGGCGAAGCGCCCGTGCCCCCGTCGTGGCCGGCAATCACCACGTGATCGGCCTTGGCCTTGGCCACGCCCGCGGCGATGGTTCCCACCCCGACTTCCGACACCAGCTTCACCGAAATGTCGGCGCGCGGGTTGACGTTCTTCAGGTCGTGGATGAGCTGGGCCAGATCCTCGATCGAGTAGATGTCGTGGTGCGGGGGCGGCGAAATCAGGCCCACGCCCGGCACGGAATAACGCAGAAAACCGATGTACTCCGACACCTTGCCACCCGGCAGCTGGCCGCCTTCGCCCGGCTTGGCACCCTGCGCCATCTTGATCTGGATCTGGTCGGCGCTGACCAGGTATTCAGCCGTCACCCCAAACCGGCCGGACGCGACCTGCTTGATCTTGGAACGCAGGCTGTCGCCCGCTTCCAGCGCGATATCGGATGCCACCTTGTCGCTACCGATCACCGAAGCCAGGGATTCCCCTTGCTTGATCGGGATGCCCTTGAGTTCGTTACGATAACGAGCGGGGTCTTCACCGCCCTCGCCCGTGTTGCTCTTGCCGCCGATGCGGTTCATGGCCACCGCCAGCGTGGCATGCGCTTCGGTGGAAATGGACCCCAGCGACATCGCCCCGGTGGCAAAGCGCTTCACGATCTCCTTCGCCGGCTCCACTTCATCGACTGGAATCGCCTTCGTCGGGTCCACCTTGAACTCGAACAACCCACGCAGCGTCATGTGACGGCGCGTCTGGTCGTTGATGATCTGGGCGTATTCCTTGTAGGTGTTGAAGTTGTTGGCACGCGTCGAATGCTGCAGCTTCGCGATCGCATCCGGGGTCCACATGTGCTCTTCGCCCCGCACACGCCAGGCGTATTCACCTCCGGCGTCCAGCATGTGGGCCAGCACCGGGTCATCACCGAACGCGGCCTTGTGCATGCGAATGGCTTCCTCGGCGATCTCGAACACGCCGATGCCCTCCACCCGGCTGGGCGTGCCCGTGAAGAACTTGTCCACCAGCGCCGTGTTCAGGCCGATGGCCTCGAACAGCTGCGCGCCGCAGTAGGACATGTAGGTGCTCACGCCCATCTTGGACATGATCTTGGACAGGCCTTTGCCGATCGCCTTGACGTAGTTGTAAATGGCTTTGTCGGCCGACAGGTCTCCGGGCAGGTCCTTGTGAATGGCAGCCAGCGTGTCCATGGCCAGCCACGGATGCACGGCTTCCGCCCCATAACCCGCCAGCACGGCGAAATGGTGCACCTCGCGGGCAGAGCCGGTCTCCACCACCAGTCCGGCGGTGGTGCGCAGGCCTTCACGCACCAGGTACTGATGGAGCGCCGACAGCGCCAGCAGCGCGGGAATCGCCACGCGCTCGGCGCTCACGGCCCGATCGCTGACGATGAGGATATTGCTGCCGCTCTTGATCGCATCGACCGCTTCGGCACACAGCGAGGCCAGTTGCGCCTCCACCCCTTCCTTGCCCCAGGACACCGGGTAAGTGATGTCCAGCGTGGTGCTCTTGAACTTGCCGTGGGTGTGCTTTTCGATTTCGCGCAGCTTCGCCATGTCGGCGTGGTTGAGCACCGGCTGGCTCACCTCCAGCCGCATCGGCGGGTTGACCTGGTTGATGTCCAACAGGTTCGGCTTGGGGCCGATGAACGACACCAGCGACATCACGATCGCTTCGCGGATCGGGTCGATAGGCGGGTTGGTGACCTGTGCAAACAGCTGCTTGAAGTAGTTGTACAGCGGCTTGTTCTTGTCGGACAGAACGGCCAGCGGGCTGTCGTTGCCCATCGAGCCGATGCCTTCTTCGCCGCTCTGCGCCATGGGCGCCATGAGGAACTTGATGTCCTCCTGCGTCATGCCAAAGGCCTGCTGGAGGTCCAGCAGAGAAGCATCGACGTGATCCATGGCGGCGTGCGAAGACCCTTCGGTCAGGACTTGTCGGCCTTCCGATTCACCTGCCACCGGCTCGGTCACGTCGTCCAGACGGATGCGCAGTCCCTCGATCCACTGCTTGTAGGGCTTGGTATTGGCGATGCTGGCTTTCAGTTCCTCATCGTCAATCATCCGGCCCTGCTCCAGATCGATCAGGAACATCTTGCCGGGTTGCAGGCGCCATTTGCGCACGATCTTGCTCTCCGGCACCGGCAGCACGCCCGACTCAGAGCCCATGATGACGAAATCGTCATCGGTCACGCAGTAGCGCGAGGGGCGCAGGCCATTGCGATCCAGGGTGGCCCCGATCTGACGGCCATCCGTGAACACGATGGACGCCGGCCCATCCCAGGGCTCCAGCATGGCCGCGTGGTATTCATAGAACGCCTTGCGACGCTCGTCCATCATGTTGTGCTGCTCCCAGGGCTCGGGGATCATCATCATCACCGCCTGGCTGATGGGGTAACCGGCCATCGTCAGGAGTTCGAGGCAGTTATCGAACGTGGCGGTGTCCGACTGGCCCGCGAAGCTGATCGGGTAGAGCTTCTGCAGGTCAGCCCCCAGCACTGGCGACGACATCACGCCTTCACGGGCCTTCATCCAGTTGTAATTGCCTTTGACGGTGTTGATCTCGCCGTTGTGCGCCACGTAGCGGTACGGGTGGGCCAAGGGCCACTCCGGGAAGGTGTTCGTCGAGAAACGCTGGTGCACCAGACCCAGCGCGGACACACAGCGGGGGTCTTGCAGGTCGAGGAAATATTCGCCAACCTGATTGGCCAGCAGCAGCCCTTTGTACACCACCGTCCGGCTGCTCATGCTGGGCACATAGTATTCCTTGCTGTGCGTCAGCTTCAGCCGCTGGATGTTGGCGCTGGCGGTCTTGCGGATCACATAGAGCTTGCGCTCCAGCGCATCCTGCACGATCACGTCGGCACCCCGGCCGATGAACACCTGCCGGATGATGGGCTCCGTCTTGCGGACGGTGGGCGACATCGGCATGTCCCGATTCACCGGGACATCACGCCAGCCCAGCAACACCTGGCCTTCGGCCTTGATGGCCCGCTCCATCTCCTGCTCACAGGCCAGACGCGATGCGTGCTCCTTTGGCAGGAAGATCAGCCCTACACCATACTCACCGGGTGGTGGCAAGGTCACACCCTGCTTGGCCATTTCTTCGCGGTACAGTTGGTCAGGAATCTGCAACAGGATGCCTGCGCCATCACCCATGAGCGCATCGGCACCGACCGCTCCACGGTGATCCAGGTTTTCCAGAATTTTCAGGCCCTGCTGAACGATGGCGTGGCTTTTGTGCCCCTTGATGTGGGCCACAAATCCAACGCCACAAGCGTCGTGCTCGTTCGCTGCATCATACAAACCATGTTGCTGCAACGCTGTGATTTCCTGGGTATGCGACACACCTGACTCCTGCTACTGATCGTGAACACATGAGCATACTGCATTGCAGCATGTCTGCCAAGAAAAATAAAAGGGGTCTGTCCCTATTTATTTTTCAAGAGGATCCTTTCTTGATTTTTTGGGGACAGATTAATTCAGAGGGGTTTCCTCGGTCGTCCGGGACGGGATCTGATGACCCGGCGCCCCACCAGCGCCTGAACAGACTCGATAAATCCGGCGGATCCCATGACCCAGCCCTTCATGGCTGCATCTCGGATACGTGCACGCTTGTCTGCTGGCAAGTCTTGTGCCACCCGTTCTGCGTAGGCCGCTTCGCGAGCAAATGGCGTATTGCCCAAGTCCCAATAGACGGCCGGCGCGGTCAAGCCCTTGTCGACTATCAGTCCTCGGTAGTGAGCATGGCTGGACCAGGGAAAGAGCGCAGCTGACGACGTACAGCCTGTACGAACGGCTTCGTTGTCCATGAAACACATGACATCCAGCTCCGCCTCGCCTGCCTCAACCACCGTACAACGGTAGCGCCCTTCCCAGAGCGTACCCTGACGGCGATAACGACGATTGAAGTAGCGGACGTAGTGGCGGCCAATCCCCTGCATCATCAGACTCAACCCTTGACTTGTTTCCGGCGTACCCAGCAATTGCACCTCATGATCCAGGAGCACATACGCCTGCAGGGACACGGCATGAACGTGCGACTGCTCCGAAAGAAAAAGCAGAAACTGGCGGCGGTCCGCATCGTCCAGAAACAGTGGCTGATGGGCCAGACTGCACCAGATCACATGGTGAGGCAGGCAGGCCACCGACAGCCTGGACAATCTAGCCATGCGCAGGCCTCTTGAACATCCGCCAGCGGGACTGCAGGCGCCAGGCGAGAAAAACACCGCATCCGCCCAGCACCATATTCATCCATACCGTGTGCTGCCATCCCCCAAAACCGGCAGCAATCCATGCGACCAGCGGTGGGGTCATGAACTGCCCTGTGGATGAGAGCTGCTGCACCCAGCCCACTGTGGTGGTGACCGTTTCCCGACTGGGAGCCAGGGCCAGCGCCATTGAAAATAACGTGGCTGGAATCATGCCACCCAGCGCAGAAAACATCAGAACAGCGCCGTACTGCATGACTGGCGGCCATCCGGCGGCCAGCACCCCCCAGGCGCCGGCCATCATGGACAGGTAACCGAGTCCCATCAAAAGACCGGGACTGGTTCCATAGGCCAGCAAACGACCGGCCATGATATTGCCGATCAGGTTCACGCCCGCTGCCATCGCTGTCAATGGACCAATCCACGCAGGTGACCAACCCGATTCCAGATAGATCGTCGGAAGAAACCCGATGACAGCCATCCACTGGCCCGAGTACATCAGAAATGCCAGGGCGACGAGCCAGGGGCCCGACGACGTCAAGGTCATCGCCAGTGCAGCAGCCATGCTGCGACGCTCCCCCATCGATCGATGGTCGGTATCGGTCGGGACACGCAGGAACACCATCACGGCAACTGCCAAGGTCATGAGCGCCAACCCAACCCAGGTCCAGCGCCATCCCCATGCTCCGTACGCCCATGGCGTCAACAACAAGGCGATCGCGATCCCGATCGGCATGTACGCACCCCAGAAGCCCAGCGCCTTTTGCAAAGCACTGGGTTGGGTCAACCAGCGGCGCAACAGCACAGGGGCGGCAATCACGGTGAACAGAAAGCCGGCACTCTCAACAGCGCGAGCCCCCATCAAACCCGGGACACTCTGTGCCCAGGCGCTCAAAAGGCTACCGATAGCCAGCAAGGACAGGCCGGCACACAGAACACGCTTGGGACCCAGACGGTCGGCCAGCGAACCCGCCCAGGCGCCCAGCGCCATCCCCGCGACCTGAATCAAAGACAGCAGAAAACCCGCCTGGACCAGCGACATCCCAAGTTCCCGAGACAGGATCGGGATGACGGTCGGCAATTTGCCCACATGCAGAGCGGCCATGACGCCGGACAGCACCAGGAGTACCGCCAACCAGCCCGTTGAACGTCGAGAGGGGTGAACCATCAGAAAAGTGACAAGCCGGTCAGCCGGGTGTGCTCCCGGATCGCAAAACGATCGGTCATGCCCGCAATATAGTCTGCCACTCGGCGACGCAAAGACAGCCCCGGGGTGCTGACTGGTGACAGGGACATTTCCTGCGGGGCCTCCAGATAGATGCGATAGAGATCCGTCACGATTTGCCGAGCCCGGCCCGTGGTCTCCATGACTTGTGGATGTCGATAGAGATTGAGCATCAGAAATCGCTTCAATGCTGAGGATTCAGCACGCATCGCCGTGGAGAATCCGACCAGAACCGGTGACTGCCTGACATCGTCAGCGTCGACCACTCCCGACACGCGAACGGCCAACTCAGTGGCCGCAATCACATCGTAAACCTGCTCACTCAACATGCGGCGGATGGACTCGAACAACAAACGTCGCCCGCCGAGTGACGGATGATCATTCTGCACACCCACCAGATAACGACGGAACAGATCCACGCTCTCCAGCTGCTCCAGCGTCAGCAAACCCGAACGCACACCGTCATCGATGTCATGCGCGTTGTAAGCAATTTCATCAGCCAGATTGGCCAATTGCGCCTCCAGTGAGGGCGATTGATGATTCAAAAACCGCGCAGCCACACCACCCGGCTCTCGAGATTCGATCCACTCGGCGTTGGCACGCGAGCAATGTTTGAGGATACCTTCGCGGGTTTCAAAACACAGATTCAGTCCGTTGAAAGACGGGTAACGTTCTTCCAGCTCATCCACGACACGCAAGCTTTGCATATTGTGCTCAAAGCCGCCACGGGGCTCGCCCCCCTCATCAGGCTGATCCACTGTAGATGTGGCGTGCATGCTCGCGTTCAATGCATCCTGACCAGCATGCCCGAACGGGGTGTGCCCTAGATCGTGAGCCAGCGAAATCGCCTCAACCAGATCCTCATTCAAGCCCAGGCTTCGTGCAATGCTCCGTCCCAGTTGCGCCACCTCCAGTGAGTGCGTCAGCCGGGTGCGGAACAGGTCCCCTTCATGATTCAGGAATACCTGGGTCTTGTAGACCAATCGTCGAAAAGCCGTGCTGTGGATGACACGATCACGATCACGCTGGAAATCGTTGCGCGTAGGCGCCAACGGCTCAGGAATACGTCGACCTCGAGTGGCTTCTGGCCGACTGGCCAGTCGATGAAGTGACACACAGACCTCAGTCAGATACTGGACGCCTCGATCACCTCGGCCACCAGCGAATCGGGAGCTGACTTGAGGTGGGCCTGACCGGCATCGTCAATCAAGACGAAACGGATGGCACCCGCCTCGGCTTTCTTGTCCACGCGCATGTGTGAGAGATAGGCGGCCGCGTTGTCACGGCCCTCAGACAAACGAGGCGCCACCGTGGGCAAGCCTGCGCGTTGGATCAGCGCATGCAATGCGGTCACACGATCGGCATGAAGCATGCCCATGGCATGGGACAAACGGGCCGCCATGATCATGCCGCAGCCCACAGCCTCACCGTGAAGCCAGGCACCATAGCCCATTCCGGCTTCGATAGCATGACCGAAGGTATGGCCGAAGTTCAGGATCGCGCGAAGCCCCGATTCACGTTCATCTGCTGAGACCACAGCAGCCTTGATTTCACAACTTCGACGAACCGCCACAGCCAGAGCTTCAGGTTCGCGCTGCATCAGATCATCCATATGGTGGTCGATCCATGCGAGGAAATCCAGATCGTAGATAGGCCCGTACTTGATGACTTCTGCCAGACCCGCACTGAATTCACGGTCTGGCAAGGTCTGCAGCGTAGACAAATCGCAGACCACCTGAACCGGTTGATAAAACGCGCCGATCATGTTTTTACCCAGGGGGTGGTTGATCCCCGTCTTCCCCCCCACCGAGGAATCGACTTGAGCGAGCAAGGTAGTCGGCACCTGAACAAAAGGCACACCACGCATGTAACAGGCAGCGGCGAAACCGGTCATGTCACCCACCACACCGCCACCCAAGGCGAACATCAAGGTCTTCCTGTCGCAGGCATGTTGAAGAAGCGCATCGAAGATGGTCTGCAGGGTTTCCCAGTTCTTGTAAACCTCGCCATCAGGCAGCACGACCACCTGAACTTTGGGAAAGCGCTGAGACAAAACGGTACGCAGCCGCTCAAGATAAAGCGGGGCTACCGTCTGGTTGGTGACAATCACCGCCTGTGTGGCTGAAGGGAGTGACTCCCAAGTCTGCAGTTGATCAAGCAGTGCATCGCCCACCAGGATTGGATAGCTTCGGTCGGCGAGCTCGATGTGCAATGTATGTACAACCGATGAGGACAGGGGCATCACATTCATGCCACTAGTGTATGCCAGCCCACTGGGCTGGCACAGGCGCTATGAAGCGGACTCGCCATTGAGCTCCAATTGCATCGCGATCATATTGACCAGCGTAGCCACAGAAGGACGGCCCGTTTCAATGACATAGTGAGCCGTTTCTCGATAAAGCGGGTCCCGTTGCTCGAACAGATCGCGAAGCCTTTTCAAAGGGTCCGCGACTTGCAATAAAGGACGGCTTCGGTCATGCCTGACCCGACGAAAAATGTCCTCTGGTGCGGAACGCAAATAAAACACCCGACCACTCGACCGCAAGCGTGAGCGATTGCTGGGCCTGAGCACAGCACCACCGCCCGTGGAGAGCACTGCAGGCTGGCTGTTCGCCAATTGTTCAATCACTTGCTCTTCGACATCGCGAAAAGCCGACTCACCTTCGCGCTCGAAGTATTCGCGAATCGAACAGCCGATTCGCTGCTCGATGGCATGATCGACATCAATGAACGGCAATTGAAGCCGTTTGGCCAATTGCCGTCCAACAGTGGTTTTACCTGAACCCGGTAGTCCAACCAGAACAATCAATCCATCACCTGAAAGGAGACATGGACGTTGAATTGGGCATAACACGCGGAGTTATAAAAACAAGCAGTTCACGCCGTGTAGTCGCATTTGATCTGGATCTAAATAAGTTACCTAGCATTGGAATATCAGACAGAACTGGAACACGATCTGAGTCTGAAATTTCCTCTTGAACCTGTATGCCACCAATCACAAGTGTTCCACCATTTTCCACAAGTACCTGGGTCTGAACGCTTTTAGTCTGAATAGCAGTTTCTCCATTAAATACAATAGGGGAATCGTTACTGACCTCTAATTCCATAATGATATCCCCATCAGGAGTAATCTGAGGAGTCACAATTAACTTGAGCGAAGCATCAATGAACTCAATTGTTGAGTTGCCATCAGCATCCCGACGGAGGAAGGGGAACTTACGTCCATCTTCTATAGTAGCACGCTGCTGATTAGTCGTAACTACACGTGGACTGGATATTGTCTTTAAACGTCTATCAGACTCATTTGCATCAATCTCAAGATTTAGCAGTCGACTGACACTAGGACTAAACAATGAAATAGCAAATGTACTTAATGACAAATCCTCAGACGAGGGAATATTTGTAACGTTTGCATTAGCTGTACCGCCTAGCGTACCAAATCCAAACGATGTGTTCAATCGGTTGCCATTATTCCTTGCAATTGTTATTGGATCATTGACTCGAGCGCCAAATCTAACACCTAAAGCACGCCCGAAAGTATCCTCAGCTTCAACAATCCTAGCTTCAATCAAGACTTGACGTACTGGAATGTCAAGCTGAGCTATCAAATCCCGAATTTCAGCGAGCTTAGACGCCACATCAGTTACAAATAATTGATTGGTACGAGGCTCTGCAAATACCGAGCCTTGTCGAGTCAATACCCTAACTTCCGAGTCACCAGTTCCTACCGCTGTAGTCAACTGAGCAGCGACTTCCTCGGCCCTTGCAAAGTTCAGTCTAAAACTCTGCGTACGGACAGGCTCACGAGTTTGAATGTTAAGTGCTGCCTCTAATCGTTCGATCTCTCTGTCTGACATCGATCGACGATCATCAATCCAGATCACATTCCCCATCACTCGCTTATCAAGATCTTTTGCGTCAAGAATCACATCCAGTGCTTGATCCCAGGGTATATCCCTCAACCGCAGAGACATATCCCCTGTAACTCTCTCAGACATGACGATATTGAACTCGGTAAATTCAGCAATCGTCTGTAAAAGTTGTCTGACTGGGATTTGTTGGAAGGATAAGGTTATTTTCTCACCCGAATATGTTGGAACCGAAGTAAGTCGCGTTGGATCATTGCGAACTTCTCTGACCTCGAGTACAAACTGATTGTCAGCCTGGATGGCGCTGTGCTGCCAAGTACCTGTAGACTCAATCAATAGCCGAACACGGTCACCCGCTTGGGTCGCAGTGATGGTTCGAACTGGCGTACCAAAGTCTGTCACGTCCAAACGACGACGAAGCCCCTCCGGCAGCGAGGTTTGCATAAATTCCACAACCAGATCACGTCCTTGCTGCCGAATGTCGACGCCTGTCTGGTTGTTGGCAAGATCGACCACGATACGTCCCGCATTGTCAGACCCACGACGGAAGTCGATGTCAGACAGTGGCTGGACTCGGTTGGAGACGTTTTCGGCAAACGTGCTTCCCACAACGCCGCCCCCGACCGGGGCGGCCATTGCAGGTGGCTGCAGCAGGACCAACAAGGCGTTGCCGTCAATCCGCGTCTCATAGGCCACTGGTTGACTGAGGTTGAGTACGACACGGGTCCGGTCACCCGCCTGCACCACGTTGGCAGACCGCAGATTGCCACGATTCAACTCGACGGTGTTGACGCCCGTCGCGTTGACAACGCCTGGGAAATCGAGCGAAATCCGAGCGGGGGATTGGATCGTGAATCCAGCAGGCAACTGCGTGAGCGGTTCACTGGTCTGGATGCGGATCACATCCGACCCGCCCTGCGTCGCAGCAGTCAGGGACTGAATCGCGATCTGTGCATGCGCAACACCCGCTAGCAGACAGGTAGACGCCAGCAAGGAAAGCAGTCGAATACGAGACATAAGTCGCCCCTGTTGTTGTATGTTGACAATAGTTGAATTCATGGCCCGGCTACCTCTTGCAATTGCAGGGTCGAGGTGCGCTCAATCCATTCACCTGCTGCGTCCTGCACAATTTCTCTCAAGCTGATCTGTGTTTCAGTGATGCCGGTCACACGACCGTAGTTCTGTCCGAGGTAATTGCCTGCCCTGACCTGATACAAGAGGTTATCCGATCGAACCAAGGCCACTCTCTCATTGCCACGCTGGAGAATGCCCACCATCGTGATCACGTCCAGCGGCACAAATTCGAGCGGTTCCTTGCGCCGATTCATCTCGGCAGCAATCAGCGACGAGGTGAGTGGCGAGGCCGATTCCGCGCGTAGCAAGACAGTGAGCTTCTCATCGCTGAAGGGCGAAATCGCGCCCATGCCACGGTAGGCTTGAGGGTTAAAGGGCGTGGGCGCAGACACCGGCTCGACGCGAGGACGAACAGTCGCTCGCTGCTCAGACATCCAGACCGTCAAATCATCCTGTGAGGTCCCTGAACAGCCAGCCAGAAGCACTGCGGCAGCCGCCAACAACCCCCCGTGTATCCCGTTCGTTTTCATGGACGCCCCCCTGCTGCTCTCTGCTGGGTGGTTTCGTCTGCGTCCAGATAACGGAACGTCTTGGCCGTCGCGTTCATGGTCAACGCATCAGGGCGATTCTGCACCGGCTCCAACGAGATGTTGTTGATGGTCACGATACGTGACAAGTGAGAAATATCCGACACAAACATACCGATGTCGTGATAGCTACCCGTCACCCTGACTGCGATAGGAAGCTCCGCGTAGAAATCACGAATGATCGTCTGCCCAGGACGGAACAGCTCGAACTGCAGACTGCGTCCAAGCCCCGCCTGGTTGATGTCAGAGAGAAGGGCATCCATCTCAGCGCGACTGGGCAGCTGTCTTTCGAGCTGAGCCACGTACTGCCGGACTTGTTCCAGCTGGGAGCGGAGCTCGTCCAGATTCACCGCCTGACCCAGCTTGCGTGTGTATTCGGCTCTGAGCTGGATTTCCTGATTGCGCTCCGTCTCGAGTTGGACACCCATGTCGCTGAGCTTGACATACCAGAGCACGCCAACGACGACAGCAGCCAGCACGACCAGCAACAGGTTGCGGGGCATCGACGGCCAACGAGAGGGATCGTTGGGATCAAGCCCCTTGAACTGACTGGCCATGTCAGCCTGTAGCCGGGCAAAGTCGATGGAATTTTTGGATGATTTTTTCGCCATGGTACTAGCCTGTCCTTAGCAATCAGAGCCTGGCGTCTGGGGTGGGCGCTGAGGAAGACGGCCCACGGGTCAGCGTCACACGCATGGAAAAATTGAACACACGCCGCTGGTCCCGCTGAGACAGGGTGACGGTGGCAGAAGTGATTTCAACCAGCTGGGGCTGCGTCAACCATTCACTGCGGGTGGACAGGTTGCGCAACAATTCGGAGACCCGCTCCTGCGACTGCGCCACGCCTGTCAAGGTCATGGCCATGTCTTCCTGTCGCAGGGTCCGCAGATAGACACCTTCGGGCAACTGAGCCACCATCTCGTCGAGCAGATGTACGGGCAGATTGCGATCGGCCTGCAACCCCTCCACGGCGGCCTGGCGCGATCGCAGGGCATTCAGCTCCTGCTGCAGGGTATTGATATCCCGGATCTGAGCGTCGAGTTGACGGATTTCAGCTCGAATGAATTCATTGCGCTGCTGCTGCGCAGATATGCGCATGTCGAAAACGGTGTAGATGGCCGCCGACACGGCCGCGCCAGCCAGAAGCGCAAAGCCCAAATGGACGAAAAACTGCTCTTTCTTTTTCTTCCGCGCCAGCTCTCGGTGCGGCAGCAGGTTGATGCGTATCATTGGTCAAACCTCCTCATCGCCAGTCCCGTGGCGACCAGATAGGAGGTGCCTTCAGCGGTGGCTCGGGTGGCTGGCACCTGAGAACTCAAGCCCATGCCGTCGAATGCATTGACAATCTTGCATGGGAAAGACGTCTGGTTCATCACCGCGACATCCAGGCCGGGCAAGGCAGCGCACCCACCCGATAGCAGCACATGGTCGACCTTGTTGTGCGGTGTGCTGGTGAAGAAGAACTGCAGGGCACGGCCAATGTCTTGTCCAATACCATCCATGAAGGGCGCCAGCACCGCCTCCTGATAATCAGCAGGCAGGGATTTCGTCCTTTTCTTGACTTCCGCCTCATCGACAGGGATCGCGTAATGGCGAGCGATCAGATTGGTGAGTTGCGCGCCGCCAAAATTCTGATCTCGCTCGTAGATCATCTCGTTGTTTCGGATGACTTGCAGCCGAGAGGTCTGCGAACCCAGTTCAAACAAGGCAATCAACATGTTCTTGCCCCGGTTGGGCAGCGTGTCGATCATGCGGGAGGCAGCCAGTCGGGAAGCGAATGATTCGACATCCAGCACCACCGAATTCAGGCCCGCAGCCTCGGCAAGCCCCTGTCGGTCCGAGACTTTTTCCTTGCGGGAGGCCGCCAACAGGACCTCGACGTACTCAGGCATATTGCTCGCCGGACCGATGACGCAGAAATCAAGGCTTACCTCAGCCAGCGGAAAGGGGATGTACTGGGCCGCCTCACTTTCAACCTGAATCTCCAGTACATCCTCGCTGAGACCGGCTGGCAGATTGATTTTCTTGGTAATGACTGCAGAACCAGGCAAGGCCATGGCCACGTTCTTGGTCTTGCTGCCCGATTTTTTGACCAGACGACGCAAGGCTTCAGCCACTTCGTCGAATTTCTCGACATGGCCTTCGCTGACCCAGCCGCGCTCCAGGGGTTCACTGGCGCAATGTTGAACCGTCAGTCCGCCATCGCCGTTCCGCTGCAGCTCAACCAGCTTGAGGGAGGTCGAACTGATATCGATGCCCAGAAGCGGTGCGGGTTCTCGTTTGAAGAGAGAGCCGAGTGAGATCAAGTCCACCCCCAATGTGTTATTGAAGCGCCAACGCGCCTCCTCAGTTTCAATCCTATCAGCAAGCCCTGGCAATCGACACGTTTTGTTACATGGCAGCCTCAGCAAGCGTTGTCAAAAAAAGACGAAATCCTCCGTGACAGCAGTATCCGCGATTTCTTGTGATATTTACAAACTTTCACATAAGGTTTCAAAGACAACTGTTTGAAAAGGCATGTTTTTTTATAATCTGATGGTTAATACGAGCCTACATGTCCTCTGAACCTCCCCGAAAAACCTCATCCGGCAAGGACGCCCCCCGCCATCGTCAGACCGCCAAGCGCTCCTTGATGGGCCTGTTAGCCCAAATGGGGGTCGCTTTCCTGGGCCTCATCGGCGCGGGCTTGGCGGCACTGCTGATTGCAGTCGCCATGGCTTACCCCAACCTGCCCGATGTCACCGACCTGGCCGACTACCGACCTAACCTGCCCTTGCGTGTTTATGCGGCGGGCGGTGAACTGATTGGCGAATTTGGTCAGGAACGACGCAACCTGACACCTTTTGATGACATCCCACCCGTGATGATCAACGCGGTACTCGCCATCGAAGACGCGCGGTTCTTCGAGCACAGCGGTGTCGATTACCGGGGAATGGTTCGCGCGGCGCTTGCGAACCTGCGAGATGCGCGAAGCCAGGGGGCCTCTACCATCACGATGCAGGTCGCCCGCAATGTCTACCTCTCCAGCGAGAAAAGTTACCTCAGGAAGTTCTATGAGGTGTTGCTCACGTTCAAGCTGGAACGGCTGCTGACCAAGGAGCAGATTCTTGAAATCTATATGAACCAGATCTTTCTGGGTCATCGCTCGTATGGGTTCGCCGCCGCCGCTCAGACCTACTTCGGGAAATCTTTGCAGGAACTGAGCATTGCCGAAGCGGCGATGCTTGCTGGGCTACCGAAAGCACCTTCCGCGTTCAATCCGATCGCCAATCCGCGCCGTGCCCGGGTCCGCCAGCTGCACATCATCGATCGCATGCTTGAAAACGGCTTCATCACGGCCGAACAGGCGGAGGAGGCCCGCAACGAGCCGCTTCGGCTGCGTCGTCAGACAGCGGAACAGTTCACTCATGCCGAATACCTGGCGGAAATGGTCCGCCAGACCGTTTTTGACATGTACGGCGAGGAGGCCTACACGCGAGGACTGCACGTCCACACCACCGTCGATGCTCGCGCCCAGCGAGCCGCTTTTCGTGCTGTCAGGCAAGGCGTCATGGATTTCGAACGCCGTCAGTTCTACCGGGGGCCTGAGCGTTTCATCGATCTGCCTGCAGACCCTGAAGCGCGGGAAACAGCCATCGATAATGCCGTGGCTGCCGCTGGCGACAATCATGGCTTGTTGAGTGCCGTGGTGCTGGAGGCCAGTAACCGGCGCGTGGTGGTGAGCCGAGGCGAGGGAGATCCCATTGAAATCACGGGGACGGGCCTGGATCCTGTGCGGTCCGGCCTGGCGGACAATGCCCCTCCCCATCTGCGCATACGGCCCGGTGCAGTGGTCAGGATTGCCAGGGAGGCCAACAATCGCTACTACCTGACCCAGATACCCACTGTGGAGGCCGCCTTCGTGGCGGTGGATCCTCGAACGGGTGAAATCCGTGCACTGGTGGGCGGTTTCGATTTCACTCGCAATCAATTCAATCGGGTAACCCAGTCGCAGCGCCAGCCGGGCTCCAGCTTCAAGCCTTTCATCTACTCTGCTGCCTTGGAACGGGGTATCACGCCCTCTACGATCGTCAACGATGCGCCTTTGTTTTTCAGCGCCGCTGTCACGGGTGGCAAACCCTGGGAGCCACGTAATTTCGATGGTCGTTTTGATGGCCCCATGACCGTTCGGACAGCCCTGGCCCGCTCCAAGAACATGACCTCGATCAACATCCTGAAGGCGGTCGGCCCGAGTAGCGCCCAACAATGGGTCACTCGCTTTGGGTTCGAGGCCGCCAAACACCCCCCATTCCTCACCATGGCGCTGGGGGCGGGCGCGGTCACACCGCTCCAAATGGCCAGCGCCTATGGCGTCTTTGCCAACGGCGGGTATTACGTGCCCCCCATGCTGATCACACGCATCACCGACCATCGAGGCCAGGTCCTGCTGGACATCCCTCCCCGCCTGCCCAATGAGGCCCAACGGGTGATCTCAGAAAGAAATGCCTTCGTGATGCGCCAGCTCCTCAACGAGATCACGCTGACGGGTACGGCTGCGCGTGCCCAATCCACTTTGCGTCGACCCGATCTTTACGGCAAGACCGGCACCACCAATGACGCGGTCGACGCCTGGTTCGGTGGGTTCCACCCGACATTGTCGGCCGTGTCATGGATGGGTTACGACACCCCGAGAAATCTCGGCCGTCAGGCCACGGGCGGTTCATTGGCGTTGCCGATCTGGATCCAGTTCATGGGCGAGATGCTCCAGAACGTGCCTGTTGTCCCACCCTCACCGCCTCACGGTGTGACATTCGTGGATGGCGAATGGTACTTTGACGAATTCGTCCCTGGCTTGGGCGTGGCATCGCTCGGCATGGCGGATGACGGAGCCGGCAGCTTCGATGCCGAGGTCGGCACACCGATGGAAGACCGCGAGCGCCGCCGGATCATCAACCTGTTCATGAACTGAAAGTCAGACGTTGCCCGGACTGGGCAGATGCCTCTCGCGACAGATGCGTGAAAAATTCGCCTGCACCTTTGGTGTCCATCCACTGCTGACCATCGAACCGATAGTGGTAGCCGCCTGAACGCGCCGCCATCCAGATTTCGTGCAGCGGCTTTTGCAGGTTGATCACGATCTGGCTGCCATTCCGAAAAACCAGGGTGATCATCCCACCCACACGCTGGTTATCGATGTCGGCATCCGTCTCGTCGTTGATGCGGTCGCAAGTCAATTCCACGGCCTTCAGGACGGCTTCCGCTCGATCCATGTACTCCAGATCGGTCATTACAATGCCCTCATGTTCAAGAAGCATCAAATTGTAGGCAAGGCCAGCCAGTCCGGTCCTCATCATGCGCGTGTCCGCATCTGCCTCATGGGCTTGGCATGCCTGGCCGGCTTGTTGTCCCTGACTGCGTGTGGTCAGAAAGGCCCCCTGGTGATGCCTTCTGCCACGACGGATCGCGCGCCACATTCCTCTTCTTCTCGATAATCGACTGCATGACCGCCCTACCCGCCCACCCACCAGCCTTGCCAGGCCATCCGCACCTTCACTATGAAGCCGGTGAGTTGTGGCTGGAGCGTGTGCCGGTCCATCGTTTGACGGAACGCTTCGGCACCCCGCTGTTTGCCTACTCCAGGGCGTCCATGCTGGCGGCCCTGTCGGCTTACCAGCAAGCCTTTGAGGGTCGTGAAGCCTTGATCTGTTATGCCATGAAGGCCAATTCCAGCCTGGCCATCCTGCAAACCTTTGTTGAGGCGGGGTGTGGGCTCGATATCGTTTCCGGCGGCGAGCTGGAAAGAGCCCTCCGTGTGGGTGTGGATCCCGCCAAGATCATCTTTTCCGGTGTCGGCAAGACGCGAGCAGAAATGCGGCAGGCGCTGCTGGCAGGCATCGGTTGCTTCAATGTGGAAAGCGTGGCAGAACTTGATACCCTGCATGCGGTGGCCACTGAGCTGGGGCAGGTGGCCCCGATCAGTCTGCGCGTGAATCCGGATGTGGACGCCAAAACCCACCCCTACATCTCCACCGGACTCAAGGGCAACAAATTCGGTATTGCCCATACGGAGGCATTGGACGTGTATCGCCATGCGGCCCAGCTTTCCGGTCTGAAGATCCACGGAATCGACTGCCATATCGGCTCACAGATCACCGAAATCCCGCCTTTTCTCGATGCCATGGACCGGATTCTGGATCTGGTGGATCTGCTGGAGTCCGATGGCATGCACCTGGCCCATATCGATTTCGGTGGTGGTCTTGGTATTGACTACCAGGGCGATGTCCCGCCCGCTGCCAACATCCTCTGGTCTGCTTTGCTCAATCGACTCGATGCCCGTGGTCATGGCAACAAACGGATCCTGATTGAGCCGGGTCGGTCCCTGGTGGGCAATGCCGGCATCTGCCTGACCGAAGTGCTGTTTGAGAAATCCGGCGATACCAAGAATTTCCTGATCGTCGATGCAGCCATGAACGACTTGCCGCGGCCTGCGATGTACGAAGCCTATCACGCGATCGTGCCAACCCTCCTCCGCGAGGATGCCACGCGCATCTACGACGTGGTCGGGCCGGTTTGTGAAAGCGGGGACTGGCTGGGTCGTGATCGTGCGCTGGCTGTTCGGCCGGGTGAGCAGCTGGCTGTCTGTTCTGCCGGGGCCTATTGCATGAGCATGGCCAGTCAGTACAACACCCGAGGACGCGCCGCCGAGGTGTTGGTATATGGTGAAAATGTGCAACTCATCCGCGAGCGGGAAACACCCAGCGACGTGATGCGCGGTGAACGCTTATGGAGCCCGGTGACGACGCCAGGCACTCCATCCGCGCCATAACCACAGCACAGACAGAACCGCTGTAAAGAGCCACACGTCTCCATAGTCATTCTTGCCGCTGCGCATCCAGAAGAAATGCAGCAAGGCCAGAAGACCGACGACATGCACGCTCAGATGCAGTCGTTTCCAGCGATGGGCGCCCATGGCTTTGATGGCGGCACCAAATGACGTCAAGGCCATAGGGATGAGGAGGAAGAAAGTCAACATCCCCACCAAGATGAACGGACGTTGAACGATATCGGCTTTGATCATGGGCACATCCCAGCCCATATCGAACCAGGCATACACCACCAGGTGCTGCATGGCGTAGGCAAAAGTCCACAATCCCAAACCACGGCGCAGCAAGGCCCATTCGGCCCGACCGGTCCACTGGCGAAGCGGCGTGATGGCCAGAGTCAGGCAAAGCATGATCAATGCCCATTCACCCAACCCCCTGAGCAAAGCTTCGGCCGGGTTGGCGCCCAGGCGATCGGTCAGCGCGGCGCCCCACAACCAGACGGCCGGTCCCCCTGCAGACAGCAGGATGAATCTCTTGAGCGGATGGACGCGACCTTTCACACCCAACTACATCAGAATTGCCGACGCAGATCCATGCCTGCATACAGATGGCCGACCTGCTCTTCGTAACCATTGAAACGCAGGGTTCGCAAGCGCCGGGCGTTCAAGCCACTGCCATCAATCCGCCTCTCGGTGGCCTGACTCCACCGTGGGTGATGCACTTCGGGATTCACATTGGAATAGAAGCCGTATTCATCCGGCGCCGATTTCACCCAGGATGTCATGGGTTGCTCTTCGACAAAACGAATACGGACAATCGATTTGCCGCTCTTGAAGCCATACTTCCAGGGAATCATCATGCGAACAGGTGCCCCATTCTGATTCGGCAGGATTTCTCCGTACATCCCGAATGTGAGCAGGGTCAAGGGATGGCGGGCTTCATCCATCCGCAGCCCCTCCACATAGGGCCAGTCGAGGATACGTGATCGCACACCAGGCATGGTTTGCGGATCCGCCAAGGTATGAAACTCGATGTATTTGGCACTGCCCATGGGTTCCACGGCATTGATGAGGTGAGACAGGGAATAACCGATCCACGGGATGACCATGGACCAGCCTTCGACACACCGCATGCGGTAGATGCGCTCCTCCATCGCGGACAAGGCGAGCAGTTCCTCAATGCCGAACACCCTGGGCTTGTGGACCAGCCCCTCCACCGCGACGGTCCAAGGGCGAACGCGCATCCGGTGGGCATGGCGTGCAGGGTCTGACTTGTCCGTCCCGAATTCATAGAAATTGTTGTACGTGGTGGCATCGCGGTAAGGTGTGATTCGCTCATCGATCCGCGCCCCTTCCACCATGCTGGACCTTGCCGTCAATGCCGAGAGGACGCCTGGAGGGCGAACGGTCGAGGCTTCCGCGTTGAAAGCAGCGGACCCCGCAGCCGCCGCAACGAGCCCAGCGCTTGAATGGACGATCCACTGCCGACGATTCAGGTAGACCGATGGAGGCGTGATGTCACTCGGTACAGGGTGGTTGTAACCGCTGCGGGCATGTCGACTGTTCATCACACGTCTCCTGAGATCATCTATCGCTTGAGTCTGACACAAAAAGAAAACCCGGTGCCCTGATCAGGACACCGGGTCGTGGCACTCGAAGGGCGCTGGTCAGAGGGTGCCGTAGCTGTGCAAACCGCTCAGGAAGATGTTCACTCCCAGGAAAGTGAAGGTGGTCACGGCCAGTCCGATGATCGCCCACCAGGCGGCAACGGTGCCCCGCATGCCTTTCATGAGGCGCATATGCAACCACGCGGCGTAAGTCAGCCAGGTGATCAGCGACCAGGTTTCTTTCGGGTCCCAGCTCCAGTAGCCACCCCAGGCCTCTGCAGCCCACAGCGCGCCCAGGATGGTGGCAATGGTGAAAAAGACGAAACCCACTGCAATCGCACGATACATCAGGTCGTCCATGACCTCCAGCGAAGGCAGGCGGTCGGCAATGCGCCGACGCAGCGAAAGAATACCGCCCACGATCAGGACTGACACACCGAAATACAGAGCCCAGTAGTAGAAACCGGCCTCCACCACATCGCGCCGGAACAGGAAAGGCTCAAATACCAGAATGGAGCCGACCAGCCACAATGGCATGAGCTTCCACCAGCTGGCATGACCCGCACTTTCCTTGATCAGATAAGCAAAACCCACCATGGCCGCAATAGCGAAAGTCCCGTATCCCACGAAATTGGCCGGAACATGGACCTTCATCCACCAACTTTGCAACGCCGGCACCAGGGGTTCGATCACATGGGCTTCGCGGGTGACGGTGTACCACAGCAGAAAGCCCACCGATGCCGAGATGATCAGCATCACAAAAGCACCCATGCGGCGAGTCTGGTAACGGTCTTCGTAGTAGAGGTAATAGGCTGCCGTCAACCAGGCGAAGAGGATGAACACCTCGTACAGATTGCTCACCGGCATGTAGCCCACACCGGGGCCCATGAGATAGGTTTCATACCAACGAACGAAGAATCCCACCAGTGCAAAGGTGACCGCCGCCCAGGCCAGTTTGGAGCCGATGTACTCGAAGTCGTCTGCATTTTTTCGGGAGAAAACGCCCAACCAGTAGAAAAACGTGCTGACGATGAACATCACGCTCATCCACAGAATGGCCGTCTGACTGGAAATGAGGTATTTGAGCAAAAAGACCTCTTCAGCCCGCTCAGGCATCCCCACGCCATCAACCTGATACAAGCGGACAGCAAGCAGGGAAACCACCGCGACAACGACCGTGAGGAGACGCAATGGACGCCAGAACCAAGCCAAAGCAATCAGACTGGGCACCGTGCCGATGAGAATGCCGAGTTCATAACGGTCCAGGTACTCACTGAACAACCAGTAGGTATAGAGACCACCAGCCACCACCAGGGCTGCAAAAATCCAGTCCCACAGATTACGCCGGGCGAAGTAGCCGGGCTGCAAGCCGGCAATCGCGTCGGTTTTCTTCAGATCAATGGTTTCAGTGGCGGTATTCATGACTGCACCTCAGGACCTTTCGTCAGCAATCGTGTTTTCAACTGTTCAAATTCTTTGTCGTTGTCCATGATCTGGCGATTGGACGACAGCGCCATATAGGCTTGCAAGCCTGTTCCATCCGTCTTGGGAGACAACCAGACCCACAGACGGCGCTCACGGATGTAGAGCATGGCAAAGACACCGATCGTGAGTAACAGACAGCCCAAGTAGACGATGGGGACACCGGGCGCACGCGCCACCTGGAAGACACTGGCCTGAACGTGATCGAAGTCCGTCATGACGAATGTCACGGGTGCCGGGTAAAAGAAGGAATCGCTCAGGCTGAGAACAGACAGCGTCAGGAACTGGGCGAGTTCCTCGCCACGCTCGGCCGGCGACTGACCGGCACGCTCTCGGCTCAGCTGCAGCAATTCATACAGCGTACCGTTCAGGATGCGAAGCAATACCTCGCCCGCGCGCTCCCGATCGGCCTCTGGCACGTTCGCCTCCATGAACGCAGAGACCGCTTGCAAACCACCCAGTACCGGGATGTTACCCGAGGGAAGATTCGGGATTTCAGGATCCTGGCCTGCAAACAAATCAATGGCTCTCTGGGCAGAACCTGCCAAGGCCTGTTGAAGCTCGGGCGACTGACCCGCAGCCGCCTCTGCTGCATAACGACGCACCGCTTCGCGACGCATGTCGGGGTCAGCCAGTGCGGACCGAAGCCGGATGAATCCATCCATGGCATCATTCTCATCGACGGGAATCCGCAAGTAACGGAAATCTTCCTGAGGGGTATCGCGCACGCCAAGGACAAACACACGGTTGCCGTCGAGATCGATCGGGAACATGTAATTGTGGAATTCACGCGCCTGACCCGCTTCGTCTCGGAGGATGTAAGTGACGCTGGGACCGACATTGCGCAATTCCCGCTCAGTCACGGTACGATGGCCTGAGCCCAGTCGGCTCTCGATGGATTGACGCAAATCCACGCGGCGCGATTCATCGCCCGTGCTGGCAGTGTTGGAGAAATTCTCCACATTGATGACACGCAAGCCAGTGAATTCGAGTTGAAGCCGTTGGTCCAGATTCAGGCTGGCCAGACTCAGGTACTCACCGATGCGGCCATCGACTGAGAAGGGGTCCATCGATCGCCCCATCGGGACAGCCTGCAGGTTCACCCAGGAGCCACCGTCTTCAAAACTGGCCTGGTAGATCTGAACACCGCGATGACTCACCGGGTGGTTGACCTCCACGCGCGCGGGAATCGCTTCGCCCGTGTAGCGATCGTGGATGACAATCTCACTGGCAAACAGGCTGGGTTGACCATTGGGGTGATACTCCACAATGAACTGCTGCAGATGGATATCGAACGGCAGCTCCTGCAGGACCAGTCCACGTGGATGCAACAGCAAGGCAGTGCCGGCCGTCGCGCCTTCCGTCACCAGCAGATTGCCTCTGAAGGCAGGCGTGCGATCGCTCAGGCGATGCTCGTCGGGGACATCACGAATGAAGCCACGACCATCCACCAAGGGCGTTTTGTCGTTGAGCCACATGGCTGCACGGACCATCATGGGTCCGTCCATGAGCGCGCCGACGCAGATCATGACAATGGCGGAATGGGCAGCGATATAGCCCAGCTTGTTGGCAGCACCCGCTTTGGCAGCCACCATCCAACCCTCCCCCGTGGACGTCTCCCGACGCTGGAGCCGGACTTTCCACCCCAGGGCTACCAGCGTGCCGCCTATGCGTCTGGCCGCAGGCTCGGCTGCTTCATCAAGATCCGCTTGGGCTTTGTGCGGAAAGGCCTTCAGGCTTTGTTCACGGATGTTTTCCTTGAACAGCTTGATATCCACCAAAATCTTGGGAGAACTGCGAACGATACACAGAGTGGTGCTGATCACCAGGAAGGCGAGCATCAGCATGTACCACCAAGCGCTGTACACGGTGTACAGGCCCAACGCCGCAAACACCTCGTACCAGAAGGGTCCGAACTGGTTCAGGTAGTTATTGACAGGCTCGTTTTGCAAAAGCACCGTACCCACCACCGACGCAATACAGATGACGGTCAGCAAGGCGATGGCAAACCGCATGGAGGAGAGCAACTCCACAGCAGATCGCAGGCTCTCGGAACCTTTCTGGATGACGTAGCCTTCAGTGGAGACACTCATGAGATGCAGTCAAGAAAAAGCAGGCTGAACTGGCCTGCATATGTGTAGAGAGTGGGGTGAAGCGATTGGTTCCGATGAGAAGTTGAATTTTCTCACACACACCCGTTTCGGCCCCACCACAGAAAATGCCCCTCTAAAAAGCGGGGCATCGATGACGCCGAGGATCAGCGCAGACCGGCGATGAAATCCGAGACGGCCTCGATCTCCACATCCGTCATGTAGCGGGCGATACCGCTCATGGCAGCATTGTTGTTACGGGCACCAGAGCGAAATTGCCGCATTTGGTCAGCGGTGTACTCGGCATGCTGGCCGGCCAGACGGGGATACAGGGAAGGAATGCCCGCACCCCCAGGGCCATGACAGGCCATGCAGGCGGGGATTTGACGGTTCGCGATGCCACCGCGGAAGATGCGTTCGCCCAAGGCAACCGTTTCTTTATTCTGCGCATAGCCGGGCGCCTTGGTCTGGGCAGCCAGCCAGTGGGAAATGTCGATCTTGTCCTGGTCGGACAGGGCGGCGGCGAAACCTGTCATGATCGCGTTCTGGCGCACACCCGACGCGTACTCGCGCAATTGTTTGATCAGATACTCTGGGTGCTGCTGAGCCAGAGAAGGATTGGCCACCGAAGAAGAATTGCCATCAACCCCGTGGCAGGCCATGCACATCTGGTTGTATATCTGGGCGCCCCGACGCAAATCGGGCTGGGAAGACTGCGCAAACACAGCGAAGGACAGTGTGGCAAGTGCTGCAGCACCAATGAGCTTGGATAAGGATTTCATTTCGAGTGCGATAGTCAACATCCGTGGGAGGCATGCAAAACCGACCGTTGGTCGTCTCTGCAATAACAAGATTTTACAATGACGAAAGACTCTGATTGAAAAAATGACCACGAATAACCAAGCAGCACCGTCTGCGGACCTCTGCAAGACCGCTCACGCCTGGTTGCACACCGCCCGTTTCCTGACTGAAGCTCCGCAACTGCATCATCTGCCAGACCTCACGATTCCCGAGATTGCTTTCGTCGGACGTTCGAATGCCGGTAAATCCACCTGCATCAACACCATGACACAGCAAAAGCGTCTAGCCTTTGCCTCCAAGACACCTGGCCGCACCCAGAGCATCAACCTGTTCGCCCTGGGCAAGCAAGGGCTGACCGACGCGGTGCTTGCCGACTTGCCTGGATACGGCTATGCCGCTGTGCCCCAGGAAGCGAAACGCCGCTGGCAGCAAGTGATGGCCAATTATCTGGTGAGCCGCCCCAATCTTCGCGGTGTGGTCATGATGTGTGACCCGCGGCTGGGCCTGACCGAACTGGATGAAGCCCTGCTGGAAGTGATCCGCCCCAGAGTGGAGCAGGGACTGCATTTTCTGGTGCTTCTGACCAAAGCCGACAAACTCAGCCGCCAGGAAGCCAGTAAAGCCCTGTCGATTGCGCGACTGCAGACGGCAGGGGGTGAGGTCAAACTCTTTTCTGCGCTCAAAAAACAAGGTCTGGACGACGTGGCACTGACCTTGTGGCACTGGGCGCACCGACCTGCCGAAACCAACCCGGACAACGACTCCCCATGATTCGCACCCAATCGGTCACCCTTCCGCACGGCATCACGCTACAGGTTCGGGTGACCGGGGAGATGGGTAGGCCGGTGCTGATGTTTCTGCACGGTTTTCCGGAATCGGCGTTTGTGTGGGATGAGTTGATGGCGTTCTTTGCCGAAGCGCCAAACGGCGGGTATCGATGCGTGGCCCCCTGCATGCGCGGTTACGCGCCGTCCTCGGCCCCTACGGAGATCGAGGCCTACCGGGCCAAATATCTGGTTCAGGACGTGCAGGCCCTGATTGCCGCGATGACTGAGCGCAGCTCCACCCCCGGCCAGCTGCATGCCCTGGTCGCCCATGACTGGGGGGGCGCCATCGCCTGGAATGTGGCGGCGTTACACCCCGGGTTGCTGCAACGCCTGGTGATTCTGAATGCACCCCACGCAGGCACCTTCCTTCGCGATCTGTATGGGTCGCCCGAGCAACAAGCTGCAAGCACCTACATGCAGTTTCTGGTCCGACCTGATGCGGCCGCACTGCTGGAGGCGGATGATTTCCGGCGGCTCTGGGGTTTTTTCGAGTCCGGTACCCGCCAGGCCAGCTGGCTGACCGAAGCAGTTCGCGACCAGTACCGAACCGTATGGCGCGGCGGGCTGGAAGGTCCACTGAACTACTACCGGGCCTCTCCCTTGCGCCCACCGACGCCGGCTGAGAATCCTGGCACCTGCCCAGACCTGCCTGCTGCCATGCTGCATGTGCCTCAGCCCACGCTGGTCATCTGGGGCATGGACGATCACGCCCTGCTCCCTGGCTTGCTCGATGGCCTCCAAGGCCATGTGCCCGATCTGCGGATTGAACGACTGGCAGGGGCCAGCCATTGGCTCGTCCATGAGCGGCCAGAGGATATCTCGCGGCTGATGCTGGATTTCGTGCGGACCTAAGCTGGCGTCCTGGGCGCTTTGTAACGGGCGTACCCCCAGAGATACTGCGCCGGGCACTGCCGGATCAGGGCTTCCATCGCACGGTTCATCTGGAGCGCTGCTTCTTCGGCGCGCTCGGCCACCGGCTCAGGCATCACTTCGCTCCAGGGCTGGACATGGATCACAAACCCTCGACCCCAGGGCAGTCTTTCCCCCCACGCCAGCAAGACCTGAGTGCCAGGCACCTGGGCAAAACGGGCGGACAGCGTCATGGTGTAGGCGTCGCGCCCGAAAAAGGGCGCCCAGACACCCAGCCGATCGGGGGGCACCTGGTCCGGCAGCAATCCCACGGCCTCGCCTTGCTTCAGGGCCTGGACCAGTTGTCGAACCCCCCGCAGATTGGCCGGTGCACTGGCCAAACCAGGACGGTTGCGGGCAGCCTGCAGAACCGCCGTCAGGCCGGCTTTGCGCGGCGGGCGAAACAGCACGGTGATGGGCTTGCCATCGGGCGATGCGCCAAAACGTTCCGCATACGCCTGGGCGGTGGCCTCAAAGCAGCCCATGTGGGGCGTGAGAAACAGTATGCCGTGGCCATGGTGCAGTGCAACCTCGATATGGGCGGCGCCTTGCCAGCCGATGGCCACTGGCTGGCCAAACCACAGCCGGGGCAGCTCCAGGATCTGCTTGCCCGCTTCGCCCACCGACGCCCAACGCTGAGCACCCTGGATGCCGGCCTGCATGGTATTGGCCAACCAGCGCTGGCGGTAGCTGGATGAACCGAGCCAGATCAGCCACCCCAGCAACCAACCCAGTGCATGCAATACACCCAGCGGCAGCAGGCCCAAACCTCGAAAAAGCGTCAGCATAGTGGCGAGTGTTTACAATACATTCATCGCCGAGTTACTGGACAACTTGCGGGCGATTCACAAATTCAGCTAAAGCGTTCGCCTAAGCACCCTTGCCCGGCGACCGCCAGGCAGTTATCAGGAGTGTATTCAAATGGCGAACGACTTTCTCTTCACATCCGAATCGGTTTCCGAAGGCCACCCCGACAAGGTGGCCGATCAGGTGTCAGACGCGATTCTGGACGCGATTTTCGAGCAGGACTCCCGTAGCCGTGTAGCAGCGGAAACCCTGTGCAACACCGGTCTGGTGGTGCTGGCCGGTGAAATCACCACCAACGCCCACGTCGATTACATCCAGGTCGCACGCGACACCATCAAACGCATCGGTTACGACAACACCGACTACGGGATCGACTACAAGGGCTGCGCGGTGCTGGTGGCTTACGACAAGCAGAGCAACGACATCGCGCAGGGCGTGGACCACGCGAGCGACGACTACCTGAACACCGGCGCCGGCGACCAGGGCCTGATGTTCGGATACGCCTGCGACGAAACGCCCGAGCTGATGCCCGCGCCGATCTACTACGCGCATCGCATCGTTGAACGTCAGGCCCAGCTGCGCAAGGACGGTCGCCTGCCTTTCCTGCGCCCTGACGCCAAAAGCCAAGTCACCATGCGGTATGTCAACGGGCGCCCGCACAGCATCGACACCATTGTGCTGAGCAGCCAGCACAGCCCCGAAATGAGCGACGGCAAGCAGATGAAGCCCGCATTCGTGGAAGCGTGTATCGAGGAAATCATCAAGCCGGTGTTGCCCAAAGAATGGCTGGCCGACACGAAATACCTCATCAACCCCACGGGGCGCTTCGTGATCGGGGGCCCGCAGGGTGACTGCGGGCTGACAGGCCGCAAGATCATTGTGGACACCTATGGCGGCGCTTGCCCACACGGTGGTGGCGCCTTCAGCGGCAAGGATCCGACCAAAGTGGACCGCTCGGCGGCCTATGCCGCGCGCTACGTGGCCAAGAACATCGTGGCTGCCGGCCTGGCGCGCCAGTGTCAGATCCAGGTGGCGTACGCCATCGGCGTGGCGCGCCCCATGAACGTCACGGTGTACACCGAAGGCACGGGCGTGATCCCGGACGAGAAGATCGCCCACATCGTCAACGAAGTGTTCGACCTCCGCCCCAAAGGCATCATTCAGATGCTGGACCTGCTGCGCCCGATCTACAGCAAGACCGCCGCCTACGGGCACTTCGGTCGGGATGAACCCGAATTCAGCTGGGAGCGGACCGACAAGGTGCAGGTGCTGCGCGATCTGGCGGGTTTGAAGTGAAAACAACCGGCTGAATCGCTCAGCCCGTTGTCTCCTGCAGCATCCGGCTGACGCCCTCCTGCCAGGGCGGTAAGCGCAACCCGAAGGTGGACGCCAGCAACGTGGTGTTCAAGCGCGAATTGTGCGGTCGCCGGGCAGGCGTGGGGAAAGTGTGCGTAGGCACCGGGTCGATGGCCTGCACTTTCCAAGGGGTATGGGGTTGCAACCGCTGGGCCTGCTCGATCACGAACTGGGCATAGCGGTGCCAGGTCGTCTCGCCACTGGCGGCCAGGTGGTAGGTGCCCTGCCCTTCGCCGGTGCGCAAGACCTGCCGCAGGGCGTGTGCGGTCACGTCCGCAATCAGCTCTGCGCCTGTGGGCGCACCAAACTGGTCGTCAATCACCGTCAGACGCTCGCGTTCCCGGGCCAGCCGCAGCATGGTCTTGGCGAAGTTGCCCCCGCGCGCGGCATAGACCCAACTGGTCCGAAAAATCAGGTGCTGGCGACCGGCCTGCAGGATGCGCTGCTCGCCTTCGAGCTTGGTGAGTCCATAGGCATTCAATGGGCCGGTGGGATCGCCTTCCTGCCAAGGGGTGTGTCCGCTGCCGTTGAAGACGTAGTCCGTGCTGTAGTGCACCAGCCAGGCACCCACCTCATGCGCGGCTTGCGCGAGCACGCCAGGGGCTTCGGCATTGAGGCGATGCGCCAGGCCTACCTCGGATTCGGCTTTATCCACAGCGGTGTAGGCGGCGGCATTGACGATGACGTGCGGGCGCAAGGTATGCACGGTGCGGCGCAGGCCTTCCAAGTCGCTCAGGTCGCCGCACAGCGGGTGATCGAGCAAGGGTTGGCCTTGCCATGCGGGTAGATGGGCAAGCTCCCCGGGTTTCAAGCCTGCACGATCCAGAGCGATCAGACAGCCCAATGGAGCCAGACTGCGCTGCAACTCCCAGCCCACTTGGCCGTTTTTACCGAGCAGCAAGATACAGGGCGAGCGGTTCATGCCGCCACAGCTCCATATTGCTTGTGCACCCAGTCGCGATAACTGCCGTTTTGCACATGCTGCACCCATTCGGGGTGGTCCAGGTACCACTGGACTGTCTTGCGGATGCCGGTCTCGAAGGTTTCGGCCGGCTTCCAGCCCAGCTCGCGCTCGATCTTGCGTGCGTCGATGGCATAGCGCCGGTCATGGCCGGGGCGGTCGGGCACGTGGGTGATCTGGGCCTTGTAACTGCTGCCATCGGCCTTGGGGCGCAGTTCGTCAAGCAGGGTGCAGACGGTGTGCACAATGTCAAGGTTGGGCTTTTCGTTCCAGCCGCCTACGTTGTAGGTCTCGCCCAGGCGTCCGGCTTCCAGCACGCGGCGGATGGCGCTGCAGTGGTCTTTCACATAAAGCCAGTCGCGCACCTGCATGCCATCACCATAGACCGGCAGGGGCTTGTCGGCCAGGGCGTTGACAATCATGAGCGGGATGAGCTTTTCGGGGAAGTGGTACGGCCCGTAGTTGTTGGAGCAGTTGGTGGTGAGCACCGGCAGGCCGTAGGTGTGGTGCCAGGCACGCACCAGGTGGTCGCTGGCGGCCTTGCTGGCGCTGTAGGGGCTGTTGGGCTCGTAGGCGTTCGTCTCCGCAAACGGCGGATCGTCTTGCCGCAGCGTGCCGTAAACCTCGTCGGTGCTGACGTGCAGGAAGCGGAAGGCGGTTTTCTCGGGCTCGGGCAAGGCCGACCAGTAGGCACGCACGGCTTCGAGCAGGCGGAAGGTGCCGACGATGTTGGTCTGGATGAAGTCCTCGGGGCCGTGGATGGAACGGTCCACATGGCTTTCGGCGGCGAAGTGCAACACGGCGCGGGGCCGGTGCTGGGCCAGCAGGCGATCCACCAGCACGCGGTCGCCCAGATCCCCCTGCACAAACACGTGCCGCGCATCGCCCTGCAGGCTGGCGAGGTTTTCCAGGTTGCCGGCGTAGGTGAGTTTGTCGAGATTGACGACCGGCTCGTCGGACTGAGCCAGCCAGTCGAGCACAAAGTTGCTGCCTATGAAGCCGGCGCCGCCGGTGACGAGAATCATGAATGCGATGTCCTGTATTGAATCCCTGAACTGGTCTGAATTATCAGCGAGTTGACAACTCGAAACTGCCAGCCATCCCGCGTTGGGCAACGAACATGCACAATGCGCCAAGTTTGAATTTTTGAAGGTTTGCTCATGTCCGATCTGAAATCCGCTTTCGAAGCCGCCGTGGCCTCGACCCAAGACCTCACCCAGCGCCCCGACAACCAGACGCTGCTGAAGCTGTATGCTCTGTACAAACAGGCGACCGAGGGCGACAACGCGAGTACCAAACCCGGCTTCAGCGACCTGGTGGGTCGTGCGAAGTGGGATGCCTGGGCAGCCCTCAAAGGCACCTCCGCCGACGACGCCATGCAGCGCTACATCGATCTGGTGGGCACGCTGGAATAATCGTTTCGCTGAGTCGGCATCCACTCAAGCAGTTTCGCCTCTCGTTCGGGCCGTGGCAAGCGAGCCCACGCTCGCGCGGCCCGGTAGAAGCGGTCAAAGTCTCTGTCCTCCGACTCGAATAGGGCTTTGAAGGCGGGCACCCATTGGTCGTAGCTGGCCTGAATGGCAAAAAGGGCATTGTTGGCCTGCTCCACCCAGGGGTCGTAGCCGGCAAAACCGCCCCATGCCACCCTGAGCTCGTCATAGCGCGCCCGAAAACTCACCATGACAGCAGCCTTGCCGGCTTCGGTTTGTGAAAACGTCCATTCCTCGGTCTGCGCCTGCTCAAACAAGGTCTGAAGTTCCCAACGTGTCTCGCGGGTCAATGCCCGGAAAGCCTGACGCCGCTCGTCAAACACCCGATAGGCCTCACGGGCTTCTTCAGTGGCGCGCTGCTGCAACCAGCGCTGTCCACCCAGGCGCTCAACAGCGGTGGCGAACGATTCGCTGAAAGCCATGTCACCGGCCACAAACAGTTGCTGATGGGCCAGTTCGTGAAAGATCAGCCGTGCCAGCTCGCCTTCGGGTTGAAAGAGAAAGGTGTTGAGCAGCGGGTCGCCGCCCAGCCAGTTGGTCCAGCCCAGGGTGGAATAGGCGGGCACCGGATAGACCCAGACGTCCCAATGGGCAGGCAAGCGGGCCGCCCACTGGCGGGCAGCCGTTTCATCGAAAAAGCCCTTGTAACCGAGGCAACCCACCAGCGGAAAGCACCAGTTGTGCAAATGCAGGCTGTGCGCAGGCGTGGCCACCACGTTCCAGACCACCGCCCGGCGCTGCACATCGGCATAGCGGGTGTAGCTGGCATTGCGAGGCAGCGCCAGCACATCGGAGGCGAACGCACGCATGGCTTGTGCAAGCCGCAGCCGATCGGCCAGCTCGGCCGAGGTGGCTGGGTCGGCCAGCCACTCGTCCAAGGGTCGCGCAGCCCGCATCACGGCCAGATGCCCCCGAACCGATTGGCTGTAATAAACCGGCGACAGCACCCAGTGACGTTCGGCAACAGTGAACGGGGCGGCACCGTCACCTGGAGGCGCGCTGGCGCAGGCACCCAGCCATAACGCCAAGGTCAGCAGGAGCCCCAACGCCCCCTTGTTTCTCATGCCCGGCGAACCTCGACGAGGCAGTCGTAAAACGTAGGCGCACGACCCAGATCGGTCAGGCGCTGATGCGTCAGTTCGTTCACGTTGGTCCCATTCAGCCCCAGCTTGCGCCACCAGATGCCCAGGCCATTGACGACGCCCGGACGGGCACGCAGCCCCACGCGGGTCACACATTCGTACTGACCCCGGTCATTGAACACACAGACGCGGTCACCGTCACTGACGCCACGCGCGGCGGCATCGTCAGGGTGCATTTCCAGAACGGGCTCGCCCTCCACGTCGCGCAGCGATTGCACATTGACAAAGGTGGAATTCAGGAAGTGGCGGGCTGGCGGGGAAATCATGGCCAGTGGATACCGCGCGTCACTGCCCAGCGGTTCATAGTTGGACAGCACGGCCGGCAAACCGTCCATGCCCATGGCCTGCAACCGCTCGCTCACGAACTCGCACTTGCCAGAGGGCGTGGGGAAGCCGCCCTCGGCAAAGGGCGCGTCAGGCAGGGGCAGACTGACAAAACCCCGATTGAGCAGCTGGTCAAAGTCCACACTCGCTGGAAAAGCCTGGCGGCACAGGGTCTCGTCGTGCTCGCTGAAACAGGGATCATCGAAGCCCATCCGACGAGCCAGCTCACGGAAAATCTGCGTATTGGGCATGGCCTGGCCCAGTGGCTGGATGGCCGGGCGATTCAGCAGCACGTCGGTATGGCCATAACTGGCGTGGATATCCCAATGCTCCAGCTGGGTGGTGGCCGGCAGGACATAGTCGGCATGATCGGCCGTGTCGGTCATGAAGTGTTCCAGCACGACCGTGAACAGGTCGTCGCGCGCAAAACCCGCCACGACTTTGCCGGATTCCGGCGCCACGGCGACCGGGTTGCTGTTGTAGACCACCAGCGCTTCGATGCGGGGACCGAATTCGGGTGAAGCAGGTCGTAGCAGATCGTCCCCGATCGTGCTCATGTTAATGAGGCGCGGATTGGCCACGCCAGACTGCGCGAGTAAGTCGGGCCGCTGCAAGGCATCCCGGCGCACCGGAAAGGCACCGGAGCTGCTGAGGAGCAAGCCACCCGCGCGGTGACGCCATGCGCCGAGGATGGCCGGCAGACAAGCCACCGCTCGCACCGCATTGCCCCCGCCCCGCACGCGCTGCATGCCGTAATTCAGACGGATGGCGACGGGCTCTTGCTGCTCGTAACAGCGCCCGATGTCCTGAGCCAGCTGGATGATCTGCTCCGAGGGAATCCCACACACAGCAGCGGCGCGTTCAGGAGGCCATTCCAGGGCCCGATCACGCAATTCAGCCCAACCCAGTGTGTGGCGAGCGATGTAGTCGTGATCCAGCCATCCATGGACGATGCATTCGTGCATCAGCGCATAGGCCAGGGCGGCATCTGTGCCAGGCAGGATGGCCAGGTGCTCATGGCATTTGTCAGCCGTTTCGGTGCGGCGCGGGTCGATACAGACCAGCTTGGCCCCGTTGCGCTTGGCCTCTTGCACATAGCGCCAGAAGTGCAGATTGCTGCCGATGGAGTTGCTCCCCCAGATCAGGATCAGACGCGATTCGGCAAAAAATTCCACCCGCATGCCCAGCTTGGCCCCCAGGGTGTATTCCAGCCCTGCTGCGCCAGCAGACGCGCAGATGGTACGGTCCAGTCGCGACGCTCCAAGACGGTGGAAGAACCGGGCCGCGATGCTTTCACCTTGCACCAGCCCCATGGTGCCCGCGTAGCTGTAAGGCAGGATAGCCTGAGGGTCACGGGCGGCAATCGCTTGCAGCCTCTGGGCGATGTCATCCAGCGCCTCATCCCAGCTCACCGTTTCGAACTGGCCACTGCCTTTGGGGCCTGTGCGGCGCAAGGGGGTGAGGATTCGGTCGGGGTGGTAAGTGCGCTCGGCATAACGCGACACCTTGGTGCACAGCACGCCTCCAGTCTGGGGGTGATCGGGGTTGCCCTGGACTTTCAAAGCCACTCCATCGACCACCTGGGTCACGAGGGAGCAGGTATCGGGGCAATCATGGGGGCACGCGCCCCGGATGGTTTCAAGGGTTTCACTCATAGGCAAATTGTGATGCATGCCCACAAACGCTGCCAGAACGCGCCTTTTTGGTTACCATGGACCGGTACGAACCGATGAGGCAACGGCGATGAAACTCAATGACACCATCCTGGCCCAGGCGCCCAAGCTGACACAGATCCGGCGCGACCTGCATGCCCACCCCGAACTCTGCTACCAGGAGGTTCGCACCGCCGACCTGGTGGCGGCCAAGCTGACTGAGTGGGGCATCGAATGCCACCGTGGACTGGGGGTGACCGGCGTGGTGGGGGTGCTGCATGGCCGCGACGGCGGCGCCTGTGGCCGCGGCGTGGGTCTGCGGGCCGACATGGATGCCTTGCCCATGACCGAGCTCAACACCTTCGCGCATACCAGCCAGCATCCCGGCAAGATGCACGCCTGTGGCCACGACGGCCACACGGCCATGCTGCTGGCCGCCGCCCAGCACCTGTCCACCCACCGGAATTTCGACGGCACGGTCTATCTGATCTTCCAGCCTGCCGAAGAAGGCGGTGGTGGGGCACGTGCCATGATCGAAGACGGTCTGTTCGAGCGCTTCCCCATGGAAGCGGTGTTTGGCATGCACAACTGGCCGGGCTACCCCGCAGGCACCTTTGCCGTCAGTCCGGGGCCGGTGATGGCTTCCAGCAACGAATTCAAGATCACGATCCGAGGCAAGGGCAGCCATGCCGCCCTGCCCCACAACGGCATCGACCCGGTCCCGATTGCCTGCCAGATGGTGCAGGCCTTCCAGACCGTGATCACCCGCAACAAGAAGCCAGTGGACGCGGGCGTGATTTCCGTCACCATGATCCATGCGGGTGAAGCCACCAACGTGGTGCCTGACCATTGCGTGCTGCAGGGCACCGTGCGCACCTTCACGCTGGAGGTGCTGGACCTGATCGAACAGCGGATGCGGGACATCGCTCAACACACCTGTGCAGCCTTCGGCGCACACTGCGAATTCGAGTTCAAACGCAACTACCCGCCGACCGTCAATACCCCGGCCGAAGCCGACTTTGCCCATGAGGTGATGCAAGCCATTGTGGGGGATGCACAGGTCTGGAACCAGGAGCCGACCATGGGGGCCGAGGACTTCGCTTTCATGTTGCAGGCCAAACCGGGCGCCTATTGCTTCATCGGCAATGGCGATGGCACGCATCGGGGGCGATACGAGGGCGGAGGACACGATGCCGGCCCCTGCACGCTGCACAACCCGCGATACGACTTCAATGACGAGCTGATCCCGCTGGGTGGGACTTACTGGGTCGAACTGGCCACGCGCTGGCTGGGCACACCAAAGCGCTGAGCCGCGATGGCCAGTAGGCCATCGAAAATCAGGCTTTCCACGAGTTCGAATGGCACCGTCATGCTGGGTGCCATTTTCCAGGCGGCGCCGCCCGTCATGATGCAGGCTGGGTCTTGGCCCGTGTGCTGGTAGAGGTTGTCTCTCATGCGCTGCACCGCCCCCGCAATCGCAAACGTGCCGCCACTGGTCAGGGCGTCGCTGGTGTTGGTGGGAAAGTGGCGCACTTCACCGGTGGGCACATGCAGACCGGCGGTGCCCGATTCGAGCGCACGTAGCATGATGCCATGACCGGGCAGGATGATGCCGCCCAGAAAGCGTCCCTCTGCGTCGATCGCCTCGACGGTGACAGCGGTGCCCACCATGACCAGGACACAGGGGCGTGAAGGCTCACGAGCCAGCAGCCGTTGACGAGCGCCGATCATGGCCACCCAGCGGTCCGAACCCAGGCGAGCGGGGTGGTCGTAACCATTGATCAGACCCGCCTCTTCACTGCTCGACACCACCCACTGCGGCGCCACATCCCACAGCTCCAGTTGCTCCTGAACCCGGCGCTTGACGGCATCCCCCGCTACCACGCAACCCAGGACATGGGTCGGGGGTTTGAGAGACGCCCAATCGCCTTCAGCGAGTTTTTCAATGTTCTCCAGAAACTGGACTCCGTGCGCCACCATGCGCGCACCCGCGCCCGGCTCCTCGTACAGCGCCCACTTCAGACGCGTGTTCCCCACATCCAGTGCTAGCAATGTCATGGGCGGATGATAGCTTGACCCTTGTACTCCGGGTATCTCGACGTACGCATCAGTTCTGCCGCCAGGGCAAGCCATGATGACGCCACCCACCGGTTTGCCCCCGGTGGCCTGCTCCGTCGGGATCGCCCTCGAAACCTTCCAGCACGTTATAAGCCTCGAAGCCCTGCTCTGTGGCCCGTTTCGCGGCGGCTATTGAACGCGCACCGCTGCGGCAGAGCATCAGCAGCTTCTTGTCGCTGTGCGCCAGTTTTTGCAAGCCAGCGTCGAAGTCCGCATTCATGACCATACCTGGCCATTGCTTCCAGGCCAGCGCCACCGCGCCTGGCACAAAACCCACCCACTCCCGCTCAGCATCCGTGCGCACATCGACCAGCACCGCTTCGCCGGTCTGTACCCATTGCCACGCCAATACCGGTGAGACGTCACCCGCATAGCCGCTGGCTGGGCGTGGCACCTGCAGCAAGGCCCCATCGGCATCGTGACGCAAGCCAGAGACCAGATTGGCAGGCACTGCTTCGTCGATACGCTTGGGCCGAGGCAGATTCAGGTTGTTCATGATCGCCACGAACTCGTCCAGGCTTTTGCCTGCAATGCGGGCGTTGTGGGCTTTTTCATGCCCGATGGTGCTGTGTGTGCGCCCCTGGTAGTCGTGGCCAGGCCAGACCACTGTGTCATCAGGCAGTCGGAACAGCACTTCAGTGAGGCTGTGGTACAGCGCCTGAGGACTGCCGGATTGGAAATCGGTGCGGCCGCAGCCGTTGATCAGGAGGGTGTCGCCGGTGAACACGTGGTGTTTGTCATCGTCTTGCCAGGTGAAGCACATACTCCCGGCGGTATGACCAGGGGTTGCCCGGGCACGGATCTTATGACGACCAAATGCGAGTTCGTCGCCATCTTTAAGCTGGCAGGACGCCGTCGTGATGCCACAGGCAGCCGGCGCTGCCGTACGAGCGCCCACATGTTCAGCCAGCTTGCCCGCACTGGTGATATGGTCGGCATGGGCATGGGTTTCGACCGCCCAGACCAGCTTCAAGCCATATTCACGCAAGACGGCCAGATCACGATCCAGCTGCAGGTCCACCGGATCGATGATGAGTGCCTCTCGTGTTTCGGCATCGTGAAGCACATAGGTGTAAGTGCTGGAGTCCGGGTCGAATAGTTGAATGGGTCGCATGGCTTCAACAAGATTGGAAAAATGAGCAGAAGTGCCCCATAAATATACCGCGTAGGGTAATGTTGGGTGGCAAGAGGCTTGGAGTTTTCAAGATTCGAAAATCGCAGTAATATTGACGTTTACGTAAACGTCAATTAAAACCCCTGCCCGGGGTGCCTTCAGGAGACACCAATGACCGATCTGTCCGCCGAATTCAAAGCCCTGGCTGACTACCGCCCTGTGCACAAGGTGCGTTTCGTCACGGCAGCGAGCCTGTTCGACGGTCACGACGCCGCGATCAACATCATGCGGCGCATTCTGCAGAGCATGGGTGCGGAAGTGATTCACCTGGGCCACAACCGCTCGGTGGACGAGGTGGTGACCGCAGCACTGCAGGAAGACGCCCAAGGCATTGCGATCAGCTCCTACCAGGGCGGGCATGTGGAGTATTTCAAGTACATGGTGGACCTGCTGCGCGAGCGCGGCGGCGAGCATGTGCAGGTGTTTGGCGGCGGCGGCGGTGTCATCGTGCCCAGCGAAATCCGCGAATTGCATGCATACGGTGTCGGCCGTATATATAGCCCGGAAGATGGGCAGCGCATGGGCCTGCAGGGCATGATTGGCGAGATGGTGATGCGCTGTGATAAGGATTTGTCACCCTACGCACCCCAATCGGTCGAAGCCATTCAGGGCCACAGCGAAGCAGCCTGGCGTGCACTGGCCCAGCTGATCACCGTGATTGAAAACCAGTCGGCCAACGCCGACCTGGTGAATGGCTTGCGATCCGCTGCTGAGGGCCTGAAAGTGCCGGTGCTGGGCATCACCGGTACGGGCGGTGCGGGCAAATCCTCACTCACCGACGAACTGATCCGCCGCTTCCGTCTGGACCAGAACGACCGCCTGCGGATCGCGGTCATCAGTATCGACCCGTCACGCCGCAAGAGCGGCGGCGCACTGCTGGGCGACCGCATCCGCATGAATGCCATCTCTCCATGGCAACAGGGCTCGCGCGTGTACATGCGCTCACTGGCCACTCGCGATTTTGGCTCGGAGATTTCCGCCGCCCTGCCCGACGTGGTCGCCGCCTGCAAGGTCGCGGGCTTTGACCTGGTGATCGTGGAAACCTCGGGCATTGGCCAGGGGGACGCCGCCATCGTGCCGCATGTGGATGTGCCCATGTATGTGATGACGCCGGAGTTTGGCGCGGCCAGCCAGCTGGAAAAGATCGACATGCTGGACTTTGCCGAATTCGTGGCGATCAACAAGTTCGATCGAAAGGGAGCCCTGGACGCTCTGCGCGACGTGAGCAAGCAGGTGCAGCGTAACAAGGAAGCCTGGGGCACCCCGACCGACAAGATGCCCGTGTTCGGCACCATGGCTGCACGCTTCAATGACGACGGTGTGACGGCGCTGTATCAGGCCCTGAAGGAGCGGCTGGCTGGCTTGGGGTTGACCCTTAACGACGGCCGCCTGCCACTGGTCAGCGTACGTCACAGCAGCAATCAGACGCCGATCGTGCCACCGGCGCGCACCCGCTACCTGGCCGAGATTGCCGACACCGT
>JAUVYR010000086.1 GCA_030602985.1 Burkholderiales bacterium
AGAACCACTTTGCCAAGGGTCAGGCAGCGAACCACTGGCACCCTGAATCGCGCACCACGCAAAGCTACGACGAGTTCGTGGCCGACCCGGCGGTGGAACAGGTGCACTTCATCGGCAAGGACATCACCTACTTCCACACCCTGTTCTGGCCGGCCATGCTGCAGTTCAGTGGCCGCAAAACGCCCACGCAGGTGAACGTGCACGGCTTCATCACCGTCAACGGTGGCGAAAAATTGAGCAAAAGCCGGGGCACTGGCCTGAATCCCCTCGAATACCTCGGCCTGGGCATGAACCCCGAGTGGCTGCGTTATTACCTGGCAGCCAAGCTCAACAGCCGCGTGGAAGATGTGGACTTCAACCCCGACGACTTCGTGGCCCGCGTCAACAGCGACCTGGTCGGCAAGTACATCAACATCGCCTCGCGCGCGGTAGGCTTCATTGCCAAACGCTTCGGCGGGCAACTGGGCGCCATGTCGGCCGACGGCGAAGCGCTGCTGGATGGTCTGCAACAGGCCGTGCCCGGCATTGCCGAACTGCTGGCCGAACGCGAATACGGCAAGGCCATCCGTGAGACCATGGCCCTGGCCGACCGCGTGAACGAATACGTGGACCAGAACAAGCCCTGGGAACTGGCCAAGCAGCCCGGCATGGACGCCCGGCTGCACGATGTCTGCACCACCTGCATCGAAACCTTCCGCGTACTGACCGCGCTGCTCAAGCCCGTGCTGCCGGCGCTGGCCACGCAGGTGGAGGCCTTCCTGCAGTGCGAACCGCTGAACTACGGCAACGCGGCCACCCCGCTGGGTGCCGGCCATCCCATTGGCGCCTACCAACACCTCATGCAACGGGTGGACATCAAACTGCTGGAAGCCCTGTTCGAGCCGCCCGCGGCGCCCGAAGCCCAGAAAACCGTGCCCGGTGGGGAAAGCAACAAGGCCCCCACGGGCTCCGCCCTGCCCACCGAGGGGGTTGACTCCGCCTTGGGGCGGCCCGGCGGCGAAGTTATCGCTCCCACCATCTCCATCGACGATTTCGCCAAGGTGGACCTGCGCATTGCGCGCATCGAGGCCTGCGAGCCGGTGGAAGGCTCCACCAAGCTGCTGCGCCTGACGCTGGACGTGGGCGAGGGCACTGACCCGCAGGGGAACCCGATCCGGCGCAACGTGTTCAGCGGCATCGCCAGCATGTACAAACCCGAAGACCTGGTTGGCAAGCTGACGGTGATGGTGGCGAACCTGGCGCCGCGCAAGATGAAGTTCGGCGTGAGCGAAGGCATGGTGCTGGCCGCCAGCCATGCCGACGAGAAGGCCCAGCCCGGCATCTACGTGCTGCACCCGTGGCCCGGCGCCCAGCCCGGCATGCGCATTCACTGACAACGCGCAGTAACATAGGGCATGCTCAAACGCATGCCCTTATTTGCCGGCTTCCAGCCCAGGCTGGTCCAGGACCTTCGCGACTACAACCGCGACCGGCTGTTCAAGGACATGGGGGCGGGTGCCACGGTGGGCATTGTGGCCTTGCCGCTGGCCATGGCCTTCGCCATCGCCTCGGGCCTCAAACCCGAAGCCGGCTTGTGGACCGCCATCATCGCGGGCTTTCTGATCTCGGCGCTGGGCGGCTCCTCCGTCCAGATCGGTGGACCTGCCGGTGCATTCATCGTCATCGTGTATGGCATTGTCGAGCGCTACGGACTGGCCAACCTGCTGATCTCCACGTTCAGCGCCGGCGTCTTGCTGTTTCTGATGGGTTTTTTCAAACTCGGCACGCTGGTTCGGTATGTCCCGGTGAGCGTGGTGATCGGTTTCACCAATGGCATCGCCGTGCTGATTGCCCTGTCGCAGTTGCGTGACGTCCTGGGCCTGCAGATCGACAAGATGCCCGCCGATTTTTTCCAGCAGATCGGCACCCTGTCGCGCCATCTCGACACCTTCAACCCCTGGGCGTTTGGTCTGGCCGCCGCCTGTGTGGTCGGCCTGTTTCTGTGGCCACGCCTGTGGGCCGACGAGTCGGGATTCCGCAAAAAACTGGAAGGCCTGGATCGGGTCAGCGCCCTCAAAGCCACTTCTCGGGTGCCGGCACCCATCGTCGCGCTGGTGAGTCTGTCGGTACTCGCCTGGGCACTGGAGATGCCGGTCGAGACCATCGGATCGCGCTTCGGTGGCATCCCGCAAAGCCTGCCCACCTTCGAGTTGCCCTCTTTTTCATGGGCCACGGCACAAATGCTGGTGGTGCCGACATTGACGATCGCCATGCTCGGTGCCATCGAATCCCTGCTGTGCGCGCGTGTGGCGGACCAGCTGAGCGACCGGCCCAAGCACAACCCGAATCAGGAACTGATGGCCCAGGGCGTGGCGAATGCGGTGGTGCCTTTCTTCGGTGGCATGCCTGCCACGGGCACCATCGCCCGGACGGTGACCAACATCCGCGCCGGGGCCACCTCACCGGTGGCAGGGCTGGTGCATGCCGGCACGCTGGCAGCTGTGGTGCTGGGCGCCGCCCCGCTGGCCAAACACATCCCGCTGGCCGTTCTGGCAGGGGTGTTGCTGTTCGTGGCCTGGAACATGGGCGAATGGAAAGAATTTGCCCGACTCAGGCAGTTCAGCAACCACTACCGCCTCATGCTGTTGTCCACTTTTTTCGTCACCATCGTTTTTGACCTGACGGTGGCGGTGGAGCTGGGCCTGGTGCTGGCGGTGGTGCTGTTTGTTTTGCGCCAGAGCGAGATCTTCCGGGCGGAACCGATGGTCGCCGAGCCAGGCAGCCTGCGGTACAAGCTGTACGGGTCGCTGTTTTTCGGTGCGGTCGCGAAAATCGACCCCATTGTGGACGCGGTCGAACGCAGCCCTTGCGCTGTGCAGGTGGAGCTGGATGCGAGTCAGATGCTGTCGCTGGACACCACTGGACTGGATGCCCTGGAGCAGCTGCACAAGGCTTTGCACAAGCGAGGCGGAACGCTGACGCTCACAGGCCTCAACGAGCAACCTCGCTCGCTGATCGAACGATCGGGATTCGGGCAGAAGCTGACGCCGCCGATTGGCTAAAATTCAGTCAATTTTGAACTTCCAGACCACCATGAACCTGTTTGCTCGTCCCCATTACGCGTCCGACGCGACCCAGTTCATTGAATCGCTCAAGCAGCAAAAGCCGGAGCTGGAAGCCGAACAACGCCAAGGCCGTGCCTTGCTGTGGGACAAACAGATCGACCGCCAGCTGTCGGCCGAAGCGCAAGCGGCCCGCGTCAAGCAGAAGCCGTACGTCTACCAGACCGAACCCTCCCTGCGTTGACGCTCTGCGCTGCCCCCGTTTGTGACCTCGGCCCCTCCGCTTGAATGGCCTGGCGCCGACGTGCTGCCCGACAGCATGCCGGCCGTGGTGGATCAGGTGGCCCTGGCTCGACTGTATGGCGAACCCCTGTTTGCCCTGCCGCAGGACCTTTACATCCCGCCGGATGCGCTGGAGGTGTTTCTTGAAGCCTTTCAGGGTCCGCTGGATCTGTTGCTGTACCTGATCCGCAAGCAGAACTTCAATATTCTGGACATCCCCATGGCCGAGGTCACACGCCAGTACCTCAGCTACGTGGAACAGGTTCGTGCACGCAACCTCGAACTGGCGGGCGAATACCTGCTCATGGCAGCGATGCTGATCGAGATCAAGTCGCGCATGCTGTTACCGCCCAAAAAGGTTGACGATAACCAGGAAGCGGAAGACCCCAGGGCCGAACTCGTGCGCCGCCTGCTGGAATACGAGCAGATGAAGCTCGCCGCCCAGCACATTCAGGAACTGCCTCAGCTGGGTCGCGATTTTTTGCGCGCGCAGGTGGTCATCGAGCAATCGATCGCGCCCCGCTTCCCTGACGTCCACCCACAAGACCTGGCCGACGCGTGGCAAGACATGCTGAAACGCGCCAGCCTGGTTCAACACCACAAAATCAGCCGCGAAAGCCTGAGCGTGCGCGAGCACATGAGCCTGGTGCTGCGCCGCCTGCAGGGTCGACGCTTCGTGGAATTTGCCGATCTGTTCGATGTGAGCCAGGGCACCCCGGTGCTGGTCGTCACCTTCATTGCGATGCTCGAACTGGCCAAGGAAACCCTGATCGAGCTGACCCAGGCGGAAGCCTATGCGCCGATTTACGTCCGGCTCGCCTATACCCCCACATGACTGCCACCCCTCTGTCGCCCGCCTCCCCGGCACCGACCACCCGCCCATTTGACGCCGTGATTGTCGGCAGCGGGCTGGCTGGACTGAGTACGGCACTGCTGCTTCCCGCCCACTGGCAAGTGGCCGTGCTGACGAAACGCACCATTGAAGACGGCTCCAGTGGCTGGGCCCAGGGCGGCATTGCCGCCGTACTGGCCGACGACGACAGCTTCGACGCCCATGTGGAAGACACCTTCGTGGCCGGTGCCGGCCTGTGCGACCCCGCCGCCACCCGCTTCACCGTGGAGAACGCACCCGAAGCCATTGCCTGGCTACGCGATATGGGGACCCAGTTCACCCTGCATGACGGCGAATTGCACCTCACGCGCGAAGGCGGACACAGCCACCGGCGCATCGTGCACGCGGCTGACGCCACGGGTGCCGCCGTGCAGCACACCCTGATCGACCGGGTGCGCCAAGCACCCAACGTGCAGGTGTTCGAAACCCACAACCTGGTCGACCTGATCCTGAGCGACAAGCACGCGGGCCAGACGGATGCCCCCCGCCGCTGCCTGGGCGCCTACGCCCTGAACGAAGACACCGATCAGGTGGAAGCCTTTGTGGCCCCCCACACCGTGCTGTGCACCGGTGGCGCGGGCAAGGTGTACCTCTACACCTCCAACCCCGACACCGCCACCGGCGACGGCATTGCGGCCGCCTGGCGCGCCGGCTGCCGGGTGGCCAACATGGAATTCATCCAGTTCCACCCCACCTGCCTCTACCACCCAAAGGCCAAGAGCTTCCTCATCACGGAGGCAGTGCGCGGTGAGGGCGGCCTGCTCAAGCTGCCGGCGCACCTCGGCGGCCACCGCTTCATGCCCGACCACGACCCCCGCGCCGAACTGGCCCCGCGCGACGTGGTGGCCCGCGCCATCGACTTCGAGATGAAAAAGCACGGCCTGGACTGCGTCTACCTCGACATCTCGCACCAGCCGCCCGAGTTCCTGCGCGAGCACTTCCCCAACATCCTGGCGCGCTGCGCCGAGCTGGGCATCGACATCACGAAGGAGCCGATTCCGGTGGTGCCCGCCGCCCACTACACCTGCGGCGGCGTCGTGACCGACTTGAACGCCCACACCGATTTGCCCGGCCTGTACGTGGTGGGCGAAGCCAGCTGCACCGGCCTGCACGGCGCCAACCGGCTGGCGAGCAATTCGCTGCTGGAGTGCATGGTGTTTGCCCGCGCCGCCGTGCGCGATATGGCGGCCCAGCCCGCGGTGACCATCCCCAGCATACGCCCCTGGGACGACAGTCGCGTCATCGACGCCGACGAGCACGTCGTCATTTCGCACAACTGGGACGAACTTCGCCGCTTCATGTGGGACTACGTGGGCATCGTGCGCACCGACAAGCGGCTGGATCGCGCCGCGCACCGCATCGCGCTGCTCAAGGCCGAGATTCAGGAGTTCTACAAGAGCTTCCACGTCACGCGCGACCTGCTGGAGCTGCGCAATCTGGTCGAGGTGGCCGACCTGATCGTGCGCTGCGCCCAGGCGCGCAAGGAAAGCCGGGGCCTGCACTTCAGCCGCGATTACCCCAACCTGTTGCCCGAGGCGCTGCCCACGGTGCTGACGCCCTGATCCGCGTATACTGAGCGTTGCTCCGGGGTGTCCACATGGTGTGGGCTGAGATGGCGATGCCGAACCCGAGAACTTGAACCGGTTCATACCGGCGGAAGAAGAGCTGTTTCTCCCCTGCCCCCTGCGGCGAGTGGTCTGCCCACCCGTCACACCCAGGCACCGGGGCAACCTTCGGAGCAATTGACACCACCGAAGGAGACCGCCCCGTGAACGCCCCCGCCGACAAGTTCCTCGCCACCACCGCCCAGGTGGACCAGGCCGCCATCCAGCCGCTGCCCAACTCCCGCAAGGTGTACGTGGAGGGCTCGCGCCCCGACATCCAGGTGCCCATGCGCGAGATCCGCCAGAGCGACACGCCCGCCACCTTCGGTGCCGAGCCCAATCCCCCCATCTTCGTCTACGACTGCTCCGGCCCCTACACCGACCCAGCCGCGCACATCGACATCCGCCAGGGCCTGCCCGCGCTGCGCCAGAAGTGGATCGAAGAACGCAACGACACCGAAGTGCTGCCCGGCCTGAGCAGCGAATTCGGCCGCGCCCGCGCCGCCGACCCCAAGCTCGACGAGCTGCGCTTCCCAGGCCTGCACCGCCAGCCGCGCCGCGCCCTGCCCGGCAAGAACGTGACGCAGATGCACTACGCCCGCCGCGGCATCGTCACGCCCGAGATGGAATACATCGCCATCCGCGAGAACCTGCGCCGCCGCGAATACCTGGCATCGCTCCAGGCCGCAGGCCCCACCGGGCAGAAGATGGCCGCCATGATCGGCCGCCAGCACCCCGGCCAAAGCTTCGGCGCCAGCATTCCCGCCGAGATCACCCCCGAGTTCGTGCGCGACGAGGTGGCCCGTGGCCGCGCCATCATCCCCAACAACATCAACCACCCCGAGTCCGAGCCGATGGTCATCGGCCGCAACTTCCTGGTGAAGATCAACGCCAACATCGGCAACTCGGCCCTGGGGTCGTCCATCAACGAGGAAGTGGACAAGATGACCTGGGCCATCCGCTGGGGCGGCGACACGGTGATGGACCTGTCCACCGGCAAGAACATCCACGAAACGCGCGAGTGGATCGTGCGCAACTCGCCCGTGCCCATCGGCACCGTGCCGATCTACCAGGCGCTGGAAAAGGTCAATGGCAAGGCCGAGGACCTGACCTGGGAGATCTTCCGCGACACGCTGATCGAGCAGGCCGAACAGGGTGTGGACTACTTCACCATCCACGCGGGTGTGCTGCTGCGCTACGTGCCGCTCACGGCCAACCGCATGACCGGCATCGTCTCGCGCGGTGGCTCCATCATGGCCAAGTGGTGCCTGGCGCACCACAAGGAAAGCTTCCTCTACACCCACTTCGAGGACATCTGCGACATCATGAAGGCCTACGACGTGGCCTTCAGCCTGGGCGACGGCCTGCGCCCAGGCTCCATTTACGACGCCAACGACGAAGCCCAGTTGGGTGAACTCAAGACCCTGGGCGAACTCACGCAAATCGCCTGGAAGCACGACGTGCAGGTGATGATCGAAGGCCCCGGCCACGTGCCCATGCACCTGATCAAGGAGAACATGGACCTGCAGCTGGAGCAGTGCCACGAGGCGCCCTTCTACACCCTGGGCCCGTTGACCACCGACATCGCCCCGGGTTACGACCACATCACCAGCGGCATTGGCGCGGCCACCATCGGCTGGTATGGCACCGCCATG
>JAUVYR010000029.1 GCA_030602985.1 Burkholderiales bacterium
CGGTTCGTCACCCATGTGGATGTGGGTGATGTCGGCTTCAGCGGCGGCCATGGCGGCTGCGACCTTGGCCAGCACGCCTTTGCCGTTGGTGACCGTCACCAGTACCAAGGACTCGAACAAGCGTGAGGGCTCGTCGGACCACTCCACCTCGATGAAGCGCTCGGCGTCCCGGTGGAGCAGCTTCTGGCCCGTGGGGCAGTCATCGGTATGGATGATCAGTCCTTCACCCTTGCCCAGATAGCCCAGAATCCGATCGCCAGGGATCGGGTGACAGCAGCGGGCATACTGCACTGAAGCGCCTTCGCTGCCATCGAGCGTCACCACGCCTTGCGAAGGCTGGTCGTCGGCGGCAGCGCCGAAGCGCTCCTGGCTGATGAGCAGCAGATCAGGCTTGTGACCCAACTCTGCCAGCAAAGCCGCCAGCTTTTTACTGACCATGCTGGCGATGCGTTTGCCCAGACCGATGTCGATCAGCAGTTCCTTGCGGTGTCGACTGCCGGCAAAACGCAGCAATTTCTCCCAGACCGACCTATGGGTCTCGTCCTCGTCGGGCAGATGGGCAATGCCTTCAGCGCGAAGCGCCTGTCTCAGCAAGCGTTCACCCAGCGCCAGCGATTCTTCTTCGGCCAGGGTTTTGAGGTGGTGGCGAATCTTGGAGCGGGCGCGCCCGGTCTTGACAAAACCCAGCCAGCTTGGATTGGGGCGTGCGTGCGGCGAGGTGATGATTTCCACCACGTCCCCGTTGTTGAGTTCGGTGCGCAGAGCAGCCTGTTCGCCGTTGACCGTGGCCCCGATGGCACGGTTGCCCACATCGCTGTGGATGGCATAGGCAAAGTCCACCACCGTAGCGCCGCGAGGCAGGGCCATGATCCGGCTTTTCGGGGTGAACACATAGACCGAATCGGGGAAGAGATCGATCTTGACGTGGTCCCAGAATTCGGCGGCGTCGTGGGTTTCCTGCTGGATATCGAGCAGTGACTGCAGCCACTGGGCATTGAGGTCCTGCGAGGTGGCACTGTTGGGGTCACTGGCTTTGTACAGCCAGTGGGCGGCCACTCCGGACTCGGCCACCACGTCCATGGTGTGCGTCCGCAGCTGGAATTCGATGTTGGTGCCGAACGGTCCCACCAGCGTGGTGTGCAGCGACTGGTAGCCGTTCATCTTGGGGATGGCGATGTAATCCCTGAATTTGCCCGGCAGCGGTTTGTACAGCTGGTGCAGGATGCCCAGTGCCTGATAGCAATCCAGCAGTTCGGGCAGGATGATGCGGAAGCCATAGATGTCGGTCACCTGGGCAAACGACAGGTGTTTCAGATCCATCTTGCGATAGACCGAGTAGAGCGTCTTCTCACGACCGACAATCCGGACTTGAATGCCATGACGCAGGAAGGCGCTTTCCACTTCGCCTTGCACACGATCGATCAGATCGCGACGTCGGCTGCGCGACTTGTCCAGCGCCTTGCTCAGTGCCCGGTAACGCCAGGGGTACAGGTGCCGAAAGGCCAGATCCTGCAATTCCCGATAGTTGCTGTTCAAGCCCAGCCGGTGAGCGATCGGGGCGTAGACGTCCAGGGTTTCGCTGCTGATGCGGCCCCACTTGCTGCGCGGCATATCGCTCATGGTGCGCATGTTGTGGGTGCGGTCGGCCAGTTTGATGAGGATGACGCGCACATCGCGTGCCATGGCCAGCAGCATCTTGCGAAACGATTCCGCCTGATTGTGTTCCCGGCTGTGAAACTCCAGCTTGTCGAGCTTGGTGAGCCCATCCACGAGTTCGGCGATGTGGGTGCCAAATCGTTCGGTCATGTCCGCCTTGGTCACGCCGCAGTCTTCCAGCACATCGTGCATCAGAGCGGCACAGATGGCCTGGGCGTCCAGTTTCCAGGCCGTGCATTGCTGAGCTACGGCAATGGGGTGGGTGATGTAAGGGTCCCCGCTCTTGCGGAGCTGGCCCAGATGGGCTTCATCGGCAAAACGGTACGCCTGGCGGACCAGCTCAATTTCGGCCGGAGACAGGTAGTCGAGCTTGGCTTCCAGCGCAGCAAAGCTGGCAGCGGCCGCAGAGGCCGCTGCCTGAGCCGGGCTGGCAGTGGGAGCGTTCAGCACATCTTCTGTCATACCCTTACTTTAGCCGCAGTTGGAAAGAAATGTCGTCTTCAGCAGTTAAACCGGTTGATCGAGATGATCAATAAAACAAAAAGCACCGTCAAGACGGTGCTTTTCAAGGCGTGATCCAGACAATCAGACGGGGACCTTCTTCAGCATCTCCAGTCCTACCTTGCCTTCGGCAATTTCCCGAAGGGCGGTCACACCCGATTTGTTGCGGGTTTCAATCTTGGGGGTGTGGCCCTGATTCAGCATGCGGGCGCGGTACGTGGCGGCCAGCACCAGCTGAAAACGATTGGGAATCTTTTCCAGACAATCTTCCACCGTGATACGTGCCATGCAAATTCCAATCTAGAGGTCAGTCAATGTGAAGGGCTTTGAAGGTTTCGGCTCGCGCTCGACGTTGGGCGATCACCTTCAGGCGTTGAGCATGTGCAATCGCCTTGAGATCAAACAAGGCGCGCTCAAACATCTCGTTGATTATAACGAAGTCGAACTCATGCACATGAGCCACTTCCTCTTTGGCATTGCGCAGTCGCAGCTCGATGACTTCTTCGCTGTCCTCTGCGCGTCGCATCAGCCGCGAACGCAACTCTTCCCAGCTGGGGGGGAGGATGAAAATGAGGACCGCATTCGGGAATTTCTGCTTGATCTGGATCGCGCCCTGGTAGTCGATTTCAAGCACGATGTCCGCACCCGCGGCGATTTTGTCCTCGATGGCCTTGCGGGATGTGCCGTATCGGTTGTTGTGCACCTTGGCCCACTCGACAAAGGCGTCGTTGATGACCATCCGGTCAAACTCGTCATTGCTGACGAAATAGTACTCGCGTCCATGCATCTCCTGGCCGCGCGGCGCACGTGTCGTGTGGGAGACCGACAGCTCCATGCGGGCATCCACTTCCAGCAGCGCCTTGACCAGGCTGGATTTGCCCGTGCCGCTGGGTGCGGCGACCACATACAGATTACCGGGATAGTCCATGGTCATTCGAGGTTTTGCACCTGTTCACGCATCTGTTCGATCAGCACTTTCATGTCGACCGAAATGCGGGTCAATTCGAGGCTGGAAGACTTGCTGCCCAGCGTGTTGGCTTCGCGATGCAGTTCCTGGATGAAAAAGTCCAGACGCTTGCCCGCTTCGCCGCCTTTGGCTAGCAGCCGTTCAATTTCATCCAGATGCGACTGCAGTCGGGTGAGTTCCTCGGCCACGTCGATGCGGATGGCATAAGCGGTCGCTTCACTCAGCGCCCGGTCTTGCGCGGCGGCAGCAGAGGTGTCAGCATTGCCTGCGCCCAGGGCTTCCTGCCAGCGCTCCAGGAAGCGCAGACGCTGCTGCTCCACCAACTGTGGAATCAGAGGTTTGGCATCAGCAGCCAGCGACCGAAGCTGGTTCACGCGATCCATCAGCATGGCAACCAGGCGCGCCCCTTCGCGTTGACGGGATTCCATGAATTCCTGGACCAACTGCTCAGCGAGCGCGAGCAGTGGTGGCACCAGGTGGCTGGTGGCCGGTTGGGACTTGCCCAGTGCCTGGAGCGTTTCAGCCACTGACAGGGGTCGAGCCTGCGGCATCCAGCTCAGCACCTGGTCCTGCACCGAAACGATTTTTTGCAGATCCGTCAGCGACGGGGCGCGCCAGCCCGATTCCGAGCGGCCTTCCAGCCAGGCACGAACTTCCACCTTGCCCCGTTTGATGTGGCTACCCATGCTTTCGCGCAGAGCCGGCTCGGCGGGACGCAGCTCATCGGACAGGCGAAAACTCAGATCCAGGAAGCGGCTGTTGACCGACCGGATTTCCATGCCCAGTGTCACGGGCGCCACAGTGCCGACCGACTCCGCGGACGGTGGCTGACTTTGACCGGTGGCATAGCCGGTCATGCTGTAAACTGGCATTCAAATCTCGCAGTCTGATTGCAACGTTGTTGGGGGTTGCAGATCCTTCGATTATGTCAAAGACCAAACCCGCCCCCTTGCCCCCGGACACACTCATCGGTGGCTACCGAATCCTTCGTCAAGTGGCCGCGGGAGGATTTGGTGTCGTGTATCTGGCCCAGGACAGCTCCGGCCAGAAGGTCGCGCTGAAGGAATACCTGCCCTCCGCTCTGGCTGTGCGCGAGCCCGGGGAGCTATTGCCATCCGTGCCGCCCGAAAAGCTGTCTCTCTACCGCCTGGGTCTCAAGAGTTTTTTCGAAGAAGGTCGTGCGCTGGCGCAGATTTCCCACCCCTCGGTGGTGAGCGTGCTCAATTTCTTCCGCGAAAACGAAACCGTCTACATGGTGATGAATTATCTGGAAGGGGCGTCCCTGCAGGAATTCATCGTCACGGCCCGGGGCCTCAAGCGCAAGAAAATCCTGCGCGAGGCCACCGTTCGATCCTTGTTTGATGAAATCCTGCGCGGTTTGCGCATTGTTCATCAGCACAAGATGCTGCACCTGGACATCAAACCTGCCAACATCCTGATCACCGAGGACAACAAGCCAGTGCTGATCGACTTCGGTGCGGCTCGCGAGGTGCTCAATACCGAGGGCAACTTTGTGCGGCCCATGTACACCCCTGGTTTTGCGGCTCCCGAAATGTACAAGCGCAGTTCCGGCATGGGTCCCTGGACCGATATCTACGCCGTGGGGGCCTGCATGTACTCCTGCATGCAGGGCTATCCCCCGCACGATGCGCCGCAGCGTCAGGAAAAAGACCGTCTCGCCCTGGCCATGACGCGCCTGCGCGGGGTTTATTCCGACAACCTGATCGATGTGGTGCAATGGTGCATGTCGATCGATCCCCTGTCGCGGCCGCAGTCGGCGTTTGCCTTGCAGAAAGAACTCAACCGCGAAGAGGAGCCGACCTACACGCAGCCAGGACTGGTGGACAAGCTCAAACTCAGTCTCGGCGGGATTCTTGGCAGCAAGTCACCGGCGCCTGCCCAGGCCTCTGACCGGTCGAGCTTTCACAATTTATGAAATTTTCGGTTTATCAGGTCAGCCGTAAGGGGGGGCGCCCCCTGAACGAAGACCGGCTGGGCTACACCTACACCCGGCGTGCGGTGCTCCTGGTGTTGGCCGATGGCATGGGGGGCCATCCGGAAGGTGAAAAGGCGGCCGAGATTGCCGTCCGGGTCTTCACCCGTCAGTTTGTGGCCCAGGCGCAGCCCGCGCTCCAAGACCCCAAGGCTTTCTTGTCGGCCACGCTGCTTGAAGCCAACCAGGCCATCGTGGATTTTGCCGATTCACATGCCATGGAAGACAACCCGCGCACCACGCTGGTGGCGGCTGTGATTCAGGATGGTGCCTTGTTTGTCGTGCATTCGGGCGATTCCCGACTTTACTGGGGTCGGCAAGGCCATCTCATCCGGCGCACACGTGACCACTCTTACAGTGACAAGCCTGAGATGTTCCGGGAATTGCCCCCTGGGCTGAACCGCAGTGTGCTGTTCACCTGCCTGGGCAGCGACACCCTGCCGCTGTTTGACACCATCGGGCCCAGCGATTTGTTGCCTGGGGATCGTCTGTTGCTGTGCTCGGACGGTCTGTGGTCCATGTGGCCAGACGACCAGGATCTGGCTGCCAGCCTTTATGGCATGCCAGTGCGCGATGTGGTCAACACCCTGGCCGACGAAGCTGTGACGCGGGGGGGGCTTCACGGCGATAATGTGTCGTTGATCGGTTTCGAGTGGGATGCTTCCGACGCTTTTGAACCGACTCAGGTCATTGAAGCCAATCACCTGAACCCACACGCCTTTGCTTCGTCATTTGGCGAAGTGAACCCCGATGCCTGGGATGGGCTGGATGACTTCGATGACGCAGCGATAGAACGCTCCATTGCCGAAATCAACGCCGCCATCCAGCGCACTGCACCGCGCAAGCGATCCTCCTGATTCTTCATTCTTTGCATGACTCATCCACTTTCTGCCCAGCGCCACGATGGCCGTCGTCCGGACCAGCTTCGACCGGTTCGCATCACCCGCCAGTTCACCAAGCACGCCGAGGGGTCGGTGCTGATCGAATTCGGCGATACCCGCGTGCTGTGCACGGCTTCCCTGGAGGACAAGGTGCCGCCGCACCAGAAGGGTACGGGCGAAGGCTGGGTGACAGCCGAGTACGGCATGCTGCCCCGAGCGACCCACACCCGCAGTGCCCGCGAAGCCGCCAAAGGCAAGCAAAGCGGTCGGACCCAGGAAATCCAGCGGCTCATCGGCCGTTCCTTGCGGGCGGTGTTTGACTTGCGATTGCTCGGTGAGCGCACCCTGACCCTGGATTGCGATGTGCTGCAGGCCGATGGCGGCACCCGCACGGCTGCCATCACCGGGGCCTATGTGGCCGCGCATGACGCGGTGCACCAGCTGCAGGCCGAAGGCAAGTTGGAGCGCTCCCCCATCCTGCATCCGGTGGCGGCGATTTCAGTCGGCATCGTGCAGGGTGTGCCGGTGTTGGACCTGGACTATGTGGAAGATTCGGGCTGTGACACCGACATGAACGTGGTCATGACCGGTGCCGGGCATTACGTGGAAGTGCAGGGCACCGCCGAAGGGGTGGCCTTCACCCGCGACGAGATGAATCGGCTGCTACAGCTGGCTGACCAGGGCATTAGCGAGCTGATCACCCTGCAAAAGGCAGCCCTGGCAGGTGCTGAAGTGGCCTGAGGTCCAGCGATGTCCGTTGCACAGACCCTGGTTCTGGCCTCCAACAACGCAGGCAAGCTGGCCGAATTGCAGGCCATGTTCGAGCCGCTGGGGGTGCGGTTGGTTCGCCAGGCAGAGCTCGGCATTCCTGAAGCCCCGGAGCCGCACCGCACCTTTGTCGAAAACGCCCTGGCCAAGGCCCGCCACGCCAGTGTGGCCAGCGGGCTGCCTGCCATGGCCGACGATGCTGGCCTTTGTGTGGATGCGTTCGGCGGCCAGCCGGGTGTCGATACGGCCTATTACGCGACCCGATTCGGTTACGAAAAGGGCGACCACAACAACGTGAAGGCCTTGCTGGAGCAGATGCAAGGCATGACCAACCGCCGCGCGGCGCTGGTCAGCACACTGGTCGCCGTCCGCTCAGCCGACGATCCTGAGCCCCTGGTGGCGACGGGCCGCGTGAGCGGTCGCATCACTGAAACTCCGGTCGGGGACAACGGCTTTGGCTTCGACCCGGTGATGTGGGTCCCTTCCTTTGGGCAGACGTTTGCCCAGCTGCCCACCGAGGTGAAAAACGCCCACAGCCACCGGGGCAAGGCTGCCCGGGCCATGCTGGAACTCATGCGCGAACGCTGGTATGCCCACGATTGACGGTCAGGTACTGAAGCTGTACCGCCCAGGTCAGCTGGCGCTGACGGCCTTACCACCGCTGAGCCTGTATGTGCACCTGCCCTGGTGTCTCAAAAAGTGCCCTTACTGCGATTTCAACTCGCATGAATGGGGGGCAGCCCGTGGTGAGGCTGGCGACATGCCTTGGGAGCGCTACTTACAGGCCTTGCGTGCCGACCTCGAGTCCAGCCTGCCACTGATCTGGGGGCGCACGGTGCACAGCGTGTTCATTGGCGGCGGGACACCCAGCCTTTTCCCGCCCGAGGCCATCGACCGCCTGCTGTCCGACATTCGCAGCCTGCTGAGACTCGAAGCGGACGCCGAAATCACCCTCGAAGCCAACCCCGGTACTTTTGAAAAAGACCGGTTCAAAGCTTTTCGCGAGGCCGGTGTCACGCGACTCAGTGTGGGGGTACAGTCATTCAACGATCGGCATCTGAAAGCGATTGGTCGGGTCCACGACGGGTCTCAGGCGCGCGCGGCGCTGGAAGAAGTCGCGGCCCATTTCCGCACCTTCAATCTGGATCTGATGTACGCCCTGCCAGGTCAGACGCTCGATGAACTGGCGAGCGATCTGGACACCGCTTTGTCGTTCCAGCCGCCCCATTTGTCGGTCTACCACCTGACGCTCGAGCCCAACACCTTTTTCGCCAAGCACCCCCCGGAGCTGCCCGACGACGACACCGCCTGGGACATGCTGGACCTCATCACCCAGCGCACCGGCGACGTGGGCATGGAGCGCTACGAAGTGTCCGCCTATGCCCGACCGGGCCACCGTTGCTGGCATAACACCAACTACTGGCAGTTTGGCGACTACCTCGGCATCGGTGCCGGGGCCCACGGCAAGCTGAGTTTTGCCCACCGCATTCTGCGCCAGGTGCGCTGGCGCGAGCCCCGTCTGTACATGGACCACGCCCTGCAAGGTCAGCCCTGTGCGTCTGAGACCGAAGTGTCACCCGCTGACCTGCCGTTCGAATTCATGCTCAATGCGCTTCGCCTGCGCGAGGGATTTGCCTTGTCGTTGTTCAGCGAACGCACAGGCTTGCCGGTCACGGTGCTCACCCAGGCTCTGCTGGAGGCCGTCCAGCAAGGCTGGCTGGTCGATGAGGGCGGCAGCGTGCGCCCTACCGAGCGGGGATTTGACTTCCTGAGCGATCTGCAGGCGCTTTTTCTTCCCTGATGGCACGCAAGCGACCATAATGCTCCCCAGAGAGGTGAGCCATGTTCGCGATTTACGGCACGTCGGGGTTGATGTATCGCGGTCCCATGGAGGATCTGCGCAAGGTCGCTCCTGCGCTGCGGGCCTCTCGTTCGCGAGCCTTGCAGCCGGATCTGGACCGCACCCTGCCGCAACCACCTTCCCATGAGTCGGGTGCAGACCCTGAACGGCGTGTGACGCAGGCCTTGACGGCCTACGGTCAAGTCCAGAAACCCTTGCCGGTCCGTAAACCCTTGCAGACGGTTGCCGAGGTCATGACGGCCCATCCCATCACGGTGCCTGCGGATGCCACGGTGCGTCAGGGCTGGTGGACGCTCTACGATCATGGCATTGGCCAGGCCGCCGTGGTGGATGAGCGGGGCGACGTGATGGGTCTGCTGAGTCGTGCGGAGCTGATGCAGCCGGACCGCTTGCCCCGACCGGACGGTCTGGCGCTGGCTTGGCTGGCCTTGATGTCCCAACCCGTGACCGAGGTGATGATCACGCCTGTCCCCTGTGCGACCCCCGAGACCGATTTGCGCCGGCTGGCCCGCGTGCTCCTGGACACCGGTCTGCAGGGTTTGCCTGTGGTGGGTCCCGAAGGCCAGAACGTGGGCTTCGTGACGCGCAGCGATATTCTCAAGGCGCTGGTTCATGACCCTCCCCTGGATCTGTGGGTCGGATGACGCCTGAAAAAGGGCGACAATAGAGGTTTGTGCTTACCTATACCGACCGTGACCCCCGCTGCCACTTCTGCTTCCTCGCCGCTTGATCTTGCTCAACTCGACGCCCTGACGGGTGGTGCGTTTTCTGCACCCACCTCGGGAGAGCGTGCTGCCCGCCTGCGCGAGTGGCTAGGCACTGAACCGGCCGAGGATCGGCTGGCCGACGTATTTCGCGAAATGTCCCATCGCGACAAAGGCGCTGCCAAGGTCGTGAAGGAAAAGCTGGATGATTTGCGCCGCGCCCGTGTGCAGGATGCCATGGCTGCCGAATGGGCCGCCAAGGCGCAACAGTTGCTGGATTCTCCTCGCCTCAACCTCGCTGATGCCATGGCATGGCAACGCGATGCCGCCAAGGCGGGGGCACCCTTGTCGCGCGAACCTCTGGCCGGGTTGAAGCAGGCACTGGCGGAGCGGATGAAAGCGGTCGAAGATCTGCAGCATCGTGTCCATGTCGAACGTGAAGCGGCGGTCCTGCTGGCTCAGCGTATCGAAGTCCTGTCTACCAAATCCTGGACGGAAGCCCAGGCATCCTTGCCCCAGTTGCAGGCGGATGTGAGCGAGTGGCAAGCACGCGCCACATCGCTGGTGAGCGAATCGGAGTGGGCCAGTGTGGAGCCGCGATTCCCCACGCAGTTGCAGAATGCCCAGGTGCAGTTGCAGGTGGTCTGGGAGGCCTTCCAGGCGGCTCTGCAGCAAGCGGTGGCTGCATCGCAGGACGCCGCAGCTCTACTGCCCGCCGTGCCCGTCTGGGCTGAAGAATTGCGTGCTGCTCGGGGTGAGTCGGCGCCGGCGCCTGCCGCCGACAGCGCCGAAGCCACCGCCCGGCGTGCCCAGGCCGAGCAGGTGGTCCAGGCCGCCTTGCAGGCTCTGTCTGCTGAGATTGCAGAAGGGCATGCCAAGACCGCACCCAAGGCCGCAGCCCAGCTTCGGCAGCAGCTCAAGGAGCATGGTCGATTCATTCGGCCGGCACTGGAGCAAGAGGTGCAGGCCGCACTGAGTAAGGCCGGCGAACTCGAAGGCTGGCAACGCTGGCGCGCCGACCAGCTGCGCGAAGAATTGCTGGCCAAAGCGGTGGGCCTGACCCAGGCACCGGAAGGTCAGCGCCCGGGTGGCCGAAAACTGCAAGACACCTTGCGCCAATTACGCGAGCAGTGGAAGGCCACCGATCAGGGCGGCCAGCCCAATCACGCGCTCTGGAAAAAATTTGACGAAGCCTGCAACGAAGCTTACAAGGGTGTCGAGGCTTGGCTGAGCCAGATCAAGCAGCAGAATGAGTCCAGCCGGGCACAACGTCTCGCCTTGATCGCTGAAGTCCAGGCATGGACGCAGTCACATGCCGATTCAAATGACTGGAAGCAACAAATTCGTGACCTGCACGCATTCGCTGAACGCTGGCGTCAGTCGGGGCATCTGAGCGAAAAACTGTTCGCTGAATTGCAGCCGCAGTGGAAACAGGCCATGTCACAGGCCCATGTTCGTCTGGAAGCCGAACAGGCCGCCAGTGTGGCGCGCCGGCATGCCCTGATTGAAGAAGCTCGTCACCTGGGGCAGGCGCCTGTCCTGCGCCTGGAGGCCGTCAAGGCCCTGCAGCAACAATGGCAGCAGGAAGCGCATGCAGTGCCCCTGGACCGCCGACAGGAGCAAAAACTCTGGGAAGCCTTCCGTCAGCCGATCGACGAAGCATTCGCCCGCAAATCGGCCAGCCGTGAACGAGAAGCCGAGGCCCTGAGTGTCACTGACAAGCGTGTGCTCGATGCAGTCAAGGCGGTGGATGCCGCCATTGCGTCCGGCGATGCCCAGCGCATTCGCGAAGCCATGTCTTCACTTCAGCAGGTCCAGCACGGTGAGCCTGCTGCCGATGTGGCAGAGTCGGTATCTGAACCGTCCGGTGCTGAGGCCGCGACGGATTCACCCGTACCCCAGCCCGCCGCAGCCAGGAAATTGGTGGCCATGCGCGGCGATGACCGACCCGGTATGCAAAAAGCCCAGCCGGCTGCCCGCAAGCCTGTCGGTCGAGAGGTCCGCCCCAGCCATCGCCAAGAGCGGGAGTTGCTACGTGAGCCTCGGGCTCCGCGTGGTCCTCGCCTGGGTGATGCTGCATTCCGCGCCCAACGCCAGGCCTTGGAGCAGGCCGAACTCGCGTTGCGCAAGCTCGCTGCACAGGCCCATGGCGAGGCCGTGGTGCAACTCCTGAACGCCTGGCAACATCGCAGTCCGGAGCAAGTGCCTGCCGCACAGGCGCTTGGCGGCAAATCCTCTGCTTCGGCGCGCACCGCCTGGGTGCAAGCGCTGACGCAACCCGTGGTGGCCGATGCAGCCTCAGCAGAGGTGGCCTTGTTGCGCCTGGAGATGGCTGCAGAAGTACCCACCCCTGCGGCTTACCTGGACGCACGTCGCGCCCTGCAATTGCAGTTGCTGACCCGTCGCAATGACCCATCGCCGGCGCAAACCTGGGCCCATGATGCCGCTGTGGTGCTGGCCACTCCCCACGCCGCTGAGCCCGCCCGGCGTCTGCAGGCGGCACTTAAAGCGCTGTTGCGTCGCTGAGATTCAGCCTGGATGCCGGAAGAAGGCGTCGAGCAGTTGGGTTAATTCAGGGAAGTGGGTCTGAAACGCGGATCGGTTGACCCAGTAGGCTTCGCAAGCCACGGCAAAAAACTCGGCGGGTGACTGCGCTCCATACCCGTCCAACCAGGGGGGGGCTGAGCCAAAACGCTCAGCCATCTCTACCTGGGCTACAAATCGCTGGTAGGCTCCCTGCCAGTCGTGATGCCAGCGCTGTACCCCTTCCCACGCACTGAGCCCCAGGTAGCCGCGGGGCAGTTGCGGGCAGCCGTTCGGTTCTTCAAAGCGGCCTTTGTAGCGCATGTCGATTTGATGGGCAAATTCGTGAATCACCACGTTATGCCCCTGCATGGCACGGTCACTGGCATTGACCACATGGGACCAGGCCACCATGACCGGGCCACCGTGCAAGGTTTCACCAGCCAGGATTTCCTGATACTGGTGCACGACGCCCGCGCGATCGGCCACGGTTCGGGTGGCCACGGCTTCATCCGGGTAGACCACGATCCCGACAAAGCCTGCATACCAATCCAGACCGGGCAAACCCCAGTGAACCCAGGGCAGGCAGGCTTGCGCGGCGATGGTGAGGGCCATTTCGTCATGGACCACCAGCCCCTGGGCACCCGTGAACTCTTTTTGGGCCAGGAAATGTTCGCACAGGGTCTTGAGCGCAGCCTGTTCATGCGCCGACCGCGCAACCAGGAAATCATGGCGCTCCAGCACGCGTTGCCACAGTCGGTCAGGGATGGCAGGTGGGCGTCCCACCCATCGTTGCAGGGCGCGTCCCCAGCGGCTGTTCCGTGCTTTTCGCCACCAGCGCGCGGCATTCATGGTTGTATCGGCAGGCGCACCAGTTGATCGTCTGCCAGCAAAGACAGTGTTTCGAGTCGGGGCGGGTGGGCGTTGGCATCCCAGTCGCTCAGCACGATGCGCGCATACCCCTCAGCCAGGACATGCCGCCCAGGTCGGTGGGTGTGTCCATGAATCAGCTGGCTGCAACGGGTACGGGTCAGCCATTCCAGTGCCAGCGTGGCGTCCACATCGGCAAATGGCCGGCCTCGGTCCAGGATGGTCTGCTGGTGTTGCTGGCTCTGCATGCGCAATTCACGTGCGATCGCATCGCGCTGCGGCAGCGGCTGCGCCAGAAATCGGGCTTGCCAATCCGGTTGCCGCACCGTGTCGCGAAAGCGCAGGTAATCCCGGTCTTCCAGACACCAGGCATCTCCGTGACTCAATAGCCAACGATGAACACCACGCTGAAGCACGCAAGGGTCCGGCAGCAGGGTCATCCCACTGGCCTGGGCAAACGCCTGTCCGACGAGAAAATCGCGGTTGCCATGCATGAAAAACAGGCTTGCATGCGCACTCGCCCGTCGCAAGGCACTCACCACCGTGTGTAGAAAATGGTGGTCAGGGTGGGTCGGGTCAGCCAGAAGGACGTCGTCACCAATCCACACCTCGAAGAGATCGCCCAAAATGAACAGGGCATCGAAGTCACCCGCAGCCAGATAGTCCAGAAAGGCCGACGCGGTGTCGGGTTCGCTGGTCTGCAGGTGGAGATCCGAAATGAAGTCGACCCGATGCCAATCGGGTCGGGCCTCCATTGTGGGGCAGGTGTTCAGAGGGCAACCGCCTTTTCGATGACCACGTCGTTCAGCGGTACGTCATCGTGGAAGCCTTTGCGGCCGGTTTTCACGCCACGGATGGCATCCACGATGTCGGTGCCAGCCACCACTTTGCCGAAGACAGCGTATCCCCAGCCCTGCATGGACGGGGCGGTGTGGTTCAGGAAACCGTTGTCGGCCACATTGATGAAAAACTGCGCTGTCGCGGAGTGAGGCGCCTGTGTGCGCGCCATCGCCAGCGTGTAACGCTCGTTTTTGAGGCCGTTGTTGGCTTCGTTTTCGATCGGTTCCAGCGTGGGCTTCTGCTTCATGCCGGGCTCGAAGCCGCCGCCTTGGATCATGAAGCCGTCGATGACCCGGTGGAAGATGGTGTTGTTGTAGTGGCCGCTGTTCACGTAAGCCAGAAAATTGGCGGTGGACTTGGGCGCTTTGTCTTCGTTCAGTTCGATCGTGATGACCCCGTGGCCGGTGATATGCAGTTCAACTTGTGGGTTGGCCATGTTTCAGTTCTCCAGAGTGGCTTTGATGATGGTGACAGGAGTGACCGGCACATCGCTGTGCATGCCACGGCGTGACGTGGGGACGGTGCGGATTTTCTCGACCACATCCATACCGCTGACGACGCGGCCAAATACGGTGTAGCCGTGTCCGTCACGTGAGTTGGCCTGGTCAAGAAAATCGTTGTCTTTCACGTTGATGAAAAACTGGGCAGTGGCCGAATCGGGCACTTGGGTGCGCGCCATGGCAATGGTGCCAGTGGTGTTGCGCAGGCCATTGCGGGACTCCAGCGGTATCGGGGCGCGCGTGGGTTTTTGCTGCATGTTGGGCGTGAATCCGCCCCCTTGAATCATGAAATTGGAGATCACGCGGTGAAAGATGGTGCCGTCGTAATGGCCCTCTCGGACGTACTGGATGAAATTGGCCACCGTGACCGGGGCTTTCTCGGCATCCAGTTCCAGCACGATCACCCCCAAGCTGGTTTCAAGGGACACGCGGGGGGCCGGGTTTTGCGCCCAGGCAGCAGTGAGGGGCATAGAGGCCAGAAGCAGGACGGCTAGCATGCCATGCCAGGCACGTCGTGAAATGAAGAGGCTCATCGGTGTCAGTTCCAAATTAACGAGAGGGGGCAGCCATCAGGCGTTCGATGGATTGGAGATGCTGGACCGCCAGGTCGGTTCCTCCGCTCTGGAGCAGGGCGGTTCGGTAAGCGTCCGCGGCCAGGCGAAGGTAGACATCACCCAGGTTGCGGTGGGCCGTTCCGTAAGCCGGGTTGAGCCGTATGGCGGTTTCCAGCGAACGCAGGGCGTCGTGCAGGCGTCCCTCGGCCGCGTCCAGCACGGCCAGGTTGTTGTGAGGTTCAGGCAATTCGGGGAACTCGCGGGTTAACTGCGTGAACGTTGCACGAGCCGATGCCAGATCGCCTTGCTGCTTCTGGATCACCCCTTGCATAAAGCGCATTTGCGGGTCTCGGGGCTGTTGACTCAGCCAGGCCTCTGCTTCATTGAGGGCCAGCGTCAGCTCGCCGGCATTGAGCAGTCGCTCCACACGGTCGTATGGGGCGTTTTGCGCATGCACGGCCACACTCGCTCCAGCGACGACGGCGAGACAGACGACCAGCAATCCATAGCGCAAGCGGTTGGTCAGGGGGGCAAGGGATGACAATTGAAAAGCTGAGGGGGCGATGGGTTTCATGTGGCAGGACGGGCGACCCCGATATACTCGAAAGATTGTATCTGAGGGGTTTTCACCCCTGCCTCCCCTGATGACATTGCGTATCTACAACTCGTTGACGCGTCGCGTGGACACCTTCGCGCCGCTGGAGCCTGGGCATGTCCGCATGTATGTCTGCGGCATGACGGTCTACGATCTGTGCCACCTGGGTCACGCCCGGTCCATGGTGGCATTTGATGTGGTGCAGCGCTGGCTCAAGGCCAGTGGCTACCGCGTGACTTACGTCCGCAACGTGACCGACATCGATGACAAGATCATCGCTCGGGCTCTGAAGAACGGCGAAACCATCCGCCACCTCACCGACCGCATGGTGGACGCTCTGCACGAGGACGCCGACGCCCTGAAGATCGAGCGACCCACGCACGAGCCCCGTGCCATGGACTACGTGCCACAGATGCTGGACCTGATCGGGAAACTGGAACGCAAGGGCCTGGCCTACCGCAGCGCCAATGGTGATGTGAACTATGCTGTTCGCCAGTTTGATGGCTACGGTAAGCTATCGGGCAAAAGCCTGGACGACCTGCGCGCTGGGGAGCGCGTGGCCGTGGATGATGGCAAGCACGACCCGCTGGATTTCGTGCTTTGGAAAGCCGCCAAGGCCAGCGAGCCGGACGAGGCCAAGTGGGACAGCCCCTACGGTCAGGGCCGCCCGGGCTGGCACATCGAGTGCTCGGCCATGAGCTGCGAAATGTTGGGTGAGAGCTTCGACATCCACGGCGGTGGCGCCGATCTGCAGTTCCCGCACCACGAGAACGAGATCGCCCAGAGCGAGGGCGCGACCGGTCAGCCCCTGGCGACTGTGTGGATGCACAACGGTTTCGTGCGGGTGGACAACGAAAAGATGTCCAAGAGCCTGGGCAACTTCTTCACCATCCGCGAAGTCCTGCAGAAGTACGACGCGGAAACCGTGCGCTTTTTCATTCTTCGAGCGCATTACCGCAGCCCGCTGAACTACAGCGACGCCCACCTCGACGACGCCCGCTCAGCGCTGAAGCGCCTGTACACGGCGCTGGATGCGGTTGCGCCGGCGGCTGATGTGGCGATGGACTGGGCTGAACCCCATGCTGCCCGCTTCAAAGCCGCCATGGACGAGGATTTCGGCACACCGGAAGCCGTGGCAGTGCTGTTTGAACTGGCGGGTGAGGTCAACCGGTCGCGTTCGGCGGCGCTGGCGGGGTTGCTGAAGGCCCTCGGCGCCACGCTGGGTTTGTTGCAGGAAGACCCGAAGGCTTTTCTCCAGGCGGGTTCGGCCGAAGGGCTGGATGTCGCCGCCATTGAAGCCCAGATCGCGGCCCGTGCGGCGGCCAAAGCCGCCAAGAACTGGGCGCAAGCCGATGCCATACGTCAGGCCTTGCTGGGGCAGGGCGTGGTGCTCAAGGACGGACCGTCCGGCACCACCTGGGAACGGGTGTGAGGCATTCATGACCTTGCTCGCGCCCGCTTACTGGACCGACGCCTGCGACCATCTCATGCGGCACGACCGTGTGATGAACAAGCTCATTCCCCAGTTTCCCAACGTTTCCCTGCAGTCCCGCGGGGATCCGTTCACCACGCTGGCGCGTAGCGTGATCGGCCAGCAGATTTCCGTCAAGGCGGCGCAGGCGGTCTGGGACCGGTTTGCTGCCCTCATGCCCCAGATGGAGCCGGCGCAGTTGTTGCGCCTGAAGGTGGACGACATGCGGGCGGCAGGCCTGAGTGCCCGCAAGGTCGAGTATCTGGTGGACCTGGCCCTGCATTTCGACAATGGCACACTGCGGCCAGAAGCCTGGCAGGCCATGGATGACGAGGCCATCGTCAAGCAGTTGGTCGCCATCCGTGGCATTGGCCGCTGGACGGCTGAGATGTTCCTGATTTTTTACCTCATGCGGCCCAATGTGCTGCCGCTCGACGATGTCGGACTGATCCGGGGCATCAGCCAGAGTTATTTCTCGGGTGACCCGGTGAGTCGCAGCGATGCCCGCGAGGTGGCCACCGCCTGGGCACCGTACTGCAGCGTGGCAACTTGGTATATTTGGCGATCGTTGGATCCGGTGCCGGTCGCTTACTGACCCGGCAACGGCAAAAAAGACCCCAGGAGTTTCCCTTGGCGAAAAAAACCTTTCTGGATTTCGAGCAGCCCATCGCGGAGCTGGAAACCAAAATCGAAGAACTGCGTTATGTCCAGACCGAGTCGGCCGTGGACATTTCCGAGGAAATCGAGCAGTTGAGCAAGAAAAGCCAGCAGCTCACCAAAGACATCTACAGCAATCTGACGCCTTGGCAGGTCACCAAGATCGCCCGCCACAGCGACCGACCCTACACGCTGGACTATGTGCGTGACGTGTTCACCCACTTTGTCGAGCTGCACGGCGACAGGCACTTCTCGGACGACCTCAGCATCGTCGGCGGCCTGGCGCGGTTCAATGGCCAGCCGTGCATGGTGCTGGGTCACCAGAAGGGCCGTGACACCAAGGAGCGCACCGCGCGCAACTTCGGTATGACCCGCCCGGAGGGCTATCGTAAGGCCTTGCGGCTGATGAAGCTGGCCGAGAAGTTCAAGCTGCCTGTGTTCACGTTTGTGGATACGCCCGGCGCCTTCCCGGGCATCGATGCCGAGGAGCGCAGCCAGTCCGAGGCGATCGGCCGCAACATTTTTGAAATGGCCCAGCTGGAAGTGCCCATCATCTCCACCATCATTGGCGAAGGTGGCTCCGGTGGCGCGCTGGCCATTGCTGTGGCCGATCAGGTGTTGATGCTCCAGTATTCCGTGTATTCGGTGATCAGCCCGGAAGGTTGTGCGTCCATCCTCTGGAAGACCAGCGAGCGGGCGTCGGACGCCGCCGAGGCCCTGGGCATCACGGCCCATCGTCTCAAGGCACTCGGTCTGGTGGACAAGATCGTCAACGAGCCGGTGGGTGGCGCACACCGCGACCCCAAGCAGATGGCATCGTTCCTCAAGCGGGCGCTTAACGACGCTTACCGTCAGGTCGCTGACCTCAAGCCCAAGGAGCTGGTGGAGCGCCGTTATGCGCGCATCAACAGCTACGGCCGTTTCAGCGACACCAAGGCGGACAGCCGCAAGGCCTGAACGCGTGGGCGCTGGCCCCGTGTCTATCGACTGCTCGAACCATCCGGGCCTGCAGGCCTTGCGTGAGTTGGCTCTGCCCGACCGCGAAGCGCCGCTGGCGGTGGCTTTCAGCGGCGGGGCGGACTCCACCGCCTTGTTGCTTGCGGCCTGGCAGGTCTGGCCCCAGCGGGTGGTGGCCCTCCACATCAACCATGGGTTGCAAGCCGCGGCAGCTGAATTCGAGGCCCATGCCAAGGCGTTCTGTGCCGAGCGAGGCATTCCCTTGCAGGTACAGCACGTGCCGGTCCAAGTACAGAGCGGCGACAGTCTGGAAGCTGTGGCCCGCGATGCGCGTTACCCCGCCTTGGCGCTGCTGGCCCAGCAGCATGGGGCCAGCGCGGTGCTGTTGGGCCAGCATCTGGAGGATCAGGCCGAAACCGTGCTGCTGGCGTTGTCACGGGGTGCCGGTTTGCCGGGCCTGTCGGCCATGCCCGCGCGCGTGGAGCGTCATGGTGTGTGTTTTCTGCGCCCGTGGCTGGCTGTGTCCGGCCGGGCGCTGCGCGAGTGGTTGCATGCCCATGGCATACCGTTCATCGAGGACCCGACGAACGCGGATCTCCGCTTTACCCGCAACCGCATTCGTCATCAGGTGTTGCCGGCCTGGGAACAGGGCTTTCCAGGCGGGGCGCCGATGCTGGCTCGAACCGCTCGCCACGCGGCCCAGGCGCAGGCACTGCTGGAAGATCTGGCACGGATCGATCTGGATCAGGTCGGTGACCCGCCGTCGATATGCGCACTGCAGGCCCTGAGTCCCCAGCGCCAGGCGAATGTGTTGCGTTACTGGCTGCGACTGGTGGGGGCGCGTCAGGCCAGCGATGCCCAGCTGCAAGCCTTGTTGCGGCAGATCACGGCTTGCACCACACGCGGGCACGACATCGCGCTGAAAGTCGGATTGGGAAGCGTTCGGCGCCAGGGGGGCACACTGGTTTTTGACCCCGGCCCAGCGCCGAATCTATAATCACAGGCTTTGCGTCAGGTTGCCGGCCACGCAAAAATGTTTTTCTCCGGCGCTGACTTACAACACATGGCACTGATCGTTCACAAATACGGCGGGACCAGCATGGGTTCCACCGAACGCATTCGCAACGTCGCCAAGCGGGTCGCCAAGTGGCATCGCGCCGGTCACCAGATGGTGGTCGTGCCCAGCGC
>JAUVYR010000093.1 GCA_030602985.1 Burkholderiales bacterium
CAAGGAAATGGTCATGCCCGGCGACAACGTGTCGATCACCGTCAAGCTGATCGCCCCGATCGCCATGGAAGAAGGCCTGCGTTTCGCCATCCGCGAAGGCGGCCGCACCGTCGGCGCCGGTGTGGTTGCCAAGATTCTCGACTGATAAGGGTACCGATCATGAGCAAGCAAAAGATCCGTATCCGCCTGAAGGCATTCGATTACAAGCTGATCGACACCTCGGCCGCCGAAATCGTGGAAACTGCCAAGCGCACCGGTGCGATCGTCAAGGGCCCTGTGCCCCTGCCGACCCGCATGAAGCGTTTTGACATCCTGCGTTCACCGCACGTCAACAAGACCAGCCGTGACCAGTTCGAAATCCGCACCCACCAGCGTCTGATGGACATCGTCGACCCGACCGACAAGACGGTCGACGCCCTGATGAAGCTGGACCTGCCGGCCGGTGTGGACGTGGAAATCAAGTTGCAGTAAACACACAGCTCTTGCATTTTCCTGGCCCTCGAGTTACACTCGAGGGCTTCGCAGCTTTTTGAGGCGAAGATTTATCATCATCAGACCTGGCCAATTGCAGTCAGGAACGGAGAAAACAATGAGTCTGAACAACTCTCTCGGGTTGTTGGGCCGCAAGGTGGGCATGATGCGCCTTTTCACCGAAGACGGGGACGCAGTGCCTGTCACGGTGGTGGACGTGTCCAACAACCGCGTGGCACAAGTCAAAACCCAAGCCCATGATGGCTATGATGCCCTGCAAGTGGCATACGGCAAGCGTCGCGCCAGCCGCGTGACCAAGGCCGAGGCCGGTCACCTGGCCAAAGCCGGTGTGGAAGCCGGTGAAATCCTCAAGGAATTCCGCGTGAGCGCTGAAACCGCTGGCAAATTTGCCGCCGGTTCCGTGCTGCCTGTGGCCGAGCTGTTTGCCGCTGGCCAGAAGGTGGATGTGCAGGGCACCTCCATCGGTAAAGGCTTTGCCGGCACCATCAAGCGCCACAACTTTGCCTCGCAGCGTGCCTCCCACGGCAACAGCCGTTCGCACAATGTGCCGGGCTCCATCTCCATGGCGCAGGACCCAGGTCGCGTGTTCCCGGGCAAGAAAATGACCGGCCACATGGGCGACGAGACTGTGACCACCCAGAATCTGGATGTGGTGCGTGTCGATGCCGAGCGTCAGCTGCTGCTGATCAAAGGCGCCGTTCCGGGTTCCAAGGGGGGCTTCGTCACCGTGCGTCCCGCCGTCAAAGCTGCCAGCAAAGGAGCGAACTGATGCAAGTTGAACTCCTGAACGACCAGGGCCAGGCCGCTTCCACCGTGGAAGTGCCCGATACCCTTTTCGGTCGTGACTACAACGAATCGCTGATTCATCAGCTGGTGGTGGCCTACCAGGCCAACGCCCGCCAAGGTACCCGTGCGCAGAAAGATCGTGCCACGGTCAAGCATAGCACCAAGAAGCCGTTCCGCCAGAAAGGCACTGGCAACGCCCGTGCTGGTATGACGTCTTCCCCGATCTGGCGCGGAGGCGGTAAGGCCTTCCCGAACAGCCCAGACGAAAACTTCAGCCAGAAGCTCAATAAGAAGATGTATCGCGCCGGTATGGCCTCCATCTTCTCGCAACTGGTTCGCGAAGGACGCCTGGCTGTGGTGGATTCCATCAAGGTGGAAGCCCCCAAGACCAAGCAGCTGGCCGACAAGTTCAAGGCCATGAACCTGAAGTCCGTGCTGGTCATCGCCGATGAAATCGACGAGAACCTGTACCTGGCCTCGCGCAACCTGCCCCACGTGCTGGTGCTGGAGCCTCGCTACGCCGATCCGCTGTCGCTGGTTCACTACAAGAAAGTGATCGTCACCAAGGGTGCCATCGACAAACTCAAGGAGATGTTCGCATGAGCAACGTCCAGTTTGACGAAGGCCGCCTGATGCAGGTGCTGGTGGCGCCGATCGTGTCGGAAAAGGCCACCCAGGTGGCCGAAAAGAACAACACCGTTCTGTTCAAGGTGTTGCAAGACGCCACCAAGCTCGAAATCAAGGCCGCCGTGGAGCAGCTGTTCAACGTGAAGGTGGCAGACGTCAACGTCCTGAACCAGAAGGGCAAAGCCAAGCGTTTCGGCAAGACCGTGGGCCGTCGTGACCACGTTCGCAAAGCCTACGTGACCCTGCAGGCTGGCCAGGAAATCAACTTTGGTGGGGAGGCCGTCTGATCATGGCAGTCATCAAGATGAAACCCACTTCACCTGGCCGTCGCGGCATGGTGAAGGTCACCCGCGAGACCCTGCACAAGGGCTCCGGCTATGCACCCCTGCTGGAGCCCAAGTTCCAGAAGGCCGGTCGCAACAACAATGGTCACATCACGGTCCGTCACAAGGGCGGTGGTAACCGTCACCACTACCGTGTGGTCGATTTTGTCCGCAACAAGGACAACATCCCCGCCAAGGTGGAGCGCCTGGAATACGACCCGAACCGCACCGCACACATTGCGCTGCTGTGCTACGCCGATGGCGAACGTCGCTACATCATCGCCCCGCGTGGGGTGGAAGTCGGTGCGACGCTGCTGAGCGGCTCCGAGTCGCCCATCCGTGTGGGCAACACGCTGCCGATCCGCAACATCCCGGTGGGTTCGACCATTCACTGCATCGAGCTCAAGCCTGGCAAGGGCGCGCAGATCGCCCGTTCCGCCGGTGCCTCTGCCGTGCTGCTGGCCCGTGAAGGCGTCTACGCTCAAGTGCGTATGCGTTCGGGTGAAGTGCGCAAGATCCATGTGGATTGCCGTGCCACCATTGGTGAAGCCTCCAACACCGAGCACAGCCTGCGTCAGCTGGGCAAGGCCGGTGTGAAGCGTCACATGGGTATCCGTCCGACCGTTCGCGGTGTGGCCATGAACCCGATCGATCACCCGCACGGTGGTGGTGAGGGTCGTACCGGTACCGGCATGCCGCCGGTCGATCCGTGGGGCAACCTGACCAAGGGTTACCGTACCCGTAACAACCGCCGCACGCAGAACATGATCGTGTCGCGTCGCAAGAAGTAAGGGGTTGACGAAATGACTCGTTCTCTCAAAAAAGGTCCCTTCGTTGACCACCACCTGATGGCCAAGGTCGAAAAGGCCGTGGCCACCAAGGACAAAAAGCCCGTCAAGACCTGGTCGCGCCGCTCCATGATCCTGCCCGAGTTCATCGGACTGACGATCGCCGTGCACAACGGCAAGCAGCACGTGCCGGTTTACGTGACCGATCAGATGGTCGGCCACAAGCTGGGCGAATTCTCGCTGACCCGCACGTTCAAGGGTCATCCCGGCGACAAGAAAGCCAAGAAGTAAGGACACACCATGGAAACACGCGCAATTGTTCGCGGCGTTCGCCTGTCGGTCGACAAAGGCCGTCTGGTGGCGGACCTGATTCGCGGCAAAAAGGTGGACCAGGCCCTGCAGATCCTGACATTCACGCAGAAAAAAGCTGCGGGCATCGTCAAGAAGGCTCTGGAGTCTGCCATCGCCAACGCTGAACACAACGACGGTGCCGACATCGACGAACTGAAGGTGAAAACCATTCACGTCGAGCAGGGCACCACGCTCAAGCGATTCACGGCTCGCGCCAAAGGTCGCGGCAACCGCATCAGCAAACCGACCTGTCACATCTACGTGACGGTGGGCAACTGAGCCTGAAGGAAGACTATGGGACAGAAAATCCATCCTACCGGCTTCCGCCTGGCGGTCAGCCGTAACTGGTCCAGCCGCTGGTACGCCAGCAATCGCGACTTCGCGGGCATGCTGGCCGAAGACATCAAGGTTCGCGAGTACCTGAAAGCCAAGCTCAAGAACGCCGCGGTGTCCCGCGTCGTGATCGAGCGTCCCGCCAAAAACGCACGCATCACCATCTACTCGGCACGTCCGGGTGTGGTGATCGGCAAGAAAGGCGAAGACATCGAAAAGCTGAAGAAGGATCTGGCTGCCAAGTTGGGCGTGCCTGTCGCGGTCAACATCGAAGAAGTGCGCAAGCCTGAAGTCGATGCCAAGCTGATCGCCGACTCCATCACCCAGCAGCTGGAAAAGCGGATCATGTTCCGCCGTGCCATGAAGCGTGCCATGCAGAACGCCATGCGTCTGGGTGCCCAGGGCATCAAGATCATGTCGTCCGGTCGCCTGAACGGCATTGAAATCGCCCGTACCGAGTGGTACCGTGAAGGCCGTGTGCCCCTGCACACCCTGCGCGCCGACATCGATTACGGCACTTCTGTGGCCCAGACTACCTACGGCGTTATTGGCGTCAAGGTGTGGGTCTACAAAGGTGACAACCTGGGTCGCAACGATGCGCCTTCGCTGGACAGCACCCCGCGTCCCGATGACGAGCGTCGTCCGCGTGGCCCCCGTCGCGATGGTCGCGGCGACAACCGCGGTGAACGCCGTGGCGGTGCCGGTCGTCGTGGCGCCACCACCAACGCCGCCCCGGCCGATGGCAGCGACAAGCCACAGGCCTAAGGAGAAACCAACATGTTGCAACCTGCTCGCCGTAAATACCGTAAAGAGCAAAAAGGCCGCAATACCGGTGTCGCCACCAGTGGCGCCACCGTGGCCTTTGGCGATTTCGGCCTGAAGTCCACGGATCGTGGCCGTCTGACGGCACGCCAGATCGAATCCGCACGTCGTGCGATCTCCCGTCACGTCAAGCGTGGCGGCCGCATCTGGATCCGCGTGTTCCCCGATAAGCCGATTTCCAAGAAACCCGCCGAAGTCCGTATGGGTAACGGTAAGGGTGGCGTGGAGTACTACGTCGCCGAAATCCAGCCCGGCAAGGTGCTGTACGAGATCGTGGGTGTTCCCGAGCAACTCGCTCGCGAAGCCTTCCAGCTCGCCGCAGCCAAGTTGCCGCTGCGTACCACGTTCGTGACCCGCATGCTGGGCCAGTGATCAGGAGAAATGTATGAAAACTGCTGAACTGCGCCAAAAAGATGTTGCCGGTCTGCAAGCCGAAGTGAAAGCCCTGCAAAAGGCCCACTTCAATCTGCGCATGCAAAAAGCCACGCAACAGCTGAACAACACGAACACGCTGCGTCAAACCCGCCGTGCCATCGCCCGTGCCAAGACCATCCTGGCCGAAAAGCAAGCCGCCAGCCAATAAGGAGTGAACATGACGGAAGCACAAACCTCCCGCAAGCGCACCCTCGTTGGGAAAGTGGTGAGCGACAAGCGCGCCAAGACCGTGACGGTGCTGGTCGAGCGTCGTGTGAAGCACGAGCTCTATGACAAGATCGTGATCAAGTCGAGCAAGTACCACGCGCACGACGAGAACAGCGAGTACAAGCTGGGTGACATCATCGAGATCACCGAAAGCCGCCCGTTGTCCAAAACCAAGAACTGGGTGGCCACCCGTCTGGTCCAAAAGGCCGCACTGGTGTAAATCCCTTTCGAGCCTGCAAGGCACGATCCGGAAAAACGACCGACAATTCGGTCGTTTTTTCATTTGGAGCAACCATGATCAAAGTTGGTGACAAACTGCCCGCCCTGACGCTGATGGAATACAGCGATGTAGAGGCCAACGGCTGCAGCATCGGGCCGAACCCGGTGGATGTGATCAAAGCCAGCGCAGGCAAGACGATCGCCCTGTTTGCCCTGCCAGGGGCATTCACCCCCACCTGTTCGGCCAAGCATGTGCCGGGCTATATCGAGCAATATGATGCCCTCAAAGAAGCCGGTGTGGACGAAATCTGGTGTGTGAGCGTCAATGACGCATTCGTGATGGGCGCATGGGGCCGTGAGCTGCAAGCTGCTGGCAAGGTGCGGATGCTGGCGGATGGCAGTGCCGATTTTGCTCAAGCCACTGGACTGACACTCAATCTGACGTCTCGGGGCATGGGCCTGCGCAGCAATCGTTACTCCATGCTGGTGAAAGACGGTGTGGTGCAGACGCTGAATGTCGAAGGGCCAGGCAAATTCGAAGTGTCGGACGCGAACACGCTGCTGGCGCAAGCCAAATCCCTCTGATACTGTCTGCGACCTCTCAAAGATTAACTTTCAAGTAGCGAGCCCCAGACAAGGGGTTGTGATAATAGGGAGCGATCTCTTCGAACCCGGCCTGGGCGTACAGCGCCCGGGCCGTTTCCATTTCATTGAGCGTATCGAGCAGCATCACGTCATAGCCGGCTTGTCTGGCATGGAGGAGTGTGAGGTCCACCAGCAATCGGCCGACACCAAACCCGCGAAAGGCCCGACGCACGAACAGGCGCTTCATCTCACAGGCGTTGGCGTAGTCGCAATCCAGCAAAGGACGGAAGGCACAACAACCTGCCACATTGCCCGCCACGCTCGCCACCATCAAGCCACCGGTAGGCGGCGCATAGTCCCCAGGCAACCCAGCCAGCTCGTCTTCGAAGCCCTGAAAACAGAGGTCGATGCCGATATCGGTCTGATACTCGCGGAAAAGATCCCGGGCCACGGTCATATCATCACCTGGGTGCAGCAGCACCCAGTCCATGGGAGGGCGTTCAACCGTCATCGCGTACCCCACGAAACCAGCAAATAGGTCAGGGCGCAGGCCATGGCGTACAGCAGGGCGGCCTGCAGCCAGACATGCCATCCATCGGCTGAAGCGGGGGCCTGCTCGGGCAAGGATTTGTCGCCGTGAATCATGGCAGCCACCAGGGCTTGTTTGAAAAAGAGCTTGTA
>JAUVYR010000158.1 GCA_030602985.1 Burkholderiales bacterium
GCAGCACCCAGCAAGACTGCAGCCAGGGCAGGCACCAGAAAGAACATCATGAGCACGGCGGGGTAGGCCCAGAACAGCGCCGCAAAATTGGCGGCATAGCCAATCACCCAGATGCCACAGACAATGGCCACCGACATGATGAAGCCTGGCCAGAATGTGCGCCCGGTGCGCCAGGCATGCCAAGCCGCACCGCCCAGAATCAGGGTCAGGATCGCATCTGACACAGCAGCCACCCAGTTCCCTTGCCAGGCGCGGTAAAAAGTGAAGGGCGCCAGCCAGAGCACCGCCACCATGCCACCCAGCGTCAATACGGCCAGTCCATAGTCGTTACGAAGTCTTTCCAGCCAGGATTTCGGGTGAGGCAGATTCATCAGTCAACAGCATGACACATCGGATTGATTGTGCCTGAAGCCATCTGTCAACCAGCGGACAACTGCGTTCAGTCGTCCCACTTGACGACCGGGCCGAGTTTGCGTTCAGCCAGGAACATGGCTTCGCGCAGACTCAATGCAGTCCCGCCATCCATCCAGGGGGCTTCGAGTCGTGGAAGGTGGTAGCGGATGTAGTAGCAATCGGCTTCGCGATCGTCCGCCAGTTCGGGGGGGTCTTCGGGGTCGTGCGTGCCAAACAGGGTGTGATGCCGCACGATACGCACCGGGCAGGTGGTCACCCCGGCAAAAAACCATTGCCCCTGCTTGACGGCAGGCATTTCGTCGACTGTGATCATCGCGTCTGCTCCACACAAAAGACCCCAAACGTGTTTCGACTGTAGGGGACGCCTGCTGGGCAGACAATATGGACAACCCTAACCCGCAAGACCCTGCTGATGGCAGGTTGAGCCGGGCACCGGACAATCGCGACCATGGAGAACCTGCAAGTCAACACCCCGCATCTGGGCACCCCATTCGACAACACCTACGCCCGTGAGCTGCCTGGCCTGTGTGTGCCCTGGCAGCCGCGACCCGCGCCGCAACCTCACTGGTTGCGCTTCAATGAAGCGCTGGCACGGGAGTTGGGGCTGGACGCCGACAGGCTGGCCAGTGACGAAGGCCTGGCTATTTTTGCCGGACAACGCGTACCCCAGGGGGCTGAACCCGTTGCGCAGGCCTATTCGGGGCACCAGTTCGGCGGGTTTTCCCCGCGGCTGGGCGATGGCCGCGCCCTGCTGCTGGGTGAAGTGCTGGACCAGCAAGGGCGCCGGCACGATGTGGCCTTCAAAGGCTCAGGCGCGACGCCGTTTTCTCGTGGGGGGGATGGCAAAGCCGCTGTGGGGCCGGTGCTGCGCGAGTACCTGATCAGCGAAGCCATGCACGCGCTGGGCATTCCGACCACCCGCACGCTGGCTGCTGTCGCCACCGGCGAAGTCGTCCGCCGCCAGACGCCGTTGCCGGGCGCTGTATTGACCCGCACAGCCGCCAGCCACATCCGCGTTGGCACCTTCCAGTATGCCGCCACCCAGGGCGACAGCGACACCCTGGAACGCTTGCTGTATTACGTGATTCGGCGGCACGACCCCGAACTGGCCGAGGCCGACCCACCGGCTCTGGCCTTGCTGCGCGCCGTGATGGACCGCCAAGCCTCACTGGTGGCGCGTTGGATGGGTGTGGGCTTCATTCATGGCGTGATGAACACCGACAACATGACCCTGTCGGGCGAGACGATTGACTACGGGCCTTGTGCGTTCATGGAAGCGCACGACCCCGACACCGTGTTCAGCTCGATCGACCACCAGGGCCGCTACGCCTACGGGAACCAGCCCGGCATTGCCCAATGGAACCTGGCCCGACTGGCCGAAGCCTTGCTGCCGCTGGTGCATACCGACCCCGATGAAGCCGTGGCACTGGCCACCGCCGAAATCAATGCTTACCCGGCCCTGTACGAACGGCACTGGCTGGCGGAATTGCGCCGCAAGCTGGGACTGACCGCACAAGGGGCTGACGATGCAGCAGACCTGGCGCTGGCACACGATTACCTGCAGCTGCTGACCCGCTGGCGGGTGGACCACACCTTGGGCTTTCGCGGGTTGAGCGAGGTGCTGCGGCGCAGCGGGGGGACGCCACCCACGCTCACCGCCCTGTTCGGGGACGGCGCTGCCGCCTTGCACCCATGGCTGGACCGCTGGACAGCGCGTCTGGGCTTGCAGGGTGAGCCGATGCAAGCCGTGACCGAGCGCATGGACGCCGTGAATCCGGTTGTGATTCCGCGCAACCATCGGGTTGAAGAGGCGCTGGAAGCGGCCTCCGAGGCGGGTGATCTGCAGCCATTTGAGCGCCTGCTGGCCGTCATTCAACGCCCATTTGATGCCGCGTGGGTCGGCTCGGCTTGGACCGAGCCCGCCCCGCCCGAGCAAACCGCCTGCTATCAGACGTTCTGTGGAACCTGAGGGGCTCGGGAATTTTTGTACAGGCCCATCACGTGCCTTGCGGCAGCGTTAACATTGCCACATGCTCAAAGCATTGAAAGATTTTCTGGACCAGTTGTCCAGCCAGTTGGCCAACCCCGGCACCACAGCTGCCGGTCCGGGGCCGAACCACCACCTGGAACTCGCCACCGCCGTGCTGCTGGTGGACGTGATGCGTGCCGAATCCACGATGGGTGAGGCCGAACGCGACGCCGTGCTGCTGGCCCTGCGCCGCAAGTTCCACCTGGCCGACGATGAGCTGGCCCGTCTGATCGAGCTGGCGCATGAAACCGTGCGCGCCAAAAACGACTATTACCAGTTCACCAGCCTCTTGAATGATCGTTTCAGCCAACCACAGAAAATCCAGGTGATTGAAGCCATGTGGGAAGTCGCCCTGGCGGATGGCAGCGTCTCGGCGCTGGAACACCACATCATCGGCAAGGTGGCCGGGTTGCTGCACGTGACCCATGGCGAATACATTGCCGCCAAACTCCGGGCACAGGACA
>JAUVYR010000063.1 GCA_030602985.1 Burkholderiales bacterium
CAAGGCGCTGGGCTGCCGGGTGGGCATTGAATACTTTGGCCAACGCTTTGCCGAAAGCGACAAACTGGCCAGCCTGGGGCTGGACTACATCAAGGTCCACCCCGGCTATGTGCGCGGCATCAGCCAGAACCCCGGCAACCAAGAATTCCTCAAGGGCCTGTGCACCATGGCGCATGCGTTTGGCATCACCGTCATCGCCCTCGGCGTGGAAAACAAAGACGACCTGCCGCTGCTGGCGCAACTCGGGTTTGATGGGGCGACGGGGCCGGGGGTGGGTTAAGCCCAACGCCTCAGCTGACAGACCTGGGTGGCGATACCTTGTCCAACCGGGCCGGCGTGGGGTAAACACCCCGTTTTTCCGAAGATTGGCCGACGCTGGAGGGACTAGATTCGAAACTCCCGAAATGCTGCGCGCCTGCGCGAAAGGAGCTTTCATGAAAGTCAATGCCAACCCCATGGCCGCCTTCCAGCGCGAAACTGCGCCCGGCAAGGCCATGATGAACAGGCCCGACAAAGCCGCACCCACCCCACAGAACGAAGCCAGGCCTTCTGTGGTCACACCCCCGGGGCTGCACAAAGTCATGAACAAGCTGGAGGCCCTGGGCGACAGCCGCACCCAAGGCCAGAACGTGGCCATGAGCCGAATAGAGCGCAATTTGGCCAAGTATGTGGAAACACAGCAAGCGATGGCAGCACCCCCAGCGCCAGCGAACCCTGCGCCGGAGCCTCCATCAGACCCACAGGTTGGGGAAAATGTTGAAGAAATTCCTCTGCTGGCTGATGACAGTGCGCTGCCAGAAGCGGCTGGACAACCCGAGCTTTCGGACACCTTGCTAAACAGTTGATCCCCCGACAACAAAAAACCCGGGCAGGCCCGGGTTTTTTGATCAGTCACATGACATTCAGGTGGTGCTGGACGGATCGTCCAGTTTGATGATGGCCACATTCATGTCCACCTCCACCTGCAAGGCAGCCGGATCAACGCCTGGAACGTTGATGGTCTGACCCGCTTCAGCGACACTGACCTGCGCATCGGTAGATGGCTCTGGCAACAGATCGGTGATCTCGACATCCGATTCTTGCAAAACATCTGCCGCCACGATCTTAATCTGGTCGCCTGCTTCGAAGTCCTCGATCGTATCGGTGTCGGGCGTGCTGTCAATGTCAGCCAGTTCGAACACAAACACATCGTTGCCTTCACCACCAATCAACGTGTCGTTGCCACCACCGCCGATGAGGATGTCATTTCCGTCGCCACCGTCAAGAACGTCGTCCTGGCTGCCGCCGATCAGCACGTCGTCACCACTACCGCCCACCAGCGTGTAGCCTTGGTCATTGCCCGCGACCATGACGTCCTGATCGGTGGCTTCGATGAAGTCCGCCACGGCTTCTTTCAACAGAGCAAGTTCGCCAGTCAATTTATCGAAGGCTTCCGAATAGTTTGGAACAGGGTCACCTGTACTACTGGTTGTGCTGCTGTTCACAAGAACGGTCAAGCCATCCTTGACGTAAGACTCGATGATCTCGGTGATCGTGGTAATCACGGTCTCGGTGTTTTCGATCACCACGGCTTGAACGGTATCGGAATCGACTGCGTGCAACACCCCGTCGTTATTCGCGTCGATGGTGACATGGAACACCGTGGAAACGGGATCACCATCACCGTCAGTACCCACGAAAGTGAACAACAAGGTCAAGTCATAGGCGCGAGTAATAGTACCTGTGGTTGTGGTATTGACTTGTTCGAAGGTTTCGATAGTCGTGGCCTGCCGGATTTCTGGAATAACGATGGAATAGCTAACCGTTATCCCACTGCCATCGATTCGGTAGTCCGCCCTTTGATTGTCAGCCGGTGTCAGATCCACGGTCGAGAATATCACCGTTTTTCCACCGCCAGACATGTCCACGACAATCGGGACATCTGTCGAGGCATTGCCCCCGGCCGTGCTGCTCGGCCCAACTTGGGTTCCGCTGGTACCGGTTTCGACCACATTCCAAACAGCCTGCTCAGTAAAACCAAGGTGATCGAGCCTCATGTTGAGGGAATCAACCGACACAGGCGTGCCATCGGCACTTGTCGCTGTAACTTCAATTTTCAGGCGCTCTCCCGTTTCAATCTTCTGTCCGTTTTCAACCCCAAGGCCCTGGCTCGACCAGTTGACCCTGTTATTGAACAAACCGTCAGTATCTGCGTTGCTGTCTGCGGTCACCCGGATAGAAACGGAAACTCCATCTTTTACTTGAGTACCCGTGAATACCGTATCATTGCCTCCCCCCTGCACCAGTTTGCTGGTGAACGTAACCGTATTGGTTTCGGTCCGCCCTTCCGAAATCAACACCGATCCACTTTCCTGCCCAAGCAACACTTTTTCGCCCGTGGTTGAGTCATCAACACTGTTGACCACCTCGTGGGCATCCACCTTACCGATCATCCTCACGCTGTAGGACGAATTGTCTGGGTTGAACGCGACGCTAAACACCAAGTTCGAAGACGGCTGACCATCTTCTCCGAGCGTGAAGGCATTGAGGCCTCCATTACCATCGGAAACATAAACCAGTTGGACGCCACCAGAGGTCACAAACACTTTTTCGCCATTCGCTGCGATTGCAGTGACGAAGTTGAGACCACCGGCTTCCGTTTCCTTAACTGGTACCGACCGAATTTCGGCAGTCCCCCAGCCGTCAGCGCCAGGATTGATGCCCAGGCTGGCGGTTGCAGTCACGGATGTTTCTGCATCGCCATCACCGTTGGCTATGGCAACGTTCTGGGCACCGGTGGAAACCGGCACGTCATCGCCAAACGCCAAATGGCCGCCGAGGTCGAATGTTTCTTTGGCTGCATCCAGATCCCCATCGATGGCCGTGGCCACCACGCTGATGGCGCCTGCAGCCAGGGTCTGTACTTCGTCCAGACCGCCCTCAACCCCATCGGGGGCCGCGTGCCGGATCGCACCCACCTGAGTCAACGTGACTTCGCCCGTCAATTCGTTGATTGACAGCGTGAAGATCACGTTGCCTGCCTCGTCTTTGGCCTCCACCATACCATCCTCACCCGAATGCAGGGTGATTGGCGTATTGGTCAGGGTGGCATACAGGCCCGTTGCAGCACCCTCATCAAACCGCAGCGCGTAGCGCATTCCATCTTCTTCGGCAGGTGATTCGTCTGTGGGCACAGTCATACGTGGACCGTCGGCACCAAAGGACACTTTGAAAGCTGTGCTGAAGCCCCCTGTCGCTGCATCTTGTGGTGCACCATTGCCGCCAGCCGTGCCCGCATCGCTTTGCACCAGCTGTGATTGCTCTTTGCCGGACAGATCGATCACCGGCACGTCATCGCCAAACGCCAACTTGCCATTGAGGTCCAGGCTAGAGGTGGCCGAGTCGCCATCGCCATCGGTGGCGGTGATGTTGAGCACGAACGGAACTTCACCCAAATCCAACACTTTGATCTGGTCAGATCCGTCAACGCCTAGTTTAGGCGCGTCGTGCTGGATGGAACGGAATTGATTCAGCGTGAGCTGACCGAAGCCATCCACCGAGAGGGAAAACACCGTCTCGCCCTCGACGTTGGGCTCGCCGTCAGCATTACCGACCGTGGCGTATACGGTTGATCCGTCTTCTGAAGTGAAGAGGAAGATGGGGCGGCCGGTCAGGGTATCCACCAGGCCGGAGTCCACGCCATTCAGCGCGCCGAAGGCGAAGGCCATGCCCGGCTCGCCATCCTGCGGTGGCGCATCGTCGTTGCCCTGCACCAACTGCGGGCCATCCGCACCAAACACCACCTGGAAAACGGTCCCGATCACACCTGCGGAGTCGGAGTCTTCGCCACTGCCTGCATTGTTCCCTGCTGCGAGAGCGCTGTCTTGGGTGACCAACTGGGGCAGCGACTGCTCCGTGGGCAGGATTTCCGGGCCATCATCTGTGATGACGATGGTGATGTCAGAAGAGGCCAGGACGAAGCCATCAGGAGAGCGCACTTCGATCACAAAAGGATCGTTGACCGTGTCGTCGTCGAATCGGCCATCGTCACCCCCGTTGAGTTCTGGGTTCTCATGGTCAACGTTGCCGGTTAGGGTGTAGGTGTAGCTGAAAGTGCCGTCACCATTGGAAGTGACGACGATATTCCCGTACAGGCCAGAGAGGCTCCAGGGGCCTTCGCCGGTGAGCTCCACTTCACGGGTCTCGGTTTCGCTGATCTGGACAACCAGCCAGATCGAGTTGGGCACGTTACCCGGCGTGTAGGTGAATTCACCCTCAACGCTTTCGGTGTCTTCGGAGGCACGGGTACCCGGAGAACCGCTGTTCTGGTTGCCGCTGGATTCGTCCATGGCATCCAAAGCACTTTCGTTCACAGAACCGTCGGAACCCACGATCGTGGGCATGACCGCAGGAGGCGGAGGAGGCGGAGGAGGCTCGACTGGAGGCGGAGGCGCAACCGGAGGCGGAGGCGCAACGGGCGGCTCCACCGGAGGCGGTGGAGGCGCGACCGGTGGCTCCACCGCCTCGGGCGCAGCCGAACCCAGTACCACATCAACCGGCCCGAGCTCGGAAGTCGTGAACTGGTAAGCCAGCGGATCTACGCCTTCGGCAATGCGCAGCAGCTGGACGAAGCTGCCGCCTTCGCCTTCACCCCCACCGGCGCCGGCACCGGCCGCGGCGGCTTCAAGTTCTTCGGTCAGGTCACCGCCTTGTTCGAGCACCTGCAGAATCTGCTCCACGGAGCCGGGCTGGGCGGCGGCTTCGGCCACGCTGGGCGTGTCGTCGGTCAGCGCCATGGTCTCGTCAACCCGCAGGCTCTGGCTGGGGCCCATGGCCAGCACCTGGCCGTCTTCCATCAGCAGTTCCACGCGGGCACCCGCTTCTGTGCGGATGGTTTCGCCGCGCTGGATGACGTCGCCCACCTGCAAGGGGCGGGTGGTGCCGTCGGCTGCAACGACGACGGCGTTGCCAGTGACTGAAAGTACGGTGGCTTGGGCCATGATGACACTCCTATGGAAAGAATATGGCCACAGCTTACGCCCCTTGGCGGGCTGCGACCATTGGACTTAGGTACAGTTTTGCTGGTCAGATAAGGCCTTTGTCGTCCTCGTCCAGCAATTGCAGCCGTCGGCTGAGGGTGGCTCGGGTCTGGCGGCGCTCCAGCAGCTTGGCCTGGGCCGCAGGCGGGAAATCGGTGAACTGGATCACGCCCCGGTTGATGAGGATGTCGATCAAGTCTTCCGTGACACGGGCCAGGCCCGCGTCGGAGCCGGACAAAGCCAGCAACTCTTTATCGTGCCCGGCGGGGGTGGCGTCTGAGGGTGACGGGTTCACGGCGCGCTCCTGTTGGCCTAGGTTTGTGCAGCTTGCATGTGCAGGACCAGCTGCACGCGATCGCGTATGCCCAGCTTGTCAAACACCGCACTCAGGTGGGCTTTGACGGTGCGTTCCGAAATGAAGAGCTGCTGGGCCACTTCCTTGTTGGAGCAGCCAGCCGCCACCGCCTGTGCCACCTGCCGCTCCCGGTCAGACAGCACCGACAGATCGACTTTGAGCAGGGGGGCATTGGGACTGCGCTCCAGGGCGGTGCGGGTGGCTGCCATCAAACGTTGGATCAGCTCAGGCCCGAGCCACAAGCCGCCGCCCACCAGCACCTGCTGGACCTCCCGTAACACGATGGGCAGAGCGAGCTGGTGGCAGTAGGCCCGGGCTCCGGCCTGCATGGCATTCAAACCCTCGGCATCCTGCAGCACGGCAGACACCACCGCCACGCGAGCCTGCGGCTGGCGCTGGAGGCATTCGCGCACCTTGCTGGGCCAATCGGCCAGCGCCGCCGGTATCCAGACGGTGTCGCCCGGCTGGATCTGCTTGAGCAAATCCGGCCAGGCCGCCGCCACGCCGGCAGGGAAGGCCTGCATCCATCGCTCGGGGGCTGAACCGGGTTGGGCACCCGCCAGCGGGGTGTCTGCCTGAATCAGAAAGTGCTGCTTGCTCATGGGGTGGCTGGTAGGGGGAAGGGTGTCAACGCTCCGACAAGGCATTGGCCTTGGCGCGGAGCACGGGTTTGAGCAGGTAGCTCAGCACGGTCCGTTTGCCCGTGAGGATGTCCACCTGGGCCACCATGCCCGGGATGATGGGCAGACCGTCGCCCAGACTGCTTTCCCGGGTACGCAACTGGACGATGAAGAAGGCATTGCCGCGCTCGTCGACCACGGTATCGGCGCCGATACTTTCCAGGTCCGCCTTGAGACCACCAAATATCGTGAAATCGTAGGCGGAGAACTTGACCATGGCCTCGAGGCCCGGGCGGAGGAAAGCAATGTCACGGGGCGCGATTTGTGCCTCCAGGATGAGCGCATCATCCAGCGGGACGATTTCCACAACGTCGCGGCCGGGCTGCACCACACCACCTACGGTATTGGTGTACAGACGGTTGACCGTACCTCGCACCGGCGAGCGGATTTCCGCCTTGACGACTTTATCTGCCAGTGCGCGGTCGCCTTCAGTCAGAGCAGACAGTCGCCCCAGCGTCTCCGACAGCTCAGCGCCCATCTGGTTGCGGCTGGCGAGCTGGACTTCCTCGATTCGGCGCTGCGCCTCATTGATGGCAGCGCGCACTCGCGACATCTGGGCATTAGCCTGCTCCATATTGCCGCGCAATTGCGTGACCTCACGTTCCAACCTGAGCACCTCGACCTCTGACACCGCACCGGTTGCCACCATGGGGCGGGTGGCTTGCAATTCCCGCTGTGTGAGTTGGAGCCCTTGTTCAGCCTGGGAACGCCGTGCCGTGGCTTCATTCAGTTCCTGCTGGCGCTGGTTCAACTGGCTCTGGGCAATCGAGAGCTGGGCACTGAGTTCGGCCCGGCGCGAGTTGAACAGACTGCGCTCCTGGGCCACGATTTCGGGTACCTCACGGACCAGTTCGGGCGGCGGGTCGAAGGGGCGATTCTGAATCAGCGCCTCCAGCCGCATCGCTCGCACCCGCAAGGCCGCCTGGCTCACCCGACTTTCACCCAGATTAGCGGCAAAACGGGTGGTGTCTACCCGCAGCAGCACATCGCCGGCTTCTACAACCTGGCCCACACGTACAAGAATTTCGTCGACCACTCCTCCATCCACGCTCTGGATGATCTGCACCTGGCTACTGGGCACCACCCGGGCTTCGCCACGGGTGACTTCATCGATTTCCGCCATCGAGGCCCAGACGACCAGCAACACCAGAACCAAAGCTGCCACCCGCAACAGCCAACGGGCCCGCATGGGCTCTTGCTGCAACTGGGCCCAGTCGGCGTCGCCCGCCCAGTCCATCGATTCAGGATTGCCACCGGAGGTGAGCTTGCGGGTGAGCTTGCCGAAAATTGGATCGCTCACACGTGCGCCAACCTGGGCGGCACGACCCACGGAGTCAAAGGCTTTTTCGTTGAGGTCGCTCATCATGCGGCCTTTCCGATACGGCCTTGGCGCAGCGCCTGAATCACCTGGTCTTTTGGCCCGTCAGCCACAATGCGCCCGGCATCCATCACGATGATCCGATCGACCAGGTCGAGGAGCGAAGTCCGGTGGCTGATGAGGACGACTGTCTTGCCCGGCATGAATTCACGCAACCGCTTCTTGATCTCTTCCTCGCTGGAGTGATCCATCGAAGAGGTGGGTTCGTCAAGGAGGAGGATGGACGGGTCGTTGATGACGGCACGCGCAATCGCCACGCCCTGCCGCTGACCGCCAGACAACGACTCGCCACGTTCACCCACCAGCATGTCAAAGCCTTGTGGGTGGTTGTTGACCAGATCGGCAATGCCACCTATGTGGGCCGCCTTGAGCACATCGGCGTCGTCGGCCAGCGGAGCGCCCAGGGTGATGTTTTCGCGCAAGGTGCCGTAGAACAGCATCACGTCCTGCTGCACGTAGCCGATGTGGCGTCGCAGCTCTGCCGGATCGAGCTGGCGCTGGTCGATGCCGTCCACCAGCACCGCCCCCGAGGTGGGCCGGTACAAGCCCAGGATGAGCTTTTCGACCGTGGTCTTGCCGGAGCCGATGCGCCCCAGTATGGCCACTTTCTCGCCAGCCTTGATCTTGAAGCTCACCCCGCGCAACGACGCATTCTGCTGGTTGGGGTAGTTGAAAGAGACGTCCTTGAATTCGATCGCCCCCTGGATGGTGCCGCGGGTGATGAAGCTGGCGTCGTCGGGCCGCTCGACCTCGGTCTGCATCATCTGGTTGAGCGAAGTGAGCGCGGTGGACGCGGTGTGGTACTGCACCAGCAGGCCAGCCACCTGACCGATGGGCGCCATGGCGCGCGAAGCCAGCATGGTGCAGGCAATCAGCCCCCCCATGGACAGCGCGCGATCGCCGATCAGGTACACGCCCAGGATGACGATGGACACCGTGATGGCCTGCACCATGAAGGCCGACGTGTTGGTGGCACTGGTGGAAAGCAGACGCAACTGCGCCCCCACCCGGGCCAGCAAGGCAGCGCTTTTTTCCCACTTGCGCTGGATGGGCGCTTCGGCGCCCAGGGCCTTCAGGGTCTCGAAACCCACCAACCCTTCGACCAGCGTGGCATTGCGCTGGGCGCCGGCGCGGTAAGTGGTTTCGGCCAGTTCGTGCATACGCCCCTGCACCGCCAGCGCGTACAGCAGCAGCAGCACCGTGCCGATGACGAGCGGGATCAGCATGGGCCAGGCGATCCAGCCGATGACGGCAAAGAAGATCAATGCAAACGGCAGATCAATGAAAGCGATGACCGTGGCCGAGCCGATGAAGTCGCGTACCGACTCGAAGGCCCGGAGATTGGCGGCAAAAGAACCGGCCGAGGCAGGGCGCTGCTCCATGCGGGTACCCAGCACACGCTCCATGATGTAGGCCGACAGCTTGACATCGGCTCGGCTGCTGGCCAGGTCGACGAAACGGTTGCGCATGGTCTTGAGCACCAGGTCGCCGATGATGATCAGCGCCACCCCGGCCGCCAGCACCCAGAGCGTGTCGAAAGCCTGGTTCGGCACCACGCGGTCGTACACGTTCATGATGAACAAGGGCATGGCGACCGCAAACAGGTTGACCAGGAAAGCCGCCAGCAGCACATCGCGATAGAGGGCGCGGTTTTCGGCAATCACCCCCCAGAACCAGTGCCCGCTGCGTGTGGCCTTGACCACCGGACTGCGCGCATCGAAATGCAGGCGCGGTCGAGCGTAAATAGTGTAGCCAGAGTAGCGGGCCTTGATCACCGCCGCAGGCACTTCCACCGGGGCATCGCCCAGTTCAGGGTAGACGACGCGCAGCATTTTTCCGTCTGAACTACGCCCTAGCAACAGGCAGGCGGACTCGCCATCCAGCAGCAGGACGGCGGGTAGCAACTCGGTCTTGAGGCGCGCAACCGGTGACCGGACAATCCTGCTGCTCAAACCCGCGCGGTGCGCGGCTCGCTCGAACAATGACGGTGTGAGCCGGCCCTGCTCCAGAGGCAGGCCGGATAAGGCGCCATCGGCGCTCAATGCCCGCCCATGCAAGCGGGCCAGGACCAGTAGACAACCCAGTAGCTCATCGGCCTGCTGATGCGCGTCTCGATCTGGTACCAATGGGGACTCGGCAACGGTCATTCAAACTCCGCAAGTTAGCGAGTGCTTTCCCAGCACGCGCAAACAGCTGCCGGAATGCAATTGCTAAAAGTGTAATGGAAAATCAAGGGTTTGCAAGCCGCTGAACCGGGGATGACGATCAGTCCGCCATCAGGGCAGCCGGGTCGTCACTGTCCACCACCGCCTGGGCCCAGGCACGCAGTTTGCGGGTATCGGCGCGCAGAATCTGCTGCTTGACGGCCAGAATCTGGCTGGGGTGCATAGAAAAACTACGTAATCCCAGGCCCAGTAGCAAACGGGTCATGGTGATGTCACCAGCCATCTCGCCGCAGACGCTGACCCCCTTGCCTTGCGTCTGACATTCGGTGATCGTACGTGCCACCAGCTGCAGTACTGCCGGGTGCAACGGGTCATACAGGTGGGCGACCGTTTCATCCACACGGTCAATCGCCAGCGTGTATTGGATGAGGTCATTCGTGCCAATCGACAGAAAATCGAAGTGCTTGAGAAACATACGTACCGCCAAGGCGGCCGCAGGCACCTCGATCATGGCGCCCAGACGTATCGACCCGTACACCATGGCCCGGTCATCCAGCTGTTCACGGGCTCGGGCCAACAGGATCTTGACCTGTTGAATTTCGCTGGCATGCGCGAGCATGGGAATGAGCAGATTCACCTTGCCATGGGCCGATGCGCGCAAGATGGCCCGCAACTGGGTCAGAAACATGGCCGGCTCCGACAGACTCCAACGGATGGCGCGCAAGCCGAGTGCCGGGTTCAGGTGGTCCTCGCGCCGGTTGTGGTCCAGCGGTTTATCGGCACCGATATCCACCGTGCGGATGGTGACGGGCAGGCCATGCATGCCCTCCACGGCGGCCCGATAAGCCTGGTACTGCTCGTCCTCGTCTGGCAAATGCCCTAGACGGCCCATGAACAGGAACTCAGTCCGGAACAAACCCACACCCAC
>JAUVYR010000048.1 GCA_030602985.1 Burkholderiales bacterium
ATCGAGCCAGACACCTTTGGCCGTTACATCTCGCTGGATTTCGGCATCGTCGGCACGCTGACGCAGTTCGACAAGGAATACCTGGCGCAGAATTTCACGGCCTTTTTCAGGCGTGACTACAAACGCGTGGCAGAACTGCACATTGAGAGCGGCTGGGTGCCGCCAGACACCCGGGTCGATGAGCTGGAGGCGGCCATCCGGGCGGTGTGTGAGCCTTACTTTGACCGGCCACTGCGTGAAATCTCGCTGGGCCTGGTGCTGATGCGTCTGTTCCAGACCTCGCGCCGCTTCCATGTGGAAATCCAGCCGCAGCTGGTCCTGCTGCAGAAAACCCTGCTCAACATCGAAGGGCTGGGCCGTGATCTGGACCCCGACCTCGACCTCTGGAGCACCGCCAAGCCCTTCCTCGAGAAATGGATGCTGGAACAGGTGGGGCCGAAGAAGTTCTGGAACCAGCTCAAGGCCGAAGCGCCGCTGTATGCCAAACTGGTGCCGGAGCTGCCGCGCCTGCTGCATGATTACCTGCGTCAGCGGCCCGCCGATCTGCGTCGTGAGGTGCAGGAGCTGGTGCGCGAACAGCGCCGCACCAACCGCTTGTTGCAAGGCATCATCTACGGCGGCATCGGTTTCGTGCTGGGCCTGCTGGCGATGCAGCTTTACATCCGCATCATCCTGTGGTGACCGGGGCTTGAACCCATGGACGGGACGCCCCAACTATAATGGCGGGTTGTCCCGATGTTCGGTTCTCCCGTCCGTTCTTTCCGGTTTGCACAGGTAATCATCATGCCCATTTACGCCTACAAGTGTGAGTCCTGCGGTCATGCCAAGGACGTTCTGCAGAAAATCTCGGATCAGCCGCTGACCGATTGCCCGGCCTGCGGTGCCGCCACGTTCAAGAAGCAACTCACGGCAGCCGGCTTCCAGTTGAAGGGGTCTGGCTGGTATGTGACCGACTTCCGCAATGGCGGCAGCGGTGCCACAGCCGCTTCAGCGGGTGCGGCCACCGGTACAGCCACCACAGCGGCCAGCGCTTCTGATGCGTCGGCTGGCTCTGCTGGCGAACGCACGGCGGCATCGACCACCGCCAGCGCGTCCGCGTCATCGGCGTCGTGCAGCACCTCGTGTGCATGCCATTGAGTGGTCATTCCCAGGCTGCCGCGTCAGGGTGGTGGCTGATTCACACCCCCTGGCCGGCCCAGCGTCGCCGGTCTTCCTCTGAAAGCGTTATGTATGGCAATGCGTACTGAATACTGTGGTCTGGTGACCGAAGCCCTGCTGGGTCAGACCGTCACCCTGTGCGGCTGGGTCAATCGTCGCCGCGATCATGGCGGCGTCATTTTTGTGGACCTGCGCGACCGTGAGGGGTATGTTCAGGTCGTGTGCGACCCCGACCGACCTGAGATGTTCAAGGTGGCCGAAGGCCTGCGCAACGAATTCTGTGTGCAGGTCCAAGGCCTGGTGCGTGCACGTCCAGAAGGCACGACCAACGACAACCTCAAGAGCGGCAAGATCGAAGTCCTCTGTCATGAGATCACCGTGCTCAACCCTTCGGTCACGCCGCCGTTCACGCTGGATGATGACAACCTGAGCGAAACCACGCGCCTGACCCACCGCGTGCTGGATCTGCGTCGGCCGCACATGCAGCGCAACCTGATGCTGCGCTACCGTGTGGCAATGGAGGTGCGCAAGTTCCTCGATGAAAACGGCTTCATTGACATCGAAACCCCGATGTTGACCAAGAGCACGCCCGAAGGCGCGCGTGACTACCTCGTGCCCAGCCGCGTTCACGATGGGCAGTTTTTTGCCCTGCCCCAAAGCCCTCAGCTGTTCAAGCAGCTGCTCATGGTGGCTGGCTATGACCGCTACTACCAGATCACCAAGTGTTTCCGCGACGAAGACCTGCGCGCCGACCGCCAGCCGGAATTCACCCAGATCGATATTGAAACCTCGTTCCTGACCGAAGAAGACATCCGTGCCATGTTTCAGGGCATGATCCAGCATGTGTTCCAGAAAACCCTGGGCATCGATCTGGGCGACTTCCCGGTCATGGCGTATGCCGACGCCATGCACCTCTACGGCTCGGACAAGCCCGACCTGCGCGTCAAGCTGCGGTTCACCGAACTCACCGATGTGATGGCCGACGTGGACTTCAAAGTGTTCAGCGCCCCGGCCCAGATGAAGAACGGGCGTGTCGTGGCCCTGCGCGTGCCAGGTGGTGCGACCATGCCCCGCAGCGAGATTGACGCCTATACCGAGTTCGTCAAGATTTACGGCGCCAAGGGACTGGCCTGGATCAAGGTCAACGACCTGGCGGCCGGCCGCGACGGCCTGCAGAGCCCGATCGTCAAGAACCTGCATGACGCCGCCATTGCTGCCATCCTGGAGCGTTCGGGCGCCCAGAATGGCGACATCCTGTTCTTCGGAGCGGACAAGGCCAAGATTGTCAACGACGCCATCGGCGCCCTGCGTATCAAGATTGGCCACAGTGATCTGGCCAAACAGAACGGCTGCTTCGAAGACCGCTGGGCGCCGCTGTGGGTGGTGGATTTCCCGATGTTCGAGTTCGACGACGAAGCCAATCGCTGGAACGCCGTGCACCACCCCTTCACCGCGCCCAAGGACGGCCACGAAGCCTTCATGGCCACCGACCCGGGCCAGTGCATCGCCAAAGCCTACGACATGGTGCTCAACGGCTGGGAGCTGGGCGGCGGCTCGGTGCGTATCCACCGCGCGGACGTGCAGAGCCAGGTGTTCTCGGCACTCAACATCGGCCCCGAGGAAGCCCAGCTCAAGTTCGGCTTCCTGCTCGACGCCTTGCAATACGGAGCGCCTCCCCACGGGGGTCTGGCCTTCGGGCTGGACCGCCTCATCACGCTGATGACCAAAGCTGAGTCGATTCGCGATGTGATTGCCTTCCCCAAGACCCAACGCGCTCAGTGTCTGCTGACCCAGGCCCCGAGTCCGGTGGACGAGAAACAGTTGCGTGAACTGCACATTCGACTGCGGAATCCGGTTGCTGCGTGACAGTCTCCTGATATAGTGTTTCCCTCAATCACCGGGAGATCATCATGACCGAACAAGCCCATCAGTCCAAGGACAAACTCGTGGCCGACCTCAAGGTCGTCATTGCGGATGCCGAAGATCTGCTCGCCGAAACCGCTTCCCATACCGGTGAACGTATCAGCGAACTGCGTGAACGGATGCAGGACAACCTGCGCAATGCCCGCCACAAGCTCGGCGAACTGGAAGACGCGGTGTTGGTCAAGACCCGCGAAGCGGTTAAAGCGACCGACCATTACGTGCATGAAAACCCCTGGAAAGCGGTTGGCATTGCTGCCGGCGCTGGTCTGATCATCGGTTTGCTCATCAGCCGACGCTGAATAACCGCTCATCGGCATGTCTGCCTCAGGCGGTTCGGATTCCACTGATTCCCCACAGGCGGAAAGCCTGATAGCGGGTGTCAAGGGCTGGTTTCACGACGGCCTGGCGCTGTTGCATGTCCGTCTGGAGTTGCTGGGGCTGGAAGCGGCGCACCACGCCCAGCAGCTGGTGCAAACTCTGGCGTTGGCGCTGGCTGTGGCCTTCCTGGGCTGTCTCGGCTTGGGCTTTCTCGCGGTATTGCTGACGGTGCTGCTCTGGGACACCCACCGCACGCTGGCGCTGACGCTTTTCACAGCGGTTTTCATCACGCTGGCCGGGGTGGGGCTGTGGCTCCTGAAGCGCAAACTGCAAGAGTCCCGTCAGTGGTTTGAGGCCACTGCACAGGAGCTGGGTCGGGATGTCGAGCGACTGAAGTCATGAATGCCACGCAGCGCTACTGGATCCGTCGTGCCGAATTGCAGCAGCGCTCATCCCTGTTGCGTGATCGCCTGTCCACCCACGCGGTAACCACCCAACCGCTATTCGGGGCGGTCGAGCAGGTACGAAAAGCCGGTCGCTGGGCCCGTCAACACCCCTGGGTACCGATCCTTCTGGCCTCGGCCGTCTTGTTACGGAGGCCGCGAACGGCACTGCGCTGGGCCTGGAAGGGGTGGATGACTTGGCGGTGGGTCAACACATGGTGCGACCGTTGGCAGCGTGCCGGCCGACCATGAAGAGGGCTGATGACATGGGATTGACTTCACTCTCCATGATGATGGTCGATATAGTGCTAGGGCGATGTAGCCGGGACTGAACACATGCGGGTCATTATTGGATATGTGGTTGCTTTCTTCTGCGTTTTTGGCGGATATGTCATCGCGGGCGGCAATTTCGCGATCATTCTCAAGGCATTGCCGATTGAGACCTTCATCATTGTCGGTGCCGCGATGGGGGCTTTTGCTGTCAGCAACCAGCCCAAGGTTCTCAAGAAAGCGGGTGCGAGACTGGCGAAGTCCATCAAGGGCAGCAAGTACACCAAGGACCGCTACATGGAGTTGCTGGCTCTCCTGTACGAGATCCTGCAAAAGGCCCGCAAAGAAGGGCTGATGGCCATCGAGAGTGATGTCGAAAACCCGGACGCGTCCCCGCTGTTCCAGAAATACCCGAATGTCGGGACTGATCACCATGTGGTGGAATTCATCACCGACTATTTGAGGATGATGGTCTCCGGGAATCTGAACGCCCACGAGATCGAAAGCCTGATGGATAACGAAATCGATACGCATCATCAGGAAGAGCATGTGGTGGTTGCTGCCTTCACACGTCTGGCAGGGGCGTTGCCGGCCTTCGGTATCGTGGCCGCCATCCTTGGTGTGATCAAGACAATGGCATCGGTGGGATCGCCACCAGAAGTGCTGGGTGCCATGATTGCTTCGGCGCTGGTGGGCTCTTTCCTGGGCATCTTTCTGGCCTACGCGGTGGTCGAGCCCATGGCAGGCCTGCTCGAGCAAAAAATGGATGAAGGCACCAAGGAGCTGCAGTGCATCAAGACCACACTGCTCGCCAGCATGCAGGGTTACGCACCGATGACCGCGATCGAATTTGGTCGCAAGGTGTTGTACTCGACCGAGCGCCCGAGCTTCAGCGAGCTCGAAGGCCATGTGAAAACCAAGAAGTAAAAGAGACCCATCGTCATGGCAGCCTCTGGGAAACCGTTACAGCCCATCATCATCAAAAGGGTGAAGAAGGCGGGCCATGGTGCTCACGGCGGTGCCTGGAAGATTGCCTACGCCGACTTCGTCACGGCCATGATGGCCTTTTTCCTGCTGATGTGGTTGCTCAGTTCGACCACAGAGGATGAGCGACGAGGCATTTCGGACTTTTTCAGCCAGCCCTTTCTGGTGACCCTGTTTGGGGGGCCGGGCAGTGGCGGGAGCGTGAGCATTCTGCCGGGTGGCGGTGACGACCTGACCCGTACCGCAGGGGAAGTCCCCCGTGTTGATCCCGTGACGCTGGCGCGTCAGCTGGGGGAAGAAGCGGTTCGCCAGGAAGCCCAGCGCCTGGAACTGGAGCGCATTGAAGGTCTGCGCAACAAGATTGAAACCCTGATCAATGCCAATGTGAGGCTGTCAGAGTTTCGCGACCAGATCCGCATGGAAATGGTGCAGGATGGCCTGAACATCCAGATCGTGGACGACCAGAATCGCGCCATGTTCAATGTGGGCAGTGCACTGGTTCAGCCTTACATGCGGGACATCCTGCGAGAAATCGGCGCGGCCCTGACCGAAGTGAATAACCGGATTTCCCTGTCAGGGCACACGGATGCCACCCCTTTTGGCACCGGCGTTCGTGGTTACAGCAACTGGGAATTGTCGGCGGACCGGGCCAACGCGTCTCGTCGTGAACTGGTCGCGGCGGGCATGCCCGACGAGCAACTGGCGCGTGTGGTCGGCATGGGCTCCAGCCAGCCTTTGCTGGTGGATCGTCCGTTTGATGCCATCAACCGACGCATCAGCATTCTGGTCTTGACCCAGGAAGCCGATGCGCGCTTGTCTGAAGGATACCGGTTGTCATCCACAGAAGTGCGGGGCGATGCCATGGTGGATGCCATCAACAATCCGCCGTCAGGAGGTATTGCGCTTCCGCCGTTGCCTGTTATCCAGTTGCCTCCAGGGACAGCACGCTAATGGGGTGCCTCTGGAAGCCTTACACTTGAGCATCGCCCGTTCCGGAGCCCCATATGCCAGATCTACGTTTTCTGATTGTTGATGATTTCTCGACCATGCGCCGCATCGTGCGCAATCTGCTCAAGGAAATCGGCCATGCTGATGCCGATGAAGCCGAAGATGGGGTCGCTGCCTTGCATAAACTACGCAATGGCAAATTTGATTTTGTCGTGAGTGACATCAACATGCCGAACATGAATGGCTTTGAGTTGCTGAATCAGATCAAGGCCGACGACAAGCTCAAGCACATTCCGGTCCTGATGGTGACCGCAGAGGCCCGCAAGGAAGACATCATCGCCGCAGCGCAGGGTGGGGCGGCCGGCTATATTGTGAAACCCTTCACCAAGGCAACCCTGGAAGAAAAACTCGCCAATATCTTCAAGAAAATGGGCTGGTAACCCGGGAGGCCACCATGAGCAATGAGAAGGCTCCCGCCGACGCCTCCAGTGAGATGTACAACCGGCTGGGTGCCATCACCCGGCAGTTGCATGATGCGTTGCACGAACTGGGGTATGCCCCTGTGCTGAAAGATGTGGCAGACGAATTGCCGGATGCACGCAGCCGTCTTGAATACATCGCTCGACTCACCGGTGACGCGGCCGAGAAAGTCCTGAACCGGGTGGACGAAGCCAAGGCCGAACAGGAAGCGGTCCGCTTGAACAGTCGCCAGCTGGTCGAAACGATCAAAGGCGTACCCGGCTTGAAATGGGCCATGCCAGAGCTGGTCGAGTGGTCGGAGAAAATCCAGCAGAGCACGGAAATCACCGACCAGCACCTGACCGAAATCATGATGGCGCAGGATTTTCATGATCTGACGGGTCAGGTGATCAAGCGAGTGGTCACACTGGCGGCAACGATTGAAGGTCAGTTGCTTCAGTTGCTCCTGGAGGCAGCTCCTCAGGCTTTGCCTGCTGAGAGACAATCTACCTTTAGCCAATCTGCTGCGAATCGTGAGCTGTCTGGTCCGGTGGTCAACCCCGAAGGACGTACCGATGTGGTCGCCAGCCAGCAGGATGTGGATGACTTGCTGTCCAGTCTGGGCTTCTGAACGATGAAACAGCCGGCTTCGCCGGCCTTTTTCGGGCTTTAGTTTTCCGTCCCGGCCCAGACAATGCGGTGAACGATTCGTTTCACCGCCCATGGATTCCTCCACCCAAGAAAAGAACCTGCCGGCCACCCCCAAACGCCTGCAACAGGCGCGCAAGGATGGCCAGGTTCCTCAAGCCAAAGATCTGTCCAACCTCGTGGTGCTGGGCGGTGGTCTGGTGGTGCTGTTCATGCTGGTTCCCTGGGGGTATGAGCGGCTGCGTCATGCGATGCGCGCCACTTACACGTTCGATCGCGACCTCATTCGTCACCCCGAGGTGATCGTCGAAGTGCTGTGGCGCGCAGTGGGCGATGCGTTGCTGTTCATGCTGCCTCTAGGCATCACCCTCATTCTGGCAGTGGTGCTGGCGCAGATCTCGATAGGCTCATTTGCGCTGAGTACCAAACCCTTGACGCCTGAGCTATCAAAAATCGGGATTATCAGCGGGTTTAAACGTCTGTTCTCGAAGCAGCAGATGTTCGAAATCCTCAAGTTGCTGACGATCACGGTGTTGCTGGGTATTGTGGCGTATCTGTTCATGAGCAGCCACCTGGTGGAATTTGGGACCTTGTTGCTGCGGCCCCTTGAAAGCTCACTGAGCCAGCTCGGGCGCTGGTTCATGGTCGGTGTGGGGGGGCTTTTGATCGTGTTGCTGTTGGTGGCAGTGATCGATGTGCCGCTGCAGCAATATCTGCACCAGCATCGGCTCAAGATGTCCCTCAAGGAAGTGAAGGACGAGCACAAGGAAACCGAAGGCAACCCGCAGCTCAAGGGCAAGCTGCGCCAGCGCCAGCGCGAGATCGCGCAGGGCAATAGCGTGAGTCGTGTGCCCGCCGCCGATCTGGTGGTGATGAACCCGACCCACTATGCCGTGGCCCTCAAGTACGACGAAAAAACCATGGCGGCTCCGCATGTGATTGCCAAAGGCGCCGATTTGATCGCCTTGCGCATCCGGGATGTGGCCAAGGACAACCAGGTGCCTGTGCTGCAGTCGCCCATGCTGGCACGCGCGTTGTATGCGCATACCGAGATCGATCAGCAGGTGCCCGCTGCGCTATTCACGGCGGTTGCCCAGGTGCTGGCCTACGTGTACCGGCTGCGTGCCGCCCTCAAGGGGCAAGGCCCCATGCCGGGCCAGCCGCCACAGCCTGAGGTACCGCTGGAGATGGACCCCCACCGTGGCCGGACCTTGAATCCGGAAGCGACTTGATTCCGCCGGGTGACGCATGATGAACGTTTTCACGCAAACCGCAGACAAATGGCTCGGCAAAGGCAAAGGGCATGGTCCTTCCATGGCTGCGCCGATTCTGGTCATGCTGGTGCTGTCCATGCTGGTGTTGCCGCTCCCCCCGTGGATGCTGGACACCTTCTTCACCCTCAACATCGCGCTGGCCCTGACGGTGATGATGGTGGCCGCCTACATGAAGCGGGCCCTGGATTTCGCGGCCTTTCCGGCCGTTCTGCTGCTGACCACGTTGATGCGGCTGTCGCTCAACGTGGCCTCCACGCGCGTGGTGCTGATGGAAGGCCACACCGGCCCTGGTGCGGCGGGTGCGGTGATCGAGGCTTTCGGTACTTTCCTGGTCGGCGGCAACTTTGCGGTCGGTGTGATCGTGTTCCTGATTCTGGTGGTGATCAACTTCATCGTGATCACCAAGGGGGCTGAGCGTATCGCCGAGGTGGGAGCCCGCTTCACCCTGGATGCCATGCCCGGCAAACAGATGGCGATTGATGCCGATCTCAATGCGGGCATCATCGATGACAAGGAGGCCAAACGCCGCCGCGCCGAAGTGGCCGAAGAAGCGGACTTTTTCGGGAATATGGACGGTGCTTCCAAGTTCGTTCGCGGCGATGCGATCGCCGGCATTCTCATTCTGCTGATCAATATCATCGGTGGCTTTGCCATTGGCATGTTGCAGCATGGCCTGAGCGCCGGTGATGCAGCCAACAGTTACATCACCCTCGCCGTGGGTGACGCCCTGGTGGCCCAGGTGCCTGGTCTGTTGATTTCCGTGGCGGCAGCCATGGTGGTGTCGCGGGTGGGTAAAGAAGAAGAGCTGGGTGAACAGATCGTGACCCAGATGTTCGATTCGCCCAAGGTCCTGGGTGTCACGGCCGCCGTGCTGTTTCTGCTCGGTGTGGTTCCAGGGATGCCGCATGTGGTGTTCCTCACGTTTGCGGTGCTGATCGGGTCTGTGGCTTTCTGGCTGTGGCGCAGTCAGCAGAAGCCTTCGGCCGCCGAAGTCCAGGCGCAGGAAGCCGCTGCTGCAGCAGCCCAGCCCGCGCCTGATGCCGAAGCCACCTGGGATGACCTGCAGCCGGTGGACCTGCTCGGTCTGGAGTTGGGGTACCGCCTGATTCCCATGGTGGACAAAACCCGCCAGGGTGATCTGCTCATGCGCATCAAGGGCGTTCGCAAGAAGTTTGCCCAGGAGGTCGGGTTCCTGCCGCCTGCCGTGCATGTCCGCGACAACCTCGAATTGCGCCCTAGCGCCTACCGTATCACCTTGCGCGGGGTGGTGGTCGGCGAAGGGGAGGTCTTCCCGGGTCAATTCCTGGCCATCAATCCGGGGCATATCAAAACCCCGCTCATCGGCACCGCCACCACCGATCCCGCTTTTGGCCTGCCGGCGCACTGGATCGATGAACGTCAGAAAGAAAACGCTCAAATGGCGGGCTATACCGTGGTTGATTCCGAGACCGTGCTGGCTACGCATTTGTCACACTTGATGCAAGTCCATGCAGCCAAACTGCTGAGTCGTACCGAGGTTCAGGAGTTGGTGGCACATGTGGCGAAGCTGGCCCCCAAACTGATTGAAGAAGTCGTTCCTGCCATGGTGTCTATCGGCGTGTTCCAGAAGGTCCTGCAGCTGTTGCTCGAGGAGTCTGTGAACATCCGCGACATTCGCACCATCATCGAATCGCTGGCTGAGCATGCCGGGCAGACACAGGATCCCGCCGAACTGGCCCGCCGTGTGCGCATGGCCCTGGCGCCGGCGATCGTGCAACAGATCTATGGGCCGGTGAATGAGCTGGAAGTGATTGCCATCGAGCCCGGCCTGGAACGTCTGTTGACGCAGGCGCTGAGCGGTCAGGGTATGGCAGCGTTGGACCCCGGCGTGGCGGACATGCTGACTCAGTCGGCCGCGAAGGTGGCCAATCGCCAGGAAGAAAACGGCGTCCCGGCCTGTCTGCTGGTACCCGATGCCATTCGCTCGGCCATGGCTCGGCTGCTGCGTCGCGCGGCCCCTCGTCTGCAAGTCCTCGCCCACAGCGAAATCCCTGACACCCATCTGATTCGGATCGGTCCGATTCTTGGAGAAGCCACATGAACGCCCAACGTTTTATCGCCCCCAACTCACGCGAAGCCATGGCGCAGGCCAAGGCGGTCTTCGGTGACAGCGCCGTGATCCTCTCCAGCCGATCCACGAGTCAGGGTTTTGAGGTGGTGGCCACGGCCGAGGAACACCTCGCCGGGATCGCCACACGGACGTCCGAGGCACCTGTGTCGACCTCCCGGTCGCCGGACCGTGCACGCTTGAGTCTTGAGCAACGCGCGGCCCGTCAGATGCCTGCCTTGTCATCTCGAAGCTCTGTGGCGCAGGACACCGAAATCATGGCGATGAGCACGCTGTCGTTCCAGGATTACGTCCGTGAACGGATGCTGCGTAAGCGCCAGGAAGCGCTGAAGGCGTCCGGGGAGCCCGCGCCGATGGTCCGACCCGGCGCTGCCTTGTCGGCGTCCTCTCGCCCCCTGCTGGAAGATGCCCCGCCGGTCCGGGTGGTGCCCGCAGCCACGCCAGTGGCCCCAGCCGTTGCAGTGTCACAGCCGGCTCGCAAGACTGCCGCAGTGTCTGAGCCTGCCGCCAAAGCATCCGTGGCCGCAGGTGCCGGGGCACGACTCACTGAACAGATCGACGGCTTGAAGGCCTTGATGGAAGAGCGCCTCACGACGCTGGCCTGGCTGGGCCAAGCCAAGCAAAGCCCGATTCAGTCCACCTTGCTGCTGAAGCTGATCCGTTCGGGCTATTCGCCCACGGTGGCTCGGGCCGTGATCGAGCGTCTGCCGGAGCGCTACGGTGCAAATGAGGCCTTCCGCTGGACGCAGGAAGTCCTGGCTCGCAACCTGCGCACCAGCCGCGATGCCGGACAGTTGTGTGACGAAGGCGGCATTTTTGCGCTCATTGGCTCCACCGGGGTGGGCAAGACCACCACAGCCGCCAAGCTGGCGGCGCAATGCGTACAGGCCTATGGTTCCAACAGCGTCGGCCTCATCACGCTGGACACTTACCGCGTTGCCGGTTACGAGCAGTTGCGTGCCTACGGTCGCATGATGGGGGTGGTTGCCCATCTGGCCCATGACCGGGCGGCCCTGGAGGATCTGCTGGAGTTGCTGGCTAACAAGCGCATGGTCATCATTGACACGGCGGGACTCGGACACAAGGATGCCCGCATCCGTGACATGATGGCCTTGCTGGACGCCCCCAGCATCAAGAAGCTGCTGGTTCTCAACGCCGGTGCCCATGGGGATACGCTGGATGAAGTGGTGCAGGCCTACAAGGGCCACCCGCTGCACGGCGTCATCCTCTCCAAGATGGACGAAGCCGCCAAGCTGGGCCCAGCCATGGATACGCTGATTCGTCATCAGCTGGTCTTGCGTGGATTGAGCACCGGGCAGCGTGTGCCTGAAGACTGGCAGCGTCCCGAGTCCACGGCCCTGATCCGCCTGTCCATGGCCACCGGTGGCAAGTCGGCGTACGACCCGCAGAGCGCTGAGCTGCCGCTGTTCTTTGCTGAAGCCGCCCAAGGCCGCGTGCAGTTGGACGGACGCCATGCTTGATCAGTTGCACGATCAGGCGTCGGGACTGGCGGCCATGAAGCTGCGCCCGCCCACACGTGTGCTACCTGTCGTGCAGAGCACTGGCAGTACCCAATCGCTGGAGCTGATGTGGCGGCTGGAGATGGCGTTGATGACCGTGGGCTTGCCGATCCATGTCACCGAAGGGGCACATGGTCTGACGGTCAGAGATGCCAGTCAGGGATACCAGGCCGTCCTGCACCACTGGCTGGAAGACGTGCCACCGGGGACCGTTGTCTTGTTGCATGCGCCACTGGAAGCCCTGGCGGTTCTGCTGGCGGACAGTCATGCGAGGCCGCTGGTGGCGCTGACGGATGACCCGAGAGCCTTGGTGGACGCCTACAACGCCTGCAAGGTGCTCGGTCAGGTCGCTGGTTTGCAGCCTGTCGTCATCACGCTTCGTGAGCCATCCACGACGTCATCAGCCGACACAGGGGACTGGGTCGAGCGCCTGCGTCTGAATTGCGAAAGCTATCTGTCTGCGGTTCCCTCTGTGTGGTCGCTGGGGTATCATCACTCCATGAATGGCTCCACGGACCGTTTCGACGAATCCTGTGCCCTCAAGGTGCTTGATACCGCTTTGGTGCTGGAAGAAACCGAGAGTCCCATTCATGTTCACTTCCCTAACAAGCCGCGACCGAAACCAGCCGCCGATCCGCATGCCGGAGTTTCAGATGTACACCGCCAAAGGCACGCTTGACCGGGATGCCCAGCTGCGCAAATACAGCCCGTTGGTTCACCGCCTGGCGCACCACCTGATCGCCAAACTGCCGGCCAGCGTGGAGGTGGATGATCTCATTCAGGTGGGCATGATCGGTCTGACCGAAGCACTGGCCCGGTTCGAGCCTTCTCAAGGTGTGCAGTTCGAGACTTTTGCGAGCCAGCGCATCCGTGGGGCCATGCTCGACGAATTGCGGGATGGTGACTGGATGTCGCGCGGCTCGCGCAAGATGCAGAAGGACATCGAGCTGGCGGTGCAGCGACTCGAGCAGAAATTGCAGCGCGCGCCCAAAGAATCCGAAATAGCCATGGAACTGGGTATGGGATTGTCCGAGTATCAGGAGTCTCTGGCCCGTGTGCGGGGCACTCAACTGGTCTATCTGGAGGACTTGTCAGCCAAGGGGGACGAGGACGATCATTTTCTGGATCGTTTTCTGCCTGTTGACGCGCAGGCCGATCCGGAGGCCTTGCTGGGCGACCAGCGCATGCGAGAAGCCTTGGTCGAAGCCATCAAAAAGCTGCCGGAACGCGAGCAGTACGTGATGAGCATGTACTACGAGCACGACATGAATCTGAAGGAAATCGCTGCTGTGCTGGGCGTGACCGAATCGCGAGTCAGCCAGCTGCATAGTCAGTCGATCGCCCGGCTGCGCGCACGGCTCAGAGAGCACTGAAGCCGTCGGCTTTACGCTTTCAGGTAGCCTGAGCCACTGCCAACAGACCCCATCCCACGCCCGCCCAGCCGGCTGTAGGCCTTGACGGCATCCGGCGGAAACAGCACGGCCAAGGCCCGCTGAGCCTGCGCTGACAACCGGTGATTGAGTGACATCAGGTTGTCCATGGACGTCTGAAGCGCGTCGAGTTGCAGGCGGACGTCTGCCGGTGTCTCGTCAGAGGGAAGCGATGAAAGCGTCGCCTGTAACGCCACCAGCCCCTGACCCAGAGCCTGCAGACGCTCGAGAAACGGCTCGACATGATTCGTCCCGATGGTGTCTATGGCCGCTTGCTGCGCCGATAAAAAAAGACCCTGTAACAGGGTCAGTTCTCGAGAAATGTCGGGCCAAGTCAGTGGTGACGTCATCGCATGGAGCTGCTGCTGTCACCACCCGATGGGCCTGCGCTGGCCACACTCATCATTTCACGGGCGTTGGAGATCAATTTGTCGGCGATGGCCTCGGCACTGACCGAAAAGGAGCCATTCTGGATGGCTGCGCGCATGGCTTCCACCTTTTCGACGTTGAATACGTCTGTGCCGGAACGGGCCACATTGTTGGTCATGGTCTGCGTCACGGCAGACAGTCGAACCTCAACACCGTTGTTGCTTTCCTGCGGGGCACTTGGCGTATTTTGCGCAGGCACAACCACACGCTCTACCGGTTTGGCAGAGCCTGCGACAGCAGGAATGGTGGACTTGTCGGGCAGGTTGTTGACGTTCATGGCACTCTCCATGCCTCAAATAAAGAGGGACTTGAGAGACATATCGACCTTACATGACCAGACTTTAACCTTTTTTTCGAAAAAGGGCGTCTTTTTTTGTTTACAGGGTGATTTCGACGGTTTCCCCGTCGATGACGGTCCCTGTCAGCACGCGTCGGTTGGGCATGCGAATCCGTGCCGACTGGCCCAGATGACCATGGGACAGGGCGGAACCTGTGGCCATCAGTTGAAAGCCCTGGCCGCGGATCAGTACCCGTATCTGGCTGCCCGCCGTGAACACCTGTGGCGATCGTACCATGCCTTGCCGCAAGACTTGTCCGGGCACCAACGCCCGAGTGACCTCCAGCCCCATCCAGTCGTCTGCCCGTGACAGGACGGGTGTCACACTTTCGGTCCAGTCGATTTCGGTGGACTCCAGGTCACTGGCCGACAGGCGAGCGCCGGCCATGACAGGCTGTGTGACGACCCAGGCAGGGCCCCAGGCACGAATAGTGATGGGCAAAAAAACATTCCAGGCGACCGGCCCCTGCACACACCGCAATCCCATGCGTGAACGGCCCCAGAGGCGGGTGCCAGTGGGCAGGTACGGCTCCACCTGCGCGCAAGGCGCCAACTGCAAACGACTGTCAAGCTGTCCGACCTGGACTTCCAGGCGCAACCCATTTTCATGCGGGGGGGTGCTGGCCAGCTGGGCTTCGATCCACTGCTGGCTTTGCGCCACCCAGGTTCTGATGGCTTGTTCTGAGGCCATGCCATGCTGGGCGTGGGCTGGCACGAGCAGCAGGCCCCATAAAGCCAGTGCGGCCACCATGGTGTTCCCTGCCCACGCCCAAGTCCGCGCCAGCGACAGGGCTGAGCGGTGACTGATGGATAAAAGCAGGTCGTGACACATAGCAGGAACACCTTGCATGTACTGTAAAACCCTTGGCGACCTCTGAACGGATGATTTACGCCGCCCGCCGCCGGTTTTTCTGGCTTTAAGGAGTGCTCAAGTTTTTGACAATCACGTGACCGGGTTTCCGTTTCGGGTCCCGACGCCTCCAGGAGTTGCCCATGATTGAACGACTGAC
>JAUVYR010000116.1 GCA_030602985.1 Burkholderiales bacterium
TCCGGCACCCGGCTGCACCCGGCCACGCTGGCCATCAGCAAACAGCTGCTGCCGGTGTACGACAAGCCCATGATCTACTACCCGCTGAGCACGCTCATGCTCGCGGGCATGCGCGATGTGCTCGTCATCAGCACCCCGCACGACACGCCGCGTTTCCAGCAGCTGCTGGGTGACGGCTCGCAGTGGGGCATGAACCTGCAGTATGCCGTGCAGCCCAGCCCGGATGGGTTGGCACAGGCCTTCATCATTGGCGAGACCTTCATCGGCCACTCCCCCAGCGCGCTGGTACTGGGCGACAACATCTACTATGGTCACGACTTCCAGCCCTTGCTTAAAAACGCCAACGCGCAGACCTCGGGCGCCACCGTGTTCGCTTACCACGTGACGGACCCCGAACGCTATGGCGTGGTGGAATTTGACCGCGAGGGTCGGGCCATCAGCATCGAAGAAAAACCCAAAGTGCCCAAAAGCAACTACGCGGTCACGGGCCTGTATTTCTATGACTCACAAGTGGTGGATATTGCCAAGGCCGTGAAGCCAAGTGCGCGCGGTGAGCTGGAAATCACCACCGTGAACCAGACCTACCTGCTGCAAGGTCAGTTGAATGTCCAAACCATGGGCCGGGGCTATGCCTGGCTCGACACCGGCACCCACGACAGCCTGCTGGACGCCAGCCAGTTCATTGCCACGCTGGAGCGCCGCCAGGGCCTCAAGGTCGCCTGTCCCGAAGAAATTGCCTGGCGCAGCGGCTGGATTCACGCTGAGCAACTGGAGCGCCTCGCCCAGCCTTTGGCCAAGAACGGCTATGGGCAGTATTTGCTGGGGCTTTTGAAGTAGCCCTGTGCTTTGATTACAATGAAATCAATGCAATCAATCAGTGAGGCCCGCATGAGCAGCATCACCATCCGCAATCTGGACGACAGCCTCAAGGCCAGCCTGCGCCTGCGAGCGGCACGCCACGGTTTGTCCATGGAGCAGGAAGTCAGAAATATCCTGCAACACACACTCGCTACTGAAGCCGAGACAAACTCCGGTCTGAGCCTGGCCCAGCGCATCAACCAGCGGTTCAAGGGTTTGGGCGTTGACGAACTGCCTATCCCTCAACGCCAGCCTGCACGCGCTCTGCCAGAAGTTGACAAGCCATGACCCCTGGCTTGCTGCTGGACACCAATGTGCTGTCTGAATTGATGCGAGAAAGCCCTGCACCGCAGGTCATGGCGTGGCTCGATAGCCAGCCTGAACACCTGATACAGACCAGTACCATCACCCAAGCCGAAATTTTGGCGGGCATCGCTCTGTTGCCATCTGGCAAAAGACGCGACGCGCTTGCCAACGGAGCTGATCAGCTTTTCCAGCAGGACTTTCGGGGGCGCTGCCTCGTCTTTGGCGCTTTGGCTGCAGAGCAGTACGCTTTGATCCGTGCGCAGCGTCAGCGCGCTGGCAGGCCCATCAGCACCGAAGACGCGCAAATTGCCGCCATCGCCTTGGCAGCGCATTCGACCCTGGTGACCCGCAACATCAAAGACTTTGATGGCATCGAGGGCTTGGAAGTCATTAATCCCTGGCAGCCACACTGACCCCAACGACATGCCCTACACAGCCACCCCCACTGCCATCCCCGACGTGCTGGTGCTTGAGCCCAAAGTATTCGGCGATGCACGCGGCTTTTTCTTTGAGAGCTTCAACCAGCGCGACTGTGAGCAGGCCACGGGCGTGCAGGGCATGCCCTTCGTGCAAGACAACCATAGCAAGTCCGCCCAAGGCGTATTGCGCGGCCTGCACTACCAGATCCAGCACCCGCAGGGCAAACTCGTGCGCGTGGTGCAGGGCGAGGTGTTTGACGTGGCGGTGGACCTGCGCCGCTCTTCCACTACCTTCGGCCGTTGGGTGGCCGAATTGCTCAGCGCCGAGAACCAAAAACAGATGTGGATACCCCCCGGCTTTGCCCATGGCTTTCTGGTACTGAGCGAAACAGCGGAATTCCTCTACAAAACCACCGACTACTGGTACCCCGAGCACGAGCGCAGCGTGCTCTGGAGCGACCCGCAACTGGCCAGTGCCTGGCCGCTGGCTGGGCAACCGCTGCTGGCCGCCAAAGATGCTGTGGCCCCCTTGCTGGCCCAAGCCCCCACATTCGACTGAAGCCTCGCGCTTCAGTCGAATGTGGGCATCACACGACTGTCAGTGCTTTTGCTCATGGCGTCTATCCTCGGCTGGATTTAAAAGCAGCGGCTGCGATCCGGACCATGCTCGGGTGCAGCGTGCCCAATTTCGGATTTTGACCATGCGGGGCGTGGGGTGGAACGGAAAAATAGTCGTCGTTGTAAGGCAGTTCCAGTGTTTTGCTCAAGTCAAATTTGGTGTCGTAACTGAGGCCAGCACTGGTATAAGCGGCAGGGTGCTCGCCCTTGGTGATGCGGAATTCGCCACTGTAGAGCCGATGGATCTTTTGGCTGGTGCCATATGCCACGCGAACGAATATCAACCCTTCGTCATCTTCCTTGGTTGCCACGACAAGTCCGGGGCGAGCCTTCGGCTTCGGATGGATATTGTCGGGAAAGTGACACCAGACGATTTCACCTGCGGTGGGCTCCGGCCACCAGCGCATCAGGCACTTTCCATTTCAAAAAGACTGCTGCGCACTTTACCGCCTTTGGCCTTGGGTGCTGACTTTTTGATCTGGCTGAGCTGGGCTTTGGTCAGCGCGCCCTCGTCAGCTTCATATTGAGGCAGCACCCTTGTGGCGAGTTCATGCAGGGCCAGATGAATGACTTGTGTTTCATCCACGCCCAGGACTTCCGCCAAACGCTTTGCGGTCGTGCGTGTCACCCCTGTTGCGCTGTCCTGTGGGCGATAGCGAAAGGCAATTTGAGCGGTAGAAGCAGCCATGTTGATTTCTCTATAAAGATATCTCAAAGATATCCGATTGGCCGTCCCCTGTCAACCGTTTGTCTTTGACGCACCTTGGTTCCTCCAGCTTAACGGGCGTATCAACCTGCTCAACCTCGTGGCCCCCACATTCGACTGAAGCCTCGCGCTTCGGTAAAATGCAGGCAGATCACAATCACAGGGGGCTGTCATGCATTGGTATCTGGTTCAAACCAAGCCCAGACAAGAACAGTGCGCACTGGACAACCTTCAGCGCCAGGGCTACGAGTGCTATTTGCCCACCCTGCGGGCTGAAAAAATCCGCCAAGGCGCCGTGGCGGTGGTGGCCGAGCCCCTGTTTCCGCGTTATCTGTTCATTCGCCTGAGCCAAGAGAACTCGGCCCCCAGCTGGGCGCCCATCCGTTCCACCAAAGGCGTGACCCGCCTGGTGAGCTTTGGCGTTGAACCGGCCAAGGTGGCCGACAGTCTGGTCCAGGCCGTGCGTGCCCAGGAAGCCAACGCTCAATCCCAACCCGCGCCGCTGTTTCAGCCGGGCGATCGTGTCCGCCTCACGGAAGCGCCATTTGCCGGGATCGAAGGCATCTACCAGATGGCGGAAGGCGAGCGCCGAGTCATGGTGCTCATTGAACTCATGTCGCGCCCGGTGCGCGTGCCGGTAGCCCCGACCAGCCTGCGGCAGGTGGGTTGAAGCTTGGTCGAAACATAGATTTTGAACCCGATCTGAAATTTGGTGTATATTCATTACACGACTCACCCTCTGACCGTCTGGTTTGGCCAGATGCTCTTAGGGCGACAGGCCGCCTCCGGGCGGCTTTGTCACTTCTGGAGATGGATTTTTGCGGACGGTTGTTTACGTTGATGGCTACAACCTCTACTACGGGTTGTTGAGAAAGACCACGCTCAAGTGGCTGGATCTGTTCGCCCTGTTCCGTGATCATGTGCTGGACCCCGAAGTAGAACTGATTCAGGTGCGCTACTACACAGCGCCGGTGTTGGGCCGAATGTGTGACAGCCCCGAATCCCCGCAGCGTCAAAGGCGTTACCTACAGGCGCTGCGCAAAATGTATCCCCAGCAGATTGCCATCATCGAAGGCAAGATCCTTGCGACAACGCCGTTTCAGCGGCTGGTTAAACCGATCGCCGAAGCCCCCGATCTTCAGATGGTGCAGGTCTATGATTTCAATGAAAAGAAAACCGACGTCAATCTCGCAGCAGACTTGATCGCTGGCGACTGTTCGACAGTATCACCCCAGCATCCGACTGGGGGTGGTTGCTCCAATACCTGGCGGCGATCACCGTAGGATATCGACTGACCTGGCAAGGCATGCTCATTGGTCAAAGCCCCTTAGCCCTGTGCATCTGAAAAACGCTCAGTTACCCAAACGCATTCCGCATTCGGCACTGTGCAAGCCTGAGACCTGGTGAACCACTAGTTCTGCAGGAAAGCAGGTCGTGGCTTTCAAGAGCGACAGATGCGGCTAGAAGGCATTTGCCCACATCGAAGGTATCTACCAGATGGCGGAAGGCGAGCGCCGAGTCATGGTGCTCATTGAACTCATGTCGCGCCCGGTGCGCGTGCCGGTAGCCCCGGCCAGCCTGCGGCAGGTGGGTTGAGCGAATCAGCCGAACTTGTCAGCGCTCGCCGATGTCTTGCGCTGTCGCCTGTGGGGTCAGTAGCCTTGGAACAGAAAATCCAGAGCCGCGGAGATTTGCGCTTGTTCACTGGCGAGCGAAGTTAACGGTGTTTTCAGGACTCGCAGTGGCACTGCGCCCATCTTGGGTGTCTCCATTAGCAACTCTTCGCCCTGGATGGTCAGTACCGGAGTCAGCCGGTGTGACAGTTTTACCTTCGGGAATGCATGAAGGCTGCGCAATGGAATCACCATACGGGTGTCCAGACCATCAAGCAGGTCACTTTGCACATCCAGCAAGTAGGGCGTGGTCTTGGCGTGACTGCCGGGATTGGCATAGACATCAAAACGCGCCATCAGAAGCTTCTCCATTCGTCCAGTGGCAAGCCTTCGTCCTCAACGGTCGCGTTGTAGG
>JAUVYR010000068.1 GCA_030602985.1 Burkholderiales bacterium
CATGCCGCTGCAGCCCGAATTGCAGGCCGGCTTGCTCCGTGCCACGCCGGTGCAGGGGCTGCACCGGGTGCTGGCGGTGTGCAGCTCCGCCCACATCCCCCGGTCCTCGGCCTGCCAGGCGGTGGCGAGCCTGGCGGTCGCACTGATGGCGGAGCTCAGCAACCGCGGGCTGTGGGCCGGCTCGGCGGTCATGGGGGATCAGGAAGTACACCCCCCTCGCTGACGGGGTGACCCATGAGGGGTCAGCGCCCGCGCAGGGTCGCCTGTGCCACGCCGCCAAGGTCAGGGAACTCCACCTGGCAGCGGATACCACCTGGCAGCTGTCCCTGGGGGTTGGGCAGCTCCAGGCGCACGCCATAGGTGCCGCTGGCGGCGTCTAGCACGCGGTCCACCACCTTGATACCCACCTTGATACCCACCTTGATACCCACCTTGGTTACGAAGCCTGATTCCACGAAAAAACCCTGTCAAAAATCACTCTCTGGATCGCATTTTTAGAAATGCTGTCAAGAATCTAGACGCAGGGTCAATCTAGCACATTCGAGAGAACGAAAGCTGTCAAGACAGCCTTCTCCTCCCTCAATATCTGTGATGTGAGGTGGTAATCCCCCCGAAAAACCGGCGGTCACGCCCTGGCCACTGGCACATCTTCCAGTAGCGTCGTGTACTGCGGCGTGCATCTCTCCTGCTTCATGCCCCATGTCCGCACCGGTGCTGTCTGCCCGGTGGACCCCACATGAACCGTCCCCTTGCCGTAGCGCTTGTTGATGACATCCATGGCCACCATCAGCCGTGACCGGTCCCGTGGTGTCTCAGCCTCATGGTCGGGCTCCAGGTCCAGCTCCTGTTGCTCGACGCTGGCCGGCTGCAGATCCACGAGGATGACCCCGGCCTTGATGAATTGGTAACCCGGCAGGTACATCCGGCGCATGGCATCGGCTGCGGCGCCTGCAAGTAGCCTGCTGTCATCTGTGGGCCTGCGCAGCGGAACGACCACGCTGCGCGAAAGCTGTGGCCCTTGCCGATGCGGTGAGGTGTGCATAAACACCAGCAGCTCCCTGGCCAGGCTGTTCTGCTTCCTCAGCTTCTCTCCCGCCCGGCTGGCGAACTCGCTGACGGCTTCGATCAGCGGCTCCAGCTCGGTCACCGGTTTCCCGAAGGACCGGGTGCAGGCAATCTGCTGCTTGGGCTCTGGCGCATCGTCCAGATCCACGCAGGGCTGTCCCTGCAACTCCCTTACCGTCTTCTCCAGCGTGACGTTCCACCCACGGCGGATGGTGGCCGGGTCAACACGCACCAAGTCCAGCACGTTCTGGATGCCTTGCTCCTTGAGCTGCTTGCCGATTCGCCGGCCCACACCCCACACCTCGCCGACGTCCGTGGCCTGCAGCACCTCATCCAGATCCTGTGCCGGTAGGGCGGCCAGGTTGCACACCTGCGCCAGGTCAGCCGGATAGCTGCCCGGCTTGCGCTCCGCTGTCTTGGCGATGTGATTCGCCAGCTTGGCCAGAGTCTTGGTCGGGGCAATGCCGATGCAGGTCGGGATACCGATCCACTGCAGGATCCGATCCCTGACCTTGTGTGCCCTGAGCACCAGGTCACCCGGCACCCCTTGCAGACCGATGAAGCTCTCGTCGATGCTGTAGATCTCCTGGGTGGGACCCAGGCCGGCGGCCAGGCTCATCATCCGGTCGCTCATGTCCCCATACAGGGTGAAGTTGGCCGACAGGGCCACCAGTCCCGCTTGCTGCTCCAGATGGCGGATCTGGAACCAGGGTGCTCCCATGCGGATGCCCAGGTCCTTGGCCTCGTTCGATCGGGCAATGGCACAGCCGTCGTTGTTTCTGAATGACCCTAACTGTTAGTAGGTATTTAGTCGTTGATTCTTCAACAAGAATCAAGACTAACAGTTTTGTACGTAATAAGGCTCAATTCGAGCACGCTCTGAGTCGTTGAAGTAGGAGGCCCAGCGCCACCCTGATCGACGCAGGACGACCCTCAAGAGCCGCTCAGAATTTCTGGCCCAGCGCCGGCAGTGCAGCGGTTGCTGCCGTTCGAGTTTTCAACGTGAATGCCCTTGGCGTGCCGGATTGCGATCACTCCTATTCATGCATCGTGGTAATGCGCAGAGACAGGTTTCAGGCGCGCAGTTGACATTGCTAGAGAGTTGACAACAGCGTGCAGAGATCTGCAAGCTCGACGAGCAAGACTGCAGCAGCATCAAGCATGGTGCGATCAATCACCTGGGCGTGTCGCCAGCGTTGATGGTTTACCGCGAGCACAAGGCCATGCTGGGCAAGACTTAGGCCGGCGAGAAGTTCCCGGCGGTTGTGATGATGGGGGCTGGCTGGATGGTGGTCCCCGACATCAAACCAGGCAAGTGATGGTGAGTGGCTGACCCGCCCTGGGTCAGCCACTCAGTCGGGATCGCTGTTTGCAGGTGATCCCGTCCTTTTTGTCAGTTGGCGCAACAGCGCTGTGGCCAACCAGCCATCACTTTGATCCACCCGAAGCCTTGGCCACGTAGGCCGCCAGGGCGGCAATTTGCGCATCACTGAGTTTGCCGTTGTAGGACGGCATCTGCCCAATGCCATTGCGCAGCGCGGTGGCCACGCGCTTGGCATCGGGCTTGAGCTCGTCCAGGCTGGGGCCCACGGCGCCTTCGGCTCCCGCGTCCTTGAGCGCATGGCACAGGGCGCAGGCAGGCACCGCGCCTTGGCCGAACAACACCTTGCCTTGTTGAAGTTGCGCGGCATCGTCGGCGGCGTGCACGGGCAGCACTGTGAATGCCAACGACAACAGGGCAGCGACCAACGCGTGTTTTTGGATTGTGCGCTTCATGCCACGCTCACTTTCACGGCGTGGTCGGCCCAGCTGGTGTTGTTGTAGCCGCCCGCGTTTTCCATGCGTTGTTCGGGCTGCACGTTGCCTGCGGTGTCGGTGGCTCGGCTCGCCAGGGTGAACTGGCCCGCCGGCAGGCGCGCCGCAAAAACAAACTGCCGCCACGCAAAGCGGCCGAGGTCGGGCCCCACCATGCGCGCGAGCTGCCAGGTTTTTCCGCCGTCCAGAGAAACCTCGACCTTGGCCACCGCGTTCATGCCGCCAAACGCCACGCCATGGATCTGTGTGTCACCCGCTTTAAGCGGGGCGCCGTCCGTGCCGGGACCGTTGATCCACGACTTCACCGTCATTTCCTGCACCGATGGCTGCGACGGGTCGCCCTTCGCGCCGGGCGGTGAAATGCGGTAGCCGTGCGACATGATGCGTGCGTCGGTCTCCTGAGCGGTGAAGGCCAGGCGTTTGACGTACTTGATGTTGTTCACGCCCGTGTAACCCGGCACGATCAAGCGCAGTGGGCCGCCGTGGGCCAGCGAAATCGGCACACCGTTCATTTCCCAGGCCAGCAGGGCATCGGCGAGTGCGGCAGCAGGCACCGAGCGTTCCACGATCACGCTCTTGGGGTCCAGTCCATCGGGGAGTTTTTCGCCGCCTGTGCCGGTGAGGTAGGCCATGCCGGCCTCCACGCCGCCCAGGGCATCCACCACCCAGCGCACCGGCACACCGCTCCACACCACACAGCCTGCTGCGCCCACTTGCCAAGGCGTTCCACTGGGCTTGTTGGGGAAGTAGCCGCGTCCGTTGCCAGAGCATTGCAACACCATCGCCGTGGTCTCGATGCCTATGCGCTTGAGGTCGCCCAGCGTGAGTTTGCGCGGGTTCTTCACCCCCTCGATGTTGATCTCCCAGGCATCGCGGTTGCCCAGGATCGAGGCGTCGGGCGCGGGCAGGTTGTTGCGGATGTAGAGCTGCTCGGACGGCGTGATTACGCTGGTGCCGAACACACTGCGCTTGGTCTCAATGGTGGTGCTGCTGTGCACGATCAGGCTGGCCGGGTCCTTCCAGCCCACGTACGCTGGCAGAGGCTTGGCAGCACCGGCCAAGGCGACGGGCGCGGTCTCACCAGCAGCGGCTGCGGTGCGGCCAAAGCTGGCCAGACCAACGGCAGCCAAAGCAGCGCCGCTGCCGGCCAGCAGGTGGCGCCGGGGGAGCGAGGTGGGTTGTTGGTTCATTTCTGGGGTCTCCGGTGGTTGGGCGTCGTGCGCCGGTTGGGGTGAAAGGGGTGAGCGGTTGATTCGTTGACAGGGACGCGGTGCCTCAGCCTGGCCCGGACACGGGAGGTGCCTGCAGTGCCGTCTGCGCGACCGCCAGTGCCTTCTTTTTCTGGGCCACCAGCAACAAGGGCTTGCCCTCGCGCGAGCGGATCACCTTCCAGTGCACGTTGCTCCACCAGCCGCTGGCCTCGCGCAGGTCCACAGACTGGTCAAAGGCATACACCGTCACCATGCCGCCCTTCTCGAAGAACGTGGTGAGGTGGTAAGCGAGGTGACCTTCGATATCGCATGGCCGCATGAGTTGGGGAAACCCGGGCACCACGTTGGCGTCCCGCATGCCCAGGTGCATGAGCAACTGGCGCTGCTCCATGAAACTGCCCCGCAAGCTGCGCTCGTGGTATTCGTGGTCGATCGCGTCGCGCACCATCGCTGGCGGTCGCACGGCGAGCACCCCGCCGCTGGTGCCACCGGCCAGCAAAAGCGCAGCCAGAAAACGCTGCAAGCCGCGTCGCGCCAGCAGCGGCTGCGGCTTTCGGTACAGGTGTGCCGGTGCGTCGCTGGCCTCGAAGGCGATCGCCAACTCGGCGCGCGCGCGCAAATCGAATTCGCTGTCGGGCAGGAAAGGTGCGTCGGTATCGGGGCTCATGTCTTGGTCCTGCGAAACGGGGTAACGTTGACATCGGCCTTGGATGTCGCAGGTACCCCCATGGCCAGCTTCAAAGCGTCGCGCGCACGGGCTAGGCGCGACAACACCGTGCCGGGCGCGATCTCCAGCGCCTCGGCCATCTGGGCGGTGGGCATGTCGTCGAAATAAAACAGCACCAGCACCTCGCGGTGGATGGGCGCCAGGCGCGCGAGCGCCTTGACGACATCGAGTTTGTCGTCCAGCCCCGCGTCGGGCGCCGCTTGCTCGGGCTGCTCTTCATCGTCCAGCGACTGCATGCTGGGTGCGGCCTGGCGAAAGGCGGCGCGGTGCATGATCTGAAAGAGCCAAGCCCGTGCCAGCGCAGCGTCGCGCAGTTGCTCCCGGTGCTTCCAGGCGTTGGCAAAACAGTCTTGCACCACGTCTTCGGCAATGGCGCGCGAACCAGTGAGCGCCCACGCACTGCGCAGCAAAAAACGGTAGTGCTCACGCACCCATTGGTTATAGCGGGACTCGGCAGACTGGAACAGCATGGTGATCAAGAGCGCTGCATGGCTTGGTTCATTCCGTGGCGCTCATTGGTACTTTCCCTAGGGCTGTCGATCAAGGCCCCCGCGTCCCACCCAGCGACGGAAATTCCGCTTCCGCACCTTTGGCTGTGCGCTGCTGCAGGGTGTGCAGTCGGCGTTGCATGCTCTGGATCTCCACCGTCTGCCCGGCAATGATTTCCTCGGCCAACTGCCGGGTGACAGGATCGCGCCCATGCTGCAACACCAGCCGCGCCATGTCCACAGCGCCGGCGTGGTGCGGAATCATCATCGCCAGAAAGTCCTGGTCGGCCTGGCCTGCGTAGCCCGGGCTGTGCATGGCCTGCATCATGCGGGCCATCGATTCGTCCATATCCCGCTGGAATGCGCTGGTGTGCGCGGCGCTGGCGCCGTGGCTGGTGTGCGCGCCGCTCATGCCGTCTGGCCCTTCTCGCCCACACGCACGTAGACGAGGTTGATGCTCTTTTTGTTGCGCAGCGCGCCAGAGGGCAGCGTCAGATTGCCCAGGGGGATCTGCGCAATGAAGGTCGGGCGCAGCGGGTCGCTCACATCAAATGCACTGCACACGGTCTGGCCCGCGTTGGGCGTGCCGGGCAGCTCGTCCTGTTCGTGGGCCACATACAGCAGCGTGTTCTCGGGGTTGGTCCACAACCCGTGCGACTCGCGGCCACGGCTGGAGAAGGTGCCCACCACCTTGCGCTGTCCGCCCGGAGCGCTGCGGTCGATGATGGCGATCGGGCTCGACGCCACGCCGCCGGGGCCACCATCGTCGATGCGCGCCAGGCTGGCATAGACCACGCTGCCGCGCGCATTGCGCACGAACTCAACGTGGTTGGGCCGAGCGCCCATGCCGAGTGGCACGGTGTCGATCAGGTCGAAGCCACCCTGCGTCGAGCGGCAAGACACCGCATCAGCCAGCTTGTGCGAGAACCACACCTCGGCACCGTCGGGTGTGGTCTTCATGAAGGGCGTGAAGCCGGGTTTGTCCTGTGCGCTGATGTCCAGCGTGGTCAGCCGCTGCGGTTGGCTGTGGCCATCCGCGCCGGGGTTGACGCGGAACACGTCGATCTTCGACACCTTCTGGCTGGCCACAAAGGCCAACGTACCCTCACGGTTGAACCACACCTGCGCCGGGCCGCTCAGTGTGGGCAGGTATTGGCGAACCGCGCTGGAGCCCGGGCTGTCGGCCCCCTTGAGCTGGCGAACGGCACGATCGACGCCGACGATGGCAATACGGTCTTCACCGCGCAGCGTGACCCACAGCTCGCGGCCGTTGCGCGTGAAAGTGGGCTCGTGCGGTTCGCGGCCCAGCAGCAGGCCACTACTCAGGCGCTCGGGGTTGGTGGTGGGCCCAGACGCAGGGTTGGGTGTGTTGCCGATCACGCGGCGCTGCTCGGCGTCGATCAGATAAATGTTGCTGGAGCCGCGCCCGCTGGTGGCCAGCAGCCGGCCGTCGGGCGACGGCACCGCGCCGTGGGCGTCGATGCAGCCGTGGTACAGCGGCTTGTGGATCATCGCCGCGTGTGTCGGCGCCACGCCGGCCGTCACAAAGCGAAACGGGGGACGAGGGTCTTCGTCAAAGCTGGTCAGGTTGATCGTCGACTCGACGGTGTTGGTCTTGGGGTCGATGACCACCAAGGTGTTGGAGTCTTCGTTGGTGATGAAGACGCGGTCACGCGGGTCGATGTTGCTGCCCGCTGTGCCGGGCGCCAGCGTTGTTGCTGGTGTTGGTGCGGGCGTCGGGGTCTGGGCCTGGGCCAGGCTCGGGCCGGCGGGCAACGCTGCGGCGGTGGCCGCTGCCAGGGAAAACTTGAGGATGTCGCGGCGTTGGGTACTCATGGATGCCTTTGAGTTGATGGGTTGCAGAAGAGCAAGACAGAAAACAAGACGGTCTGCCCTTGCGTGGGCAGTACCTTGAAGAAAACGAAGGTGGTGTAACAGCGCCTAAACGATCAAGAGCGCGCTGCGCCGCGTTTGATTCCATGCCGCAAGCAAACAACGGCAGCACCGGGCTGGCCTCAGGGCCCCTCAGCGAGAGACGCCTAACTGCCGGTACACCTCGGTCGACACCCGGGCCAACACACTGCGGTCGGCATCGGATGACAGCGCGTAGCCAAACGGTCCGTCGACCCAGTAGAAGACGTTGATTGCGCCCTCTTGAGCAAAACGGAAGGCGGCGGTGTCATTGGTTGGTTCAGCTCTTACCGCCGGGCTCCATCCACCGGCACTTCCAATGTCACCGACGTCGTTGGACACATACAGCGTGAGCTTGTTGCCCCCCTCGTTGCGGTACATGAACTGCGCCACCGGCCCCTGCCCGCCCGGCAACAAGCGCCCACCCTCCAACGTGTAGCCCTGGGCCTGCAAATGGGGTGGCTTCATCGGTGCGCCCATGCGTTTGGACAACCAGGCCACCAATTGGTCCTCGTTCGCTGCGTCGATCTCGACCGCGCGCCGGGCATCTGGGCTGTACACCGCGTGGGCCACCGCGGCACGTTGCGTGAATTCGTTGGTCGACGCCCGCGTGACTGCACCTGGCGTCGCCGTCACCGCAGCCAGCTGCGCTGAGTCGCCTGTGCCAGACGTCGGCAAACCGCCGCGCAGTCCCCACCCCGCCGCGCCACTGACGACCGCAATGGCCAGCCCGGCGACCAGGCGTTGCAGGTACCAAGGGGTTTGAGAGGCGATGCGAGGTCGGGCAGACGCCCGCAGGCGTTGTGGCAACGGCTCGTTCAGCACAGGGTCGAACAAGGCATGCAGTCCGCGCTTCTGCGCCCGATAGGCCTCAAGCCGCAGCGCCTCTGCGGGCCGGGTCGCCAGGTAGCTTTCAATGTCAAGTTTGCGGGCTGGGGGCAGTTGGCCGTCGACGAAGGCTTGCAGTTCGGCTTCGGTGACCGGCGCGTTGGTGGACGGGGGAAGTTCAGCGTTCATGGCGAGCCCTTCGATGATTCATTTGACAACCTTCAAGCGCACCGGCTCAGAACGGCCTTCCATCACCCCGCGCAAGCGCTCGCGGCCACGCGACAGGCGCGACATGACCGTGCCGATGGGAATGCCCAGCGTCAGTGCCACATCGGCGTAGGCCATGTCTTCCAGCGCGACCAGCAACAGAACCTCTTTCTGCTCCACAGGCAACAGATCGAGCGCGGCCTGCAGGTCGAGCACCGCCAGCCGATCGCCTTGTGTGGGTGCCAAAGGCACCTCGGGGGTGTCTTCGTCCATCGTCACGGTGCTGAGCTTGGGCCGACGCACGCCATCGACGTACAAGTTGTGCATCATGCTGAATAGCCAGGCGCGCATGTCGGACACGCCGCGCCACCTGTCTGCCTTGGTCCATGCCCGCTCCAGGGTGTCCTGCACCAAATCGTCGGCGTCCTCGCGGTTGCCCGCCAGCGCTCTCGCGTAGCGGCGCAGGCGCGGCAGCCAGGCCAGGAATTGGGTGTCTTCGTGCATCGGCGCAGTCCAATTGGGTCGCAGCGGGCTCTGGAGGTATCGCCAGGTGTCACTCCACGACGATTTGCCACATGACCTTGAAGTGGTCATTGGCGCGCTCACCAGGCTTTTGAACAGCCTGACAGGCGCAGAACGGCTGGCCCTTTCCATCGACCAGTCCGACACCGACCAGCGTGGCCGGTGGGCCGGCTGTCATCGCCTGCGCAAGCGGAGCCATGAGCGATGCCGTTGCAACAAGCACGCTGGCCAAGGAGGTGGGGTGTTTCATGGCAGTCGTTGGCGGTTCGTCAAGCTGATGACTTGTCTGCCATGTCAGTAGGCTGCGGCCACGGCCAGCTTGGGGTCGATCTGCCAGGTTTCGCTGACGATCTTGCCTTCGCGGAAGGTCAGCACATAGCGCACCTTGATGGGCATCTTTCCCTCAAACACCACGTTGGCGGACACGGTGGATCCCTTGGGGTTGGCCGACTCGTCGATCTGGCCCACGGTGAGTTTCAAGGGGCCAACCGCTTTGCCAAACTTCTCCCAGGTGGCGCGGATGCTCTCTGTGGTGGCATACGTACCATCCAGCGGACCGCCCACCCAGTTCAGCTGAGCCTGGTCGGCGTAAGCGCGCATGACGATCTGCGTATCACCCGAGGCGATGGCCTGAAAGTGCGTGCGGGCGTCGTCGAGAGGGGCGGCAGAGACGCTGCCAGCGGCGAGAGTCAAGGCGGTGGCGGCAAGTACGAGGGTCTTGAACATGGTTGATCCTGAGATTGGAAAGCGTCGTTGAGGTGGGGCCAGCGGAGGGACCTTCAGGTTCCTTCATGTGGGTAGACGGTGAGCGCCGGGCTGGTATTCCAATGAACACAAACTTTCTTGATATCTTTTTTGTCGCCACCGGACCAGTGCTTCGGCTGATGTGCTCGCGAAGTCAAAGGCGCACGCAGCAGAGGGTGTTCCGCGTGTTGGCTCATCGAACAAAGTCAATGTTTCACATCAGCAGCGCGGGCACCCAGCGCTTGTTTACCTCACCGACTGCGATCAACCATGCAAAAAGGGGCGACGCTTACTGCGGATGGTGCGTTCGCGCCTTGCAGATGACGGCGATTTGGATTGATACCTTATTCGCAAGAGGTCGCCGGCGTATGCAAGTCGATGGCATGTTTCTCTGGTTCTCAAGTTGAATGTGACATCCCGCAGGCTCCGCCCTGGTGAGAGACTTGTATGGGCGGCGCTGCCGTCCTCTGGACACCGTAGGTGCGAGTGACTGTTGATAAACATTGCGGCCATTCACAAACTTGGCGGCGGTCGTCCGCAACAGTTAAGGGTTGTAGGACACCCGCCCGCGCAGGTGCACCACGGGGGCAGCGCATTCACGAAGGGTGGGTGTCGTGCAAGCCTCGGGGGAGGAAACCGCGGGGAGTGCCGATCTGGGCAGACCAGCTTGCTCCTATGGGG
>JAUVYR010000125.1 GCA_030602985.1 Burkholderiales bacterium
CTGGCCCTGGTAGTCGCTGTCGATCAGGCCCACCAGGTTGCCTAGCACGATGCCATGCTTGTGGCCCAGGCCCGAGCGCGGCAAGATGAGCGCTGCGTAACCGGGGTCGGCCAGGTGAATGGCCAACCCCGTGGGCACCAGTTGCCAGGCATTCGGCGCCAGTGTCAGCTGCGCATCCAGGCAGGCGCGCAGGTCCAAGCCTGCGCTACCGGGCGTGGCGTAGGCGGGCGGCTGGTCTTTGAGCCGTGCATCCAGCACCTTGACGTCTATCTGCACCGCTCACCCTCCCTGCACCGATATTGCACCATGTTCCACACCTCACTGCCCCTGCTTGGCAGCGTCCTCTATGGCCTTGACCGGGTCAACCTCCTGCTCTGCTGCGGGCGTCTCGTCGGCCACAGGCTCCTGGTTTTCTGGCTCTTCGGACGTGCCCCAGGAGTCGTCGGAACGGGTCTGCTCCAACATGTCCATCACCGCGGACTCGTCCACATGGGCTTTCTCGCCGAGGTTGCCTGTCACGAGACCGGGGAAGGCAATGATGGCAGCCACCATGATGACCTGCAAGATGATGAAGGCGATAGAACCCTTGTAGATCTGCGTCGTGGTGACGGCTGGGATGCGTTGGCGCGTCACCCGGTCCGTGTAGTCTTCGCGGGCCGCCACGCTGCGCAGGTAGAACAGCGCAAACCCAAACGGTGGCGTCAGGAACGAGGTCTGCAGGTTCATCGCAATGATGATGCCGAACCACACCAGGTCAATGCCCATCTTTTCGGCCACCGGCGCCAGCAGCGGGATGACGATGAAGGCGATCTCGAAGAAGTCGATGAAGAACCCAAGCACGAAGACCAGCAGGTTCACGAAGATCAGGAAACCGATCTGGCCGCCAGGCAGCTTGTCAAACAGGTGTTCCACCCAGATGTGACCGTCGGCAGCGTTGAAGGTGAAACTGAACACCGTCGAGCCGATCAGGATGAACATCACGAAGATGGTCAGCTTGGTCGCACTTTCCATCGCCTGGGTCAGCAGGGAGCTGTTCAGGCGCTTGCGGGCTGCGGCCATGACCAGTGCCCCAACGGCCCCCATGGCGCCACCTTCGGTCGGCGTCGCGATGCCCAGGAAAATCGTCCCCAGCACCAGGAAGATCAGGATCAGCGGCGGGATCAGCACGAACGTGACCCGCTCGGCCAGCCGCGACAGCAGACCCAGCCGTGTCACACGGTTGACCATGGCCAGCACCAGCGCCGTGAACGAAGCCACGGCCACAGACAGGATCACGACCTCATCGCCAGGGGCTGCACCCTCGCGCCCCGTGAGCGGGTTGATGATTGCCTCGTGGTTCAAGGCCCATACGTACCCGACCACACCAGCGATCAGCAGCAGCAGCATCAAGGAGCGGTGGCCGCTGTCACCATTGGGCTCGTTGTAAATGCGGGCCTCGGGCGGCAGCGAAGGCACCCAGGACGGACGCAGCAGCGCCACTGCGGCAATGAACACCAAGTACAGACCCACCAGCAGCAGACCGGGGATCATGGCGCCGGCGTACATGTCACCCACCGAGCGCCCCAGCTGGTCGGCCAGCACAATGAGCACCAGCGAGGGTGGCAGGGCCTGCGCCAGCGTGCCCGACGCGGTGATGGTACCGGTGGCGATGGAGCGGTTGTAGCCGTAGCGCAGCATGATCGGCAACGAGATCAGGCCCATGGAGATGACGGCAGCAGCGACCACCCCAGTGGTGGCCGCGAGCAGGGCCCCCACAAGGACAACCGCCACGGCCAGGCCACCGCGGACCGGACCGAACACCTGACCGACCGTCTCCAGCAGGTCTTCGGCCATACCGCTTCGCTCGAGGATGATGCCCATCAACGTGAAGAACGGAATGGCCAGCAGCGTGTCGTTCTGCATGATCCCGAACACCCGCAACGGCAGCGCCTGGAACAAGGTGTCGGCAAACAGGCCGACTTCCATGCCGATGAAGCCAAAGAACAGGCCCGTGGCCGCCAGTCCAAAAGCGACCGGGAAACCGCTGAGCAGGAACACGAGCAGCCCCACGAACATCAGTGGGACGAAATTGTTGGTGATGAATTCAACCATGATGAGACCCAATCAGTGCTTGGCACCGCTGGTGGCGGCATTCGGCTGAGCTTTCAGTTTTTCGGTCTCAGCGATCTCTTTGGCCAGTTCCTGAGCCTCGCTGGGGCCGGTGTGGGCCAGCACATCGGGGCCCTTACCCAACAGGAACGCGAACCGCTTGATGAGTTCGCTGGCGCTCTGCAGCAGCAAAATGCTGAAACCGGCCGGGATCAGCAGGTACACCGGCCAGCGGATCAAGCCGCCGGCATTCGACGACACCTCGCCCGACACATAGGCACGCATGAACAGCGGCCACGACAGGTAAATCATCATCACGCACAGCGGCACAATGAACACGACTATGCCGACGATGTCGATCCAGTTGCGGGTGCGGTCGCTGAATTTGCTGGAGAGGAAATCGATGCGAACATGGGTGTTGCGCAGGAAGGCATAGCCTCCGCCGAGCATGAACACCGCCGCAAAGAGGTACCACTGGATTTCGAGAAACGCATTCGAACTGACGCCGAACGCCTTGCGCACGACCGCATTGGTGGCGCTGATGAGCGTGGCAGCCAGAATGAGCCACATGCCCAGCTTGCCGATGCGGTCACTGAGCGCGTCGATGAGTTTGGAGAATTGAAGCAGGATGTTCATGGACGATCCTTTGTAGGTTGCGCACAAGCCGGGGCAGCAGTATAGCCACCCCAGCGTGCAGGGATCCCATTTGGAGTTCTACGACGGCGATCGGTTCAAACCGCAGACACTAAAAAACCCCGCCGAGGCGGGGTTGGCTGTATCGCCGTGGAGCTTTAGAGCTTGGCAGCCTGCATGTAGTCGTCGAAGGCCTTGTCGGCCAGACGCATCCACAGGTTCTGGTCCTTGCGGAAAGCCGAGTAATCGGCGTAGATCTTCTTCCAGTTGGGGTTCTTGGCGCTCAGCTCTTCGTACGTCTGCATGGAGAGTTTGAAGGCTTCGTCCATCACCGTTTTCGGGAAGCGCTGCAACTTGGCGCCACCGGCAATCAGGCGCTTGAGGGCGGCCGGGTTGCGGGCGTCGTAACGTGCCTGCATTTCCACGTGAGCAAAGCCGGCAGCGGCTTCCACCATGGCCTTGTAATCGGCCGACAGCGCGTTGTACGCTGCCTTGTTGATGTAGAAGTCGAGTTGGGCGCCGCCTTCCCAGAAACCCGGGTAATAGTAGTTCTTGGCCACTTTCTGGAAGCCCAGCTTCTCGTCGTCGTACGGGCCGATCCATTCGCACGCGTCGATGGTGCCTTTTTCCAGGGCTTGGTAGATCTCGCCGCCAGGAATGTTCTGCGGAACCGCGCCCATCTTCGACAGGATGGTACCGGCGAAGCCGCCCATGCGGAACTTCAGGCCCTTGAAATCTGCCGGGCTCTTGATCTCCTTGCGGAACCAGCCACCCATCTGGGCACCGGTGTTGCCACCGGGGAAGTTCACGATGTTGTACTTGTCGTAGAACTCGCGGAAGAGTTTCAGGCCGTTGCCGTCGTAGTACCAAGCCGTCAGGGAACGGCTGTTCAAACCAAACGGAATTGCGGTGCCGATGGCAAAGGTTTCGTCCTTGCCGAAGTAGTAGTACGGCGCGGTGTGACCGGCCTCCACGGTACCTTGCTGAACCGCGTCAACCACGCCCAGCGCGGGGACCAGCTCACCAGGCGCATGCACTGTCACCTGGAACTTGCCACCGGACATGTCGCCAATGGTCTTTGCGAACACATCGGCGGCGCCGTGAATGGTGTCCAGGGACTTGGGGAAGCTGGAAGTGAGGCGCCAACGCACGGTGGCCTGTGCCTGCACCGCAGGCGCCACGCCGGCGGCCAGGATACCGGCCAAGCCTGCGTTCTTGATGACGGAACGACGGTCCATTAATGAAACTCCTTGGGTAAGAGAATGGTTACGCGGGGTCGTTGAACCCACTCACGCACCTGCGTCTGAACGACAGTGTACAAGTGTAGTAATGGCCATCTTTCAAAGTCCGCAGTGTTTTCCCCTAGGAACTCTGCAAACGCGTGAAATGTTTTCAAAAAGCGGTACAGACGACTATGTAAACTTCAAACCACCCTCAGGCTGGGGGCGGTTTGAAGTGCAGTCGCGAAGCGTTCTCGCACGCTGCGCTCAATGCCCACAGCATCTAGGCCCAGCATACACAAGAGCTTGGCCGGATCGCCATGCTCGATGAAGCTGTCGGGCAAACCGAGCTGCAGCACCGGCCGCGCGATGGCCATGGCCTGCAGGACCTCGATCACCGCGCTGCCCGCACCGCCGGCAATGGCGCCCTCTTCCAGCGTGACCAAAGCGTCGTGCGATTGCGCGACCTCGCGCAGCAACTCCAGGTCCAGCGGCTTGGCCCAGCGCATGTTCACCACGGTCGCACCGAGGCTTTCAGCCGCTTGCAAGGCCGGGTAGAGCAAGGTGCCAAACGCCAGCAGGGCCACACCCCGGCCACGCCGGCGAACCTCGCCTTTGCCGTAGGGCAGCGATTCGATGTGCACTGGCAACTCGGTCCCTGCGCCCGCACCGCGCGGGTAGCGCACGGCCACCGGGTGT
>JAUVYR010000078.1 GCA_030602985.1 Burkholderiales bacterium
CTGGGAATGACGCCATCGGCCACCAGAAACGCGGTGGCGCGCAGGTGGTCGGCAATCACACGCAGGCTGGGGCTGGTCAGGTCCGCATGGCAGGTTTCACGGGCAGCGGCAGCAATCAGCTTCTGGAACAGGTCGATCTCGTAGTTGCTGTGCACGTGCTGCAGGATGGCGGCCAGACGCTCCAGGCCCATGCCGGTGTCCACGCAGGGCGCGGGCAACGGGGTGACGGAGCCGTCTTCGTGCATCTCGAACTGCATGAACACGTTGTTCCAGATTTCGATGAAGCGGTCGCCGTCTTCTTCCGGGCTGCCCGGAGGGCCACCGGGGATGTGATCGCCATGGTCGTAAAAGATCTCGGAGCACGGGCCGCAGGGGCCGGTGTCGGCCATCATCCAGAAGTTGTCGGATTTATAGCGGCCGCCCTTGTTGTCACCGATGCGGATCACGCGGTCGCCGGGCAGACCGATCTCCTTGGTCCAGATGTCGTAGGCTTCATCGTCCTCGGCATACACAGTCGCCAGCAGGCGTTCTTTTGGCAGCTTGTAAACCTCGGTCAGCAGCTCCCAGGCCCACTTCAGGCTCTCGCGCTTGAAATAGTCGCCAAAGGACCAGTTGCCCAGCATCTCGAAGAAGGTGTGGTGGCGCGCGGTGTAACCCACGTTCTCCAGGTCGTTGTGCTTGCCACCCGCCCGCAGACAGGCCTGCACAGACGCGGCGCGCACATAGCTGCGCTTGTCGGTGCCCAGGAACACGTCCTTGAACTGCACCATACCGCTGTTGGTGAACATCAATGTGGGGTCGTTACCTGGCACCAGCGGGCTGGACGCCACCACGGCATGGCCGCGCTGGGCGAAAAAATCCAGGAAGGTCTGGCGGATTTCGGCCACGGTGGCCACGGGCGTCGCAGTAGGCTGGGTCATGATGAACAAGCGGTAGTAGCTGAAACGATTCCAGCAAACCTTCTATTTTAGGTGTTTGAAGGCGATGCCGCGAGGGAAGCGCGCCCGAGACGGCGGGTCAGCTCGGCAGCGGGCAATGGCTCGCACAGGGGCGCGGCCTGACCGGCCCACAAGGGGCTGCAGTCGTCCAGCCCGGCGGCTTCGGCAGCGCTGCGCATGGGGGCCATGGCCCAGCCCGCCAACGGGAAGGCGGGCGCACGGGCACTGAGGCAGGTGGCGCCGTCACCGAGTTCCCTCATGGCCCGGTTCACGATCCCCCTGGCTGGGCGCCCGGTGAACACGTTGGTCAACGCGGTGTGGCCAGCACGGTCAGAAACCAGCGCCGCGCGGTGCAATGGGCTGGTCTGCGCCTCGGGGCAAAGCAGATACGCCGTCCCGACCTGCACACCGGCAGCGCCCAGCGCCAGCGCGGCCTGCACGCCCGCCTCGTGGGCCACCCCACCAGCGGCCAGCACAGGCACCTGCACGGCCCGCACGATCTGTGGCAGCAGCGCCATCAGGGTGGTCTGGGTGGTCACATCGGCTGTCAAGAACATGCCTCGATGGCCCCCTGCTTCCAGGCCTTGGGCGATCACCACGTCGGCACCGCGCTGCTCCAGCCAGCGGGCTTCCTCCACCGTGGTGGCGCTGCTCCAGACCTGGCTGCCCCAGGTTTTGATTTCGGCCACCATCTCGGGGGCGGGCAAACCGAAATGGAAGCTCACCACCGGCGGCTTGAACGGACGGATCAACTCAAGCAAATCGCGGCTGAACGGCGCACGGCCAGCGACGGCCTGCCCAGAAGGGAGGCTCGTCCCCAAGCGATCCGCCAGCGGGCGCAAGGCATCCAGCCAGGCTTGCTCACGCACCGGATCATGCGGCGGCGGTGTGTGGCAAAAGAAATTGACATTCCACGGGCCCTGGGCCTGCGCAGACAACAGGGTCAGCTCCTGCCGCAGAGCCTCGGGCGACAAGGTGGCCGCCGCCAGCGAGCCCACCCCACCCGCCTCACAGACCGCCAACGCCAGGGCACTGCCCTGCGAGCCCGCCATGGGCGCCTGCACCACCGGCCAATGAGCGCCTAGCCCCTTCAAAAACGCTTGCATGGAATCATTCATTCCGCCATTGTGCCGCGCCGCCGCGGTATGCTCACCCACATGCGCATCAACCTGATTTACGCCAAGGCATCCAATGGGGTGATTGGCCGAGACAACGCCATGCCCTGGCACCTGCCAGAGGATCTGGCGCATTTCAAGCAAACCACCCAGGGCTACCCGGTCATCATGGGGCGAGCCACCTGGTACTCGCTGCCACCACGCTTTCGACCGTTGCCAGGTCGGCTGAATCTGGTGCTGACCCGCGACGCCGCCACCGCACAATCACTGACCGCGGAAGGGGCTTGCGCCATGGACAGCCTGGAAGCCGCGCTGGCGCACTGCCACGATTTACCCGATGCACCCGCAGAGGTCTGGGTCATCGGTGGCGCCCAGATTTACGCGCAAGCGGAGCCACTCGCCCAGCGCGCCGTGGTCACCGAAATCGGGCAGGCTTTTGAGGGTGACGCCTATGCACCTCAACTGGGTCACGACTGGCGCGAAGTCGGCAGGCAACCGCAGGTGGCACAGTCAGGCATGCCGTTTGCGTTCGTGACCTACGAGCGGGTGTAGTTCACGCGCAAACGAACGCGGCTTTTACATGCCGGGCAATCGGGGCATCCCCATGCCTTTCATGCCGCCGAGCTTCTTCATCATTTTCATCAGACCGCCGCCCTTCATCTTTTTCATCATGCCTTGCATCTGCTCGAACTCCTTGAGCAGACGGTTGACTTCCTGCACGTGCACACCCGCCCCAGCCGCAATCCGGCGTTTTCGGGTGGCCTTGATGATCTCGGGCTTGCGCCTTTCCTGGGGCGTCATGGCGCAGATGATGCCCTCCTTGCGCTTGATGTCTTTTTCCGCCCGGTTCAGGTCGGTCTCAGAGGCCTTGGCCGTCATCTGACTGGGCAGTTTGTCCATGAAACTGCTCAGGCCGCCCATCTTCTTCATCTGGCGCAACTGGTCTAGAAAGTCCTCCAGGTCGAAGCCTTCGCCGCTTTTCACTTTGGCAGCCAGCTTCTGGGCCTGGGCGATGTCCACCCCGGCAGTCACCTGCTCCACCAGCGCCACGATGTCGCCCATGCCCAGGATGCGCCCGGCATGGCGGTCGGCGTCGAACACTTCCAGTCCGTCGATTTTCTCGCTGACACCAGCGAACTTGATGGGCGCCCCCGTCACTGCACGCACCGACAGCGCCGCTCCGCCTCGGGAATCACCGTCCATCTTGGTCAGCACAATCCCCGTCAGCGGCAGCGCTTCCTTGAACGCCTTGGCCGTGTTGGCGGCATCCTGGCCCTGCATGGCATCCACCACGAACAGCGTCTCGACCGGGTTCAGTGCGCCATGCAGCAGCTTGATTTCAGCCATCAGCGCCTCGTCGATGGCCAGGCGGCCCGCCGTATCGACCAGCAGCACATCAAAGTGATGCTTTTTGGCGTGATCCAGCGCCGCGCGTGCAATGTCCAGCGGCTTCTGGTCGGGTGCGCTGGGGAACCACTCGGCCCCGGCCTGCCTGGTCACGGTTTTCAGCTGTTCAATGGCCGCCGGGCGGTACACGTCGCCCGAGACGGTCAGCACCTTCTTCTTGCGCTTTTCAATCAGCAACTTGGCCAGTTTGGCGGTGGTGGTGGTCTTACCCGCCCCTTGCAGGCCAGCCATCAGGATCACTGCCGGCGGTTGGGCTGCGAGGTTGATGTCGCTCACCCCGGCACCCATGGTGGCCGCCAGTTCCTTGTTGATGATGCCCACCAGCGCCTGCCCCGGCGTGAGCGAGCCCACGACCTCCTGGCCCAGCGCCTTTTCTTTCACGCGGGTAATGAAATCACGCACCACGGGCAGCGCCACGTCGGCCTCCAGCAGCGCCATGCGCACCTCGCGCAGCATGTCGGTGACGTTGCTTTCGGTGATGCGTGCCTGGCCGCGCATCTCCTTGACCAGGCGGGACAGTTTTTCAGTGAGTGCGGAAGCCATGCAGTGCTTTAAGTGAAATCAGGCAGCAACGAGCCCGGCGGGCCGTTAAACTCTGGGAATGATTTTAGCCGCGAGCCCTTGGTGGACGACCGTACCTTCTCTGGGTGCGGCGTTGGGCTATGTGGTGCTGGCAGGTTTTTCCGCCCGGCTGGGGCGTTCGGCCATTCACGCCATCATGCTGGCGGTATGGGTGCTGCACGGCTTGGCACTGGCGGGTGCATTGGGCCTCGAGCCTATCCGGTTCGGCTTCGCGACACTGCTGTCGGTCACCGCCTGGCTGGTATTCACCATCTACTGCATTGAAACGCGGCTGTACCCGCAGCTCGGTACCCGGTGGACGCTGGCTGGCCTCGGGGCACCCGCCGTGCTGTTGGTGCTGCTCTTTCCAGGGACGGCCTACCCGACTCTGCAGTCAGGCTGGATGCCCTTGCACTGGATTTTCGGTATTGCCTCGTATGGTCTGGTAGGGGTGGCGGTGGCGCACGCATGGATGATGCAACACACCGAGCAGCAGATTCGCCGGGGCACTCCCCTGTCCAATGCCTTGCCACTGCTGGCCCTGGAGCGCCTGACCTTCCGGTTTGTCGCCGCAGCGTTTGTGCTCCTCACCATGACCTTGATGGCGGGCTGGTACTTCAGCATCATGCTGCAAATGAGTGGCTGGGCCTGGACGCACAAGACCTTGTTCACCGTGCTGTCCTGGGCCGTGCTGGGCATTCTGTTGCTAGGCAGGCAACTGTGGGGCTGGCGTGGCCGATTGGCCGTGCGCATGCTGTATGCCTCCGCCGGATTGCTGCTCCTGGGTTACGTGGGCTCGCGGTTTGTTCTTGAAGTGGTGCTGCAGCGATGATGAAATACCTGCTGGTCCTCGCCGTTCTGGTGGTGGCCTATCTGATTTGGAAGCGCAATCGCCGGCTAGAAGCCGAGCAGCGGGACTCGCAGAACGCGGCCAAACGGTCGTCTCAACACGCTCCCGCTACGCCCGACGCCATGGTCACATGCCGTCATTGCGGTCTGCACCTTCCCCAGGCTGATGCCATCCAAGGTTCGCTCGGGTACTACTGTGGCCAGGAACACCGCCGACTCGCCGAAGGCTGACCCGGCAGAGCCCGGACCCGGTTCGGCTTTTGCCCCTTCGTGGTTTCTGCCACCCGCTGACCCGTCCTTCAGAAACAGTTCGCTGGCCTGGCCCACCGGCCCCTCCAGTTCACGCCTGTGGACCTATCTCATGGGAGCACGGGTGCTGGTCGCCGTTGGCCTGCTGGGCATCCAGGCCATTTCCTACACGCGCGAACCCACCAATCTCTGGCTGCTCATGCTATGCGCAGCCTACCTGCTGGCCACGGCTGCGGTGCTCCGCTGGTCCAAACCCAGCCGGTCGGATGCCTACTGGGCCCCAGGCTGGGCCTGGACACTCTGGGTCGACCTGACCGTCTTTGGTGTGTTACAGACCTTTCAGCAAGGCGAATTCAACTACACCCCGCTCTTTGTCTTGCCGGTGCTGCTGGCCTCCATCCTCGGCCCCCTGCTGCTGGCACTGGGCAGCGCCGCCTTCGCCACCCTGGTTTTCCTGTTTGATGCCTTCAGCAGCGAAGTGCTACGGCCTGGCATGCCCGCCACCAGCTACATCCAGGGGGCCATCACAGGTGCCGGCCTGTTTCTGGTCGCGCTGCTGGCCAATCAACTCGCTGCCCGCCTGGGCAAGGAACAAGCCCAGGCCCGCATCAACCGCGCCTGGGCCGATGCCGAATCGCAGGTCAATCAGCTGATCGTGACCGGTCTGAGCGAGGGGGTGCTGGTCATGGACGCCCAAGGGCATATCTGGCACGCCAACCCAGCCGCCTGCGCCATGCTGGGCGACCGCCATGCCGAACCCCCTTACGAGCGGCTGGAACGGACGCTCGCCTGGCAGTTGCTCAGCGCCTGGGCGCGCACCGTGATCCAGATCGGTCAAGACGACGCGGGTGAGTTCACATTGCCCAAACCTTCTGGCGAAGGGGTGCCAGTGCACGTGCGCGCCCGTCTCAGCCCAGCTGGCGCCACCGGCGCAGGATCGCAAACCACCTGCGTCCTCTTCATGGAAGACCTCCATGACGTGGAAAACCGGGTCCGTAACGAAAAACTCGCCGCCATGGGGCGGGTGTCGGCGGCTGTGGCCCATGAAATCCGCAATCCACTGGCAGCGATTTCGCAAGCGAATGCGTTGCTGTCTGAGGAATCGCTCAGCCCGGCCCAGCAACGTCTGACCTTCATGATCGGACAAAACGCCCAGCGTTTGCGCCGCACCGTCGACGACATCCTGGACGTGGCCAAGCTGCCCAACCGGCCTGCCCAAGCGCCTGCTGCTCTGTCACTGGATACCCTCACGGGTGAACTGGTGGCGGAATGGAATCACCAGCACCCGGCCGGCCCAGAGCCCGACTGGCAGCCCGGCGCCCCCGGCGTGGGAATTGCATTTGACGCCGAACATTTCCGCCGCGTGCTGGTTAACCTGCTGGACAATGCCAGGCGCCACGCACCGCCTGGCCAATTGCGCATCGATGTGACGACCACACCCGCCGGTACACTGGAAGTCTGGAACCCGGGCCCTCCACTGGCCGCCACGGTGGCGGACCACCTGTTCGAACCCTTCACCTCATCGCAAAGCCGCTCCAGTGGCCTGGGGCTTTACCTGTCGCGAGAGCTATGTCATCGCTATGGTGCCAGCCTGAGCTACCGACCGGTTTACCGCCACGAGACTTACGGGCATGCGTTCACGGTGGCTTTCAAATGCATACCGGCATAATTGCAAGTCATGCCATCGACCCCCCGGCTTCTGGTTGTTGACGACGAACCCGATCTGCGTACGCTGTATGAGCTGACGCTGCTCAAAATCGGCTATCAGGTCGATGCCGCCAGCGACATGGCCGAAGCCAGGCAATGTCTGGCCGCAGAGCGCTACGACTTGCTGATCACCGACATGCGCCTGCCCGATGGCCTGGGCCTGGATCTGGTCCGTGAGCTGCAAACGGCTCAACGCTCTGAAAAATCGATCGTCGTCACCGCTTACGGCTCCGCTGAGAGCGCGGTTGATGCGCTCAAGGCAGGGGCCTTCGACTACCTGACCAAGCCGGTCGACCTGACCCAATTCCGGGCGGCTGTGGCCAATGCATTGCGTGCCGACCCTCCTGTGACGGCGCAACCCCGAGATGCGCAAGCGACAACCGAACGATCCCAGCCAGGTGAGGCGGCGCTGCTCTGTCTGGTGGGTGAATCGCCTGGCATGCGCACGGTTCGCGAACGGGTTCAGCGCGTGGCGCGCAGCATGGCACCCGTGCTGATTCAGGGCGAATCGGGCACCGGCAAGGAGCTGGTGGCCAAAGCCCTGCACGCGTGCAGTCACCGTGCAGGCGGCCCCTTTGTGGCCGTGAACTGCGGGGCCATCCCCGAATCGCTGATCGAGGCGGAATTTTTCGGTGTACGTAAAGGGGCTTACACCGGTGCCACCGCCGACCGCCCCGGCTATTTCCAGGCAGCCAGTGGAGGCACGCTCTTCCTGGATGAGCTCGGGGATCTTCCCTTGCCCATGCAGGCCAAACTGCTACGCGCCATTCAGGAGCGTCAGGTGCGCGCGCTGGGCTCCACCCAGGAAGAAAGCACGGATGTTCGCATCATCAGCGCCACCCATCACGACCTCGCCAAAGCGGTCCGGGAGGGGCGCTTCCGGCAAGACCTTTTTTATCGCCTGAATGTGATCGAACTGCGCCTGCCCCCTTTGCGGGAACGCCGCGAAGACTTGAGAGCACTGGCCCAGGGATTGCTGGAACGGCTCGCTCAGCGCAATGGAGAACCCCAAGCACCTGGCCTGTCGGAAGACGCACTCAGGTGCTTGCAGTCGTACACATTCCCCGGTAACGTCCGTGAACTGGAAAACATCCTGGAACGTGCGATGGCCCTCTACCCGGGGGACATCCTTGGTGCAGAGGCGATCCTGCTGCCCCAGGCTTTGGACGACTCACCCGAAGACACAGCCACCGGATTCGCCCGTACACGCCCCAGTGAACTCGTTGATTCAGAGACTTTGACGAAGGACGGACCCAGTCGTCAGCAACTGGAAGAGTTTCTGCACCGCAACCGCTGGAACCAGAGCCGGACCGCCCGCCAACTCGGCTGGACACTCGCCAAGCTGCGCTACTGGATGCAGCGGCATGGGCTGGAGTAAGGGGCCTATCACGCCTATTCCACCCAAATCGCCCGAAAATCATTGACATTGGTGAGCGTCGGCCCGGTCACCACCGAAGCACCCAGCGCGCCAAAAAAGCCGTGCCCGTTGTTGTTCGCCAATTCATCGAGCGGGCGCAGGCCGGATGCCCAGG
>JAUVYR010000065.1 GCA_030602985.1 Burkholderiales bacterium
AGTGCGTCCGCAATTGGCCAAAGGGCCAGCGGCAAGGGTGAAATGCCCTTGTTTGAGACCCCAAAACCGCCGGATTCGTCATCATGTGGAATATCTCGCCTCAGTGGCTGCGGCCTCGGGCGTTATGAACACCATCCCTAAAACGAATTCGCTTTACGGCTCAACCCGGCGAGAGATCGCAGGTTGAGCCGTTCAAAGCAGCGCGTGGTGCGTTGCACTCGCCAGCGAGCGCCGGGTTTTGGAGCATTCATGCGTTCAAAACCGGCCCTTGGCGCTGCTGATACAGCCGCCGCTTGTCCATTTCATCTTCCCACTTCTCATCCAACCCCCGCAGCCACCGGCCTGCCTCCCTTAGGCAACAGGCGTTCACCCCTTCGGGTGATGGAATTGTTCGCCGGCATTGGCGGCTTCCGCCTTGGCCTTGAAAGAGCCAGTCGTCACCTGTCTGAGTCAGGTTACCCTGGGTTTGAAGTCGTCTACGCCAACCAGTACGAACCTGCATCAACTCGGCAATGGGCGGCAGCGGTCAATGAAGCCCGGTTCGATGCAGCGCTGGACAATCGGGACATCACCGAAGCCCTTGATGACCCTGACACTGTCGAGTCCCTGGTGGAAGCTGCCCCAGATGTGCTGGTGGCCGGCTTTCCATGCCAAGATTACTCTGTAGCCAACAGCAGGGCTGCCGGGCTCAAGGGCGATAAAGGGGCACTGTGGTGGCAGATAGTCCGAGTACTCCAGCAGCTAAAAGAGTTTGGCAAACCGGTCTACTATCTCCTGCTCGAAAACGTCCCTCAACTGCTCACCTCCCCCAGGGCCCACCGTGGGCAGGACTTTGCCCAGATACTGCAAAGCCTTGGAGAGCTGGGCTATGCAGTCGCCTGGCGGGTTGTCAACGCCAGCGATTATGGCTTTGCCCAGCGCCGCAAACGGGTGTACCTCAGCGCCATCTTGCAGGGCAGCCCGGCATTCGCGTCATTGAAATCGGCACTGGACGGAGGTGCTTCTGCGACGGCTCGATGGCTGCTTGAGGCGTCGCCAATGGTGCTGACCTTACCGGCAGTTGCCCGAACAGCAATGACAGCGTTTGAGATTTCCGAGACTGGCATATCAAAGCAAGGGTTTCGCAACACCGGCCTGTTCTGTGATGGGAAAGTCTTGACACTCGATACCGATGCCGCAAGCCTGCCTGACGGCGGGGTGTGGAACCCGTCTGGGCCACGCACGTTGGGTAAGGTCATCGCCGAAACAGGAACGGATGTCCTAGAACGCTATTTTCTGAGACCAGAGGCGCTCAAAAAGTGGGCATATGTCAAGGGGGCCAAACGGGTGCAGCGAGTGACCGCAGAGGGTTTTGCGTATGAGTTCAGTGAAGGCGCGGTGGCGTTTCCTGAGCCACTGGACCGGCCTTCGCGCACGCTGCTGACTTCCTGTGCCGGCCAAGCCGTCTCGCGGACCGCGCTGGTCGTGCAACATTCAGATGGGCGTTTGCGCAGATTGACGCCGGAGGAACTGGAGGCGCTGAGTGACTTTCCGCGAGGTTTCACCGCAGTTGATGGCATCCCAGAAGGGCAACGTGGCTTTCTGGTGGGCAATGCCGTGGTGACCGGCGTCATCGCGCTGCTGGGCATGGGCCTGGTCAGGCAGGTGCAGGCTTGCCAGGCCCAGTGAACAAGGCTCATGGTGTGGGGTGGGTCGGCCAGATGGCCGCCCCACCCCGCCCTGCCCTGCCCATCCAGCTGCAGATCCATCGCGCGGCAATCGGTCAATAAAACCGCTATCCCTCAAAATGACGCAAGTCCACAACCCGCTCAGGCGATCTGTTTAGCCATCTCTTTGAGGACGGTGTGCACAATGGCCCTAATGCACCGGGATTCACCCGCCATCGTGGCGGCCAACTCGGGGCGGGCGCTGACCATCTGGGCGTTCTCAGCTTCGACCTCGGCATTCAGCGCTTCCGCCTCCTGCACAGCGCGGCTGCGCAGGTTGTCAAGCAGTCGCTGGGCCGTGCCTTTGGCCAGATTCAACGATGAACCTGCCTCCAAGAGCAGACCATGGTTGATGTCCGAGAAGTGCCGCGTACCCAGAATCGGCCACGCCAGCTGGGTGTGCGTGGGCCATCCTGTTTTGTCGAAGGCAGCACTGTCATAAGTGGCGACGCTGAGCAGGTCGTAGAACGGCGCCAACTGAACGCCTTCATGCGAAACCAGGAAGCTCAGGTTTTTGAGATGGGCATCGCTGTTGCCCACGAGCACATTGAACACGAGCCATTCAAAGAGCCGGGCCCGCGCGACCGCCGGGCTGCGACAGGCCCTGGCCAGCGCCGCCAGACTCTCCATACTGCCCTGGCTGTATTTGAAGCTTCGATCCAGCCCGAGTAACTGGCAGGCGTCAATCACGTGTCGGCGTTGCCAGCCTTGACCGTCGGGAACCCGGTCAAAGCGATCAACGAGGTAAACGGGTGATGGCACGTAGCGACGGTGCACACGGGGCACATCCAGCCCGAGTCGCTGGGCCAGCCGCATCACGAACCATTCGTTGATCACGGAATGCGGGTAGTCCTCGTCCGGGTGATCCGGCTTCAGAATATGAGTAGAGGGTGTGGCGCCTGCCGGCTCAAACAGCGCGTCATCCTGCAGAACGACCGCCAGCTTGTGCTGGGCGCCTGCCAGCGACATGCGCTTGATGGCCGCATGCGTCAGCGGTGCCTTGGGCAGCTGGCGGATGCGGGCCTCCAGTGCATCGTCGGGCAACGGGCGCAATGGCTCTGCCATGTGCGGCGCAGCCTCGGGCGGCAGCAAGGTCACTGACCCCGCGGATTCCGCGCCGTACCAGGCCAACAAGCCAAAAGCATCGGCCGCATCCAGTTTGGCGTCTCCGGCCAGCAGAATGCGCTGGCCTTCCTCCGGCAACAGGTTGTCGAAATACCATTGAACGGGGCGCTTGCTCGCGCCGTCCAGCAAGGAATCTGCGGTCAGTGGCAGATGCGGGCTGAGCGCGAAGCCCCTTGGGTTCCCAAGCCAGTCTGTGGCGTACTCAAAACTCCAGAGGCCATCCACCTCCTGCAAGGTGCCAACCTCCATCTGGTTGATGGATGCGCGCAAGGAGCGGCCACTCATGGCTTATCCCTGGTGGTCGCGGGTTCGTTCAAGTGGTTGGCAACGCTCTCGGGCACGTCCACCATGACCCGGATACCCAACCCCTCGAGCACTTGAAAGAGCTTGCCCCACTGCACGGACTCACTGCCGCGTTCGATCTTGCCCAGAAAATTCTCGCTGACGCCAATGCTGCCTGCCGCATCGTCCTGACGGATTTTCTGTGCCTTGCGGCTGGCGCGCACCACCTTGCCGATGGCTGCTGCATGGTCGATGGGTATTTTCACGACAAGTCCTCACGTTTGTGAGGATTCTGCACCAGGCAGGCGCGCTTGGCAAACAATCCATGCGATCGTGAGGATTTTGCTCACATCTCCCGTGAGACGCCCGTCATCCACATCATCGCAAGGATTGGTCGTGAGTAGCGAGGGATGGGCGAGGTGGCCAGCGCAATGGACGATGGGCCACCCCTGAATGCCCCTTCAGTGCGTTGCGACCGTGCAACATAGCCCTCCTCGCAGAGGGAAAAAAACGAAATGACCCCGATTTCGGGCCCTTTATGTGCAATCCGATTGCACACGGATCCGGAAAAAAGGGGGGTCGAGAAAAAGGTAAACCCGCAAAAAACCGAAGTCTGATGCGGGTTTAGGAGATGGTGGCCTGGGGCGGAATCGAACCACCGACACGCGGATTTTCAATCCGCTGCTCTACCAACTGAGCTACCGGGCCAAGACCATTAATGTAACACAGAAAAATCTCAGTTCCCGCTGCGCTTGGACTTATTGAGATCCACGCCGAGCTGTTTGAGCTTGCGGTACAGGTGGGTGCGCTCCAGGCCGGTTTTCTCGGCCACACGCGTCATGGAGCCATTTTCCTTGGCCAGGTGAAATTCGAAGTAGGCCTTCTCGAAAGCGTCACGCGCATCGCGCAGCGGCACGTCCAGATCGAACGTCTGCACCGCTGCATCCGGGTCGTCCATCAGCGGGAGCCGAACTTCACCGCTGGGGGCCGGGCTGTCGGTGGCGCCCCCTTGGGTCGGCACCAGCTTGGGCGGCTGGACCGGCCGGGCCATGACACGATTGAGCCCTTTCTCGACGGCCTGCAACAGCTTTTGCATCGTGATGGGCTTTTCCAGGAAAGCCATGGCCCCGATGCGGGTGGCCTCCACAGCGGTGTCGATCGTGGCATGTCCACTCATCATGATCACCGGCATGTTCAGCAGGCCACTGGCGGACCACTCCTTGAGCAGGGTCACGCCATCGGTGTCCGGCATCCAGATGTCCAGCAACACGAGGTCGGGCCGGTACTGGGCACGCAGATCGCGGGCTTGTGCCGCGTTTTCCGCCAGTTCGACGGCATGCCCTTCGTCGTTCAGGATCTCGTACAGGAGATCCCGAATACCGAGCTCGTCATCCACTACCAAAATGTTCGCCATGCCGCCTGACTTGCCTTCCTGAAAGGTTCAAGACTGTTGTGTATTTGCAACCCTGAATGATAACGACACTTGGGCCCCACCGCCTTGACGGTCGGTTCGGTGTCCGATGTCGATGCGCCCACCGTGCTCATCCATGATTTTTTTCACCACCGCGAGCCCCAGGCCTGTGCCTTTGGTTTTAGTGGTCACATAGGGTTCAAACGCCCGCTTGAGAATCGCTTCGGAGAACCCGGGACCTTCGTCAAGCACCAGCAGGCGCACACGTTGCCCGCTGTCAGACAAACGGGTACGCAGCAGCACAGGCCCAGCGCCTGCCGGGGTGGCATCCTGTGCGTTCTGCACCAGGTTGTGCACCACCTGTCGGAGCTGCTGGGGGTCGGCGAGTACCGCAGGCAAGCCAGCGGTCAGCTCCAGCTTGACGGGTGTTTCCGAGGCTTCATACAAGCCCACGATGTCATGGATGAGGACGTTCAGATCAAGCGCCTGCAATTGCGCAGCGGGCAGGCGCGCATAGTCCCGAAACTCGTTGACGAGCCGCTTCATGGCATCGACCTGATCCACAATCGTCTTGACCGATTTGTGCAATACCCCGAGCGCTGGCCCCTCGAGCTGCGATGCGAGCTTCATTTCCAGTCGCTCGGCCGACAGCTGGATCGGCGTCAGGGGGTTTTTGATTTCGTGCGCGAGCCGTCGAGCCACTTCGCCCCAGGCCTGCGCTCGCTGGGCGGAAATGATCTCGGAGACGTCGTCAAATACCAGCAAGTGGTCACCATTGGGCAGCAATGCTCCGCGCGCGATGAGCGTCAGGCCCTGGCTCTGCGTGGTGTCGGTTGACGCATTGCCATAGAGCTCGATGGATTGCTGCCAGTGCCCCCCGTCGTGCACAGTCGCATCGGACAAAAAACGCTCGAACTGCTCCCGCACCCACGCGCCGAAGGGAGCCAGTGGCGCGATCTGCTCCAAGCTCTCGCCGAGGTGCGCGGCCAGTGGCACACGCAAAATGCGGGTGGCCCCAGGGTTCGTGCTCATCACCCGATGACGGGCGTCCAGCACCACCACGCCCGCCGTCAGATTGTCCAGAATGGTCTGTAAGCTGGCCCGTGCGGCGTCCACCTGCGCCATGCTCTGCTGGACAGTCTGGCGCGCTTCCAGCAGCTCCTGCGTCATGTGCGCAAAGGTACGGGTCAGGCCCGCCAGTTCGTCTTTGGACGTCAGGGCCGCCTTGGGTGTCAGGTCACCCCGGGCCACGTCACGCATGCCTTCGGCCAGCACCAGCAGGGGGCGCACGAGCTGGTTGCCGAGCAGCACCGCCAGCAACACCGCTCCAAACACCGCCAGAAACAGGGCTAGGGTCAGCGTGCCGATGTACATGCTGCGCAGGCTGTCGCGGGCCAGCGCGCGCTCCTGGTATTCCCGATTGGCCACCTGCACCGACAGGGCGTCGGCCACGAGCGCGGCGGGCAGGGGCGCCGTCACTTGGAGGAAGCGCACATCGCCCCCGAGCCCGAAGCTGGAAGGGCCGACCAGGGCCAGCACGCGGATACGGGGCAGATCGCGCGTTGGCCACGACAGCAGGACCTGCGGGTCGTCGAGCGCCTCCAGGTCTTCCAGCCCCTCGATGAACGCCACAATGCGCTGGTTACGCACCTGGCGCAGCACGGTGGCCGACGGCCTGTCCGGGACCAGATCAAAGCGCGAGTCGCCTGCAGTGGCAATCGCCTGCCCAGAACTGCTCCAGAGAATGGCGTCACTGGCCTGTAACTGCTCGCGCACGTTGTCGAGTGCCAGAGCAGCGGCCAGATCACCCACCCCGCCGAGCTGACCAGCCGCTGCGCGGGTTTTGCCCGACAGGTCTGCCGCGAGGGTGTCCAGGGCGGTCCGACCGAGATTCAAACCGGCCGACAGCGCGGTTTCAACGCGCACGTCGAACCAGGTTTCAATCGAACGCGACACGAACTGGTAAGACACCACATAAATCAACAGGCCGGGCACGAAACCGACCAGCGAAAAAATCGCTGCCAGCTTCACCAGCAGACGACTGCCAAAACGCCTGCGGCGCCACCGCATGGCCAGCTTGACCGACAGCCAGAGCAAGACCAGCCCCAATACCGATGCAATGCCGACGTTGAGCCACACGAGGTGGATATAGCCTTCAGCCTCAAACGCCCGGTGATCGGTAGCCAGCGTCAGCAGGAAAAACAGCACCAGCGCGAGCCCGCTGATGAACACCAGCCCCAGCCCCAGCAGCCAGCGGCGGCTGGTCGCACTGAGCGCGGAGGGGGCTGCGGGATTCATGACGGATCTTTCGGGAGCTCAGGGGCCAGCACCGGCAAGGTTTGCCGGTACGTCATGCCCCAGTCCACCGCATTGGCATTACCGAGCTGGAATGGCCTTGGGAGCAAGCCGCCGTCCATACGAAATTGGAGCTCGACTCGCAGCCCGTCGGCGTCGGGCAAGTCCTCACCCGACACCAGCCGCCAGCGGGCCACCGACAACACTGCCGCAATAGCCTGATCAAAGCTGTCCAGATTCTGGTGAAGGGCACCTGCCTGGCCAAGGTCACTGGATAGCGATGAGCCGACACTGACACGCCAGCGTCGCGTCAGGGGCTGATACGCCACTCGCACCACGCGATAAACCGTTGCCACACGCTGGTCAGTCCAGTACCAGCGCGAACGGCGTACGTCGGCCTGCCAGACAAAATGCAGTGGCACACCACGCAGGAGTACATCTTCCAGTCCCGGCGGCACATCCAGAGGCAAACGCGCACTCAGGTACAGCCCCTCAGGTTCGCGCAACACCTGCACATCGGCAGGCGCCTGGGCCACCGCCACCCAAGGGATGACCAGCAAGAGGAGCCAACAGAACTGCCGCCGCAGTCCTGCGATGGCCAGCCATACAGCCGCGCGCGCTCGGTCAAGCAGCCGGCTTGACGAGAAGCGCATAGAAAAAGCCATCGGTTCCACGTGTGGCATTGTCGCCGATCCCATCAGCAGGTTCCCGGGTATCCGTCTGCCCTGCCAGACCTGGCAGCAGGTGGCCCGGGGCTGGCAGAGTCCGAGCGTCTGCGTGCGTCGCCAGAAAAGCCAGGATCTGCTCAGATCCCTCGGCCTTGAAGACCGAACAGGTGGCGTACAGCAACCGGCCACCCGGCCGCAACAGGGGCCACAAGGCGTTGAGCAACCGGGCCTGCTGTTGCACCAGCTGCTCCACATCCCCGGGGCGGCGCAGCCAGGGCACATCCGGGTGGCGGCGCACGATGCCCGACGCGGTGCACGGCGCATCGAGCAGGATCGCGTCAAACGGCTTGCCGTCCCACCAGGAATGCGGCTGACCGGCATCGGCCGCCATCACGGTCGCCTCCAGGCGCAAGCGCGCCAGGTTGTCGCGGATACGCTGGGCTCGCGCCGGGTCTTGATCGATGGCCAGGACCTCCAGATCCGCACGCTCCAGCAGGTGGGCCGTCTTGCCACCGGGGGCCGCACAGGCATCCAGCACCCGGCGTACCCCGGACGCCCCGTCCAGCAAGAGGGGGGCCGCCATCTGGGCGGCCGTGTCCTGCACCGACACCGCCCCCTCCTGCCACCCCGGCAATTGCTCCACTGGAAGGGCATGGGCCAGCTCCAGCCCCACATCGCCCACCGGGCACGCGTCAATGCCCATGGCTGCGAGTTGAGCGCTGTACGCCGCACGGGTCTGGCGCCGGGCATTGACCCGCAGCACCATGGGCGCCGGTACCCGGTCCGCTTCCAGCACGGCCTGCCAATGGTCGGGGTGATCGCTGCGAACCCGCTCGACCCACCACGCGGGGTGATTCCAGCGCGCTTCTGTTTGCTCGTTGGCCCAGTCATTCAAAGCCTGCCGCTCCCGGATGCAACGGCGCAAACAGGCATTGACAAACCCTGCCACCACGACCGGCTGCTTCAACACCTTCAAGGCGGTCACCGCCTGATCCACCAGTGTGTGGGCTGCATAGCGCGGGCTTTCACTGGACGACGGGTCCGCCCAGAGCAGGCTGATGGCCACCTGCAACAGGGCCTTGACCGGCGGTGCCGGTGAACGGCGACTCAGCCGACCCACGATGGCCTGGGTCAGGCCCAGATGGCGCAGCGCATGAAAAGTCAGCGCCTGTACACCAGGGCGGAGTCGGGAAGGCGTCTGGCCCAGGGCCTCGGTCAACGAACGGCCAGCCTGCACCGCCTGTACCATACGGCTTGCCCATGCCAGTTGCTCGGCCAGCGAGACGTTGTGGGGGGTCTTGTCGGCAGCAGCAGAGGAGTCAGGCATCAATCAAGATTCGGTCAGGGGTTGGGTGTCGGCAAAAGCCGCTGGCTGGCCCGCGGGTTCACGGCCCTGTAAAACCGGCAAGGCGGGCATACGCCCACCATAGATGCGCGCGATCCGATCGGGCAACGGCGGATGGGAGTCCAGCCAACGCCCGACCCAGCCCGATTCGCCCGAGACCAGCAGCATGTGCTGAACCGTTGGCTGTTCCAGCGTGACGATGGCGCCATGTTCGCGCAGTTGACCCAGGATTTTACGCAGCACACGCCCGAGCCCGTCGCGGTTGCGTGTCCACTGAATGGCGCGGGCATCGGCCAGGTGCTCCCGCTGACGCGACACGGCGGCCTGCAGGGCATGCCCGGCCAGCCCACCGACATCACCGCGAAACCCAGTATCAACCACAGGTGCCGCCGACCGCGGTCATCGGGCCGAATCATGGCCTGGCCCATGCGATAAATCATCTCCAGACCAAACACCATCCCAGCCAGTCGCATGTTCAGGCGCGTGTCCCCCTCGCGGATGTGGCTCAGCTCATGCGCCACCAAACCCTGCATCTCTTCTCGGGTCAGGGCATCCAGCGCTCCCTGGGTGACAGCGACCACCGCATCCTGCTCGCCCCAGCCGGTGGCAAAGGCGTTGATGGAAGATTCGCGGGCGAGCACCATGGCTTGCGGGGCACGCATCTGTGCAGCGATCGCCAGTTCGTTGACGATGTTGACATAGCGTTGTTCGTCAGCCGACTGGCTGGGGCGGGCCTCACGGGCTCCCAGCCGCTGGGCGAGTTTCACGCCACCCCCTTCCAGGTTTGAGGTTTCCATCCACCAGCCACCCAGGACAAACAGCAGAACCACCCCGGTGTTCACGGCAAAGAAATGTGACGGATAGCCCAAATACCCGGCCACCGTGAGCCACCAGGCCAAAGCCATCACGGCATTGACTGCCAGCACCAGCAGCACCACCATGATCGCAAACCAGCACAACAGTCGCCGTGTCTGGCCCCTGGCGTTGCGCTGGAATTCAAAAAACTTCACCCGCCTGCCTGCGTATCAGAACTGGACTTTCGGGGCCTGTCGCTCTACTTCGCTGGTGGTGGACTGCAACATGTCCAACCCCACAAAACCCAGCAGACGCGCCACGATCAAGGTGGGAAAGTGCAAGGCTGCATCGTTGTACTCCAGCACTTGGTCGTTGTACGCCTGGCGCGCAAAACCGATGCGGTTTTCGGTATGGGTGAGCTCCTCTTTCAACTCGCGCATGGTCTGGTCGGCCTTGAGCTCGGGGTAGTTTTCCACCACGGCGAAAAGTCGCCCCAGGGCACCGCCGAGTAATTGCTCCGCACCGGCCAGCGCACCGAGCGCACCGGCACTCAACGGGTTGGCAGCTGCCCCCCGCTCGGCCGTCTGCGCCTGGTTGCGAGCGGCAATCACCGCCTCCAGGGTTTCGGCCTCATGCTGCATATATTGGCGGGCCACCTCCACCAGATTGGGTATCAGGTCGTATCGCCGTTTCAGCTGCACATCG
>JAUVYR010000058.1 GCA_030602985.1 Burkholderiales bacterium
CAACATGCTCCCGTATGACGACGCCCCCCTGCTCATCATTCCCCGTCAGGCGGCCGAAAACGCCGTGACCCTGGTGTATGCCAATGCCTGCGGCAGTGAGGGCGACACGCAATACGGCGGGTTCAGTGTGGTGGTGAGTCCGGCCGGCAAGGTGCAAGCCCGAGCGGGGCGTGGCGCCGAGATGCTCGTGGTGGGTGTGTGATTGCGGCACCGGCCTCCCCCAAATGGGGGAGGCGCTCGCACTGAAATTGCCGGAATAATCCCTCCTCAATACAGGGAGGGTGGCCATTGAAGCCAATCAAGGAAGTGAGCCTCGTCGTGGCAGGCGGGGTGTTGGGCATGGTGCTGGGCGTCGCTCAGGCGCAAGATGCGGCCGTACTCGACACCGAATCGCTGCGTCAGCAACGCCAGGCGCTGGAGCGCGAGCGCATGCAGGCCGAGCAGTTGCAGCCCAGGCCAGACGTGCGCCTGCCCCGCTCAGCGATCGAGAGCCCGGCCACGGCATGGCCAGGGGATGAATCACCGTGTTTCGTCATCGACACCCTCCTGCTGGAGGTGGCTCCGCCTGCTCGACGCCCCTGGAACTGGCTGGCTGCGCACGTGACCCAGCCCGACGACCCGGCAGACATGCTGGGGCGTTGTCTGGGTGCCCAGGGGGTGGGTGTGATCCTCGCCCGCCTGCAGCAAGCCCTGCTAAGCGAAGGCTGGATCACCACCCGCATCACCGCCCCGCCGCAAGACCTGTCCACGGGCCAGTTGCTTCTGGTGTTGCATGAAGGGCTGGTCAGCCAGATTCGTTTTGCGCAAGGTCATGGCGATCGCGCTACCCGCTTCAATACCTTGCCCATTCGCGCAGGCGACGTACTGAACCTGCGCGACCTGGAGCAGGGTCTGGAAAACCTCAAGCGTGTGCCTACGGTGCAAGCCGACATCGCTATCGAACCCGGTACGGAGCCGGGGCTCAGCGAACTGGTCATCCGCCATGAACAAGCCTTCCCGATTCGCGTGCATGTCTCGCTGGACGACTCGGGCCAGCGGAGCACCGGCACCTATCAGGGTGCCATCACGGTGAGTGTTGACAATCTCTTGACCCTCAGCGATCTGTTCTATTTCACCGCTCATGGGGCAGTGGGTGGGCAATCGGCAGGGCCAAGGGGCAACAGTGGCTATGTGGCCCACTATTCTGTGCCCTGGGGCCACAACCTGTGGTCCTTCAACAGCAGCCGCAGTCGGTACCGGCAGACAGTGGCCGGGGCGCTCCAGGACTACACCTACAGCGGCCAAAGCCAGCAATGGGACGTTCGATGGTCCCGCGTGGTGCAGCGGGATCAGCAGGGCAAGACCACAGCCGCCCTACGGGGTTTTCACCGCCAGTCGCGCAACTTCATTGATGACACCGAAGTCGAGGTCCAGCGCCGTGCGGTGTCGGGGGTGGACTTGAGCGTGGGCCATCGCCGCAGCGCGGGTACTGGGCATTGGGAAGCCCAGCTGACGCATCGCCAAGGCATCAAGGCCTGGGGGGCCTTACCAGCTCCTGAAGAAGGGTTTGGCGAAGGTACGGCGCAGATGAGACTGTGGCTCCTGGACGCCCAGCTCAGCCAGGCCTTCGAAATCGGTGGACAGCGTTGGACCTACCAGGCGCAATTACGCCGCCAGTGGCATCAGACGCCATTGACGCCGCAAGATCGCATGGCCATTGGTGGTCGCTACACCGTCCGCGGTTTTGATGGCAATCAGTCGCTGACGGGTGACAGCGGCACCCTGCTGCGCCAGGAAGTGGTGACCTCGCTGGGGTCTAGCCCCTTCAGCGTCTATGCCGGGGTGGATTGGGGGCGCGTCAGTGGCCCCGCCGCAGAACGGCTGGTGGGCCGCGAACTCATGGGTGGCGTTCTGGGCCTGCGTGCCCATGGCCAAGCCGGTCGGGTTCAAACCCATCTCGACCTCTTTGTTGGCAAGCCCTTGAAGCAGCCCAATGGGTTTGCGACCGCCCAGCGTGTGGTGGGCTTCACGCTGAACACACAGTTTTGAAGGAGCCATCATGAACCGACACGCCTATCGACTGGTTTTTAACGCCGCTCGCGGCTGCATCATGGCGGTCTGTGAGGCAGCGCAACGAGGGGGCAAAGGGGCTATCACAACGTTGGGGCTGGCGGTGGGTCGGGGCCGCATGGCTCGCCTTGCGCGGGTATCCCTCGCTCTCACGGGCCTGAGCGTGGCGCTTGCGCAGGCGCAAATCATTGCAGACCCGAGCGCCCCAGGCAACCAGCGCCCCACCGTGCTGGCTGCGCCCAACGGTGTGCCCTTGGTCAACATCCAGACCCCCAGTGCCGCCGGCGTCAGCCGAAACACCTACCAGCAGTTTGACGTCGGCACACCCGGGGCCGTGCTCAACAACAGCCGTACGAACGCGCCCACCCAACTCGGCGGCTGGGTACAGGGCAACCCGTGGCTGGCCGCTGGCGAGGCCCGCGTCATCCTCAACGAAGTCAACAGCCACCACCCCAGCCACCTCAACGGCTTTGTGGAAGTCGCCGGGCAGCGCGCCGAAGTCATCATCGCCAACCCTGCCGGCATACAGGTCAACGGAGGCGGCTTCATCAACGCCAGCCGCGCCACCCTCACCACAGGCACCCCGGTCATGAACGGGGGCCACCTGGAGTCCTTCCGGGTGCAGCGCGGCACCGTCCGCATCGATGGCGCCGGGCTCAACACAGCGCACAGCGACTACACCGCCATACTGGCGCGAGCCATCGAGGTCAATGCCCGCCTCCACGCTCAGCAACTGCATCTGGTGGCCGGGGCCAACACGGTGGACGCCCAACACCACCACGTTCAAACCGGTGCGGCCCCCGACCCCCAGGGGCCCATGCCCAGCTTTGCCTTGGATGTGAGCGAACTTGGCGGCATGTATGCCGGCCACATCCGCCTCATCGGCACCGAAGCCGGGGTCGGCGTGCGCCACCACGGCACCCTGGCTGCCAGCGCGGGCGACGTGCACATCAGCACCCAAGGTTGGCTCAGCTCGGCTGGGCGCATCGAAGCCGCCCAGCACCTCATGGTCCAAGCCCAAGAGGTCACCCACCGGGGGCTGACGGACAGCGCACACACGCACATCCAGGCGACCACGCTAGACAACGTCGGCACAGGCCGGATCTTTGGCGACCGGGTGGCCATTGCCGCGCACACCCTGACCAATCGCGAGGACACCGGCGATGGCGTCACTGCCCCGGACGCCCGGGCGGCCGCCGTCATCGCTGCGCGCGAGCGCCTGGACATCGGCGTTCAACACCTGACCAACCAGGAAGGCGCGCTGCTCTTCAGCGCGGGCGACCTGGCCATCGGTGGGGCACTGGATGCCTATCGCCATGCCATCACCGATGGCAGCGCCCACGCGCAGACCCTGAACAACCACAGCGCCACCATCGAGAGCCTGTGCCACATGGCCCTGGCAGTGGACGTGCTGCGCAACACCAACGCCCATTTCCACACCGAGCTGGCCCTCATCAGTGGGCCAGAGTCGCTCACCCTGATCCAGCCTCAGGGCAGCGCCACCCCGATCGACCGCAGAAACCTGTACTGGGAAGGGTGGAGTCGGGCCGGGCAATACCGGTTCGACACCACACCGGCTCCGTCGGGTCCATTCGAGCTGGGCAGTACGCCCATTCCCGATGTCCTGGACGGCGACGACAACCCTTATACGGCCACGCATCCCGTCTGGGCCTACTTCGGGCTGGCCGCTCCCGTGGAGGCCCCCGCTGAACCCACCGTCATTGCCCCCACGGCCCCAGATCCCGCCTCCGCCCAAGCTTGCGAATCGGGCAGTCCCGGTTTCGATGCCACCGCGTGCGGGGCATACCAGTCGGCGCTCAGCCAGTTCCAAGCCAGTCAGGCCGCCTACGACCTGGCCTGGGCCCAGCACCAGCAAGCCCTGGAGCAGTGGGACCAGGACACCGAAGACACCTTCGATGCGTTGTCGCAGGCGATCGTCGCCTACAACGCCCAGTTCGCCGGTGCCGTGATTCGTGCCTGGACCCAGTTCGAGGTCACCCAGACGGTGTCAGAAACCCGGGTGACGCGCAGCGAACCTGGCCAGATCCTATCGGGCGGGAGCATGGCCCTGCGAGGCCGGGATCTGCTCAATCACAACAGCCACATCACCGCTGGCCAATCCCTGCAAGGCGACGTGGAGCACCTCGTCAACGCCTCCGACACCGGGCAGCGCGTCGTCAGCCAGGTGGGAACCGCACAATTCACTCGCAGCCGCTGGCGCGGAGGCTTTCGTCGCTACCACCAGCGTGACTGGTTTGACGTTACTCCCTACGCCCCGGCCGATGCAGTCAGCACCCTCATGCTAAACGTCGGCCGCATTCAGCAGTATGCCGCCATTCCCACTGCGCCCAGCATCGTGCTGCCGGTCAGCAGCCTGTTCAGCATCCAGCCCGACAGCGCGGCCCGGTTCGTGGTCGAGACCGACCCCCGCTTTACCCACTACCGCCAGTGGCTCAGCTCCGACTACCTGCTGCAGGCCTTGAGCCTGGACCCGACTACCACCCAAAAACGCCTGGGCGACGGCTTCTACGAACAACGCCTCATCCGTGAACAAGTCGCTGCCCTCACCGGCCTTCGCTTCCTGGGTGACCACCGGGATGACGAGGCACAATACCAGGCGCTCATGACCGCTGCTGCCACCTTCGCCCAAGCCCACCCGTTGCGCCCCGGCATTGCCCTGAGCGCAGCGCAAATGGCGCAACTGACCAGCGACATCGTGTGGCTCGTGGCTGAAACCGTGACCCTGCCCGACGGCAGCACCACCACCGCCCTGGTGCCCCGCGTGTACCTGGCGCCAAGGACGGGCGACCTGGCGCAAAACGGCCAACTCTTTGGCACCCTGTTCGGCGGCGCACAAAATGGCGCACAAAACACCGGCAGCCTCATCAGCGCGCGCGACATCCAACTGAGCTTAAGCGGCGACTTGAACAACAGCGGCACCATTGCCGGGCGCAGGCTCGTGGACCTCAGCGCGCAGAACATCACCCACAGCGGCCTGCTGCAAGGCGACGCGGTGATGCTCAGCGCCCGAGACGACATCCGCATCGACGGCGGGCAAGTGGCCGCCCACAGCGGCATGGTCCTGCAAGCCGAAGGTGACATCACCGTGCAAAGCACCACCCAACGCAGCAGCAACCAAGCCGGGGGCAACACCTTTAGCCAGCAAGGTATCGACCGCGTCGCGGGCCTGTACGTCAGCGGCGAAGCCGGCGTGCTCCTGGCCAGCGCGGGCAACGACATCCAGCTCATTGCCGCGCAAGTGCGCAACGCTGGCAGCGGAGCCACCCAATTGCAAGCCGGGGGCGACCTTCACTTGGCCACTGTGCAAACCGGCCAAAGCCACGACATCACCTGGAACGCCAACCACTACCACCGCCAAAGCAGCAGTCAGGAAGTAGGTGCCCAAATCAGCGGCGGTGGAGCCGTCAGCATTCTGGCGCACAACGACATCACCGCCCGCGCGGCCCAGGTCAACGCCCAAGGGGCGCTGAACCTGCAGGCCACCGACGGCAACATCACCATCGAAGCCGGGCAAAGCAGCCAGAGTCTGGCTGAAGCCCACCAGAGCCGCAGCCGCAGTACCTTGGGCAGCCGCACCACCACCACCCGCAGCAGCAGCCAGTCCAGCACCGCGCAGGCCAGCGAGCTGGGCGGGCAAACGGTGAACATCCAAAGCGGGGCCGACACCCGCATCGTCGGCTCCAACCTGCTGGCCGACCAAGACCTGAACATCCAAGCCGGGGGCAACCTCAGCATCGAACCCGCACAAAACACCCAAAGCAGCAGCAGCTTCAACCAAACCCGGCGCAGTGGCGTCTTTGGCTCCGGCGGTATTGGCTTTACCATCGGCAGCCAACAACAAAGCACTGACGCACAAAACCAGCAAACCACCGCTGCGGCCAGCACCGTGGGGGCCATTGACGGCAACGTCAATCTGAACGCCGGGCAGACTTACACCCAGACTGGCAGCGATGTGCTGGCTCCGGGGGGCGATGTTCACATCAGTGCCCAAGCGGTGACCATCAACGAAGCCAGAGAGAGCAGCCAACAAAGCATCGAGCAACGTGCCCGCCAAAGCGGGCTGACGGTGGCCATCACCAGCCCCATCATCAGCGCGGCGCAAACCATCCACCAGCAGATTGAAGCCGCAGGCCACACCCAAAGCGGGCGCATGCGGGCGCTCGCAGCAGCCAACGTCGCTTTGGCAGGATTTGAAGCCTACCAACAAGTCCAGGCAGGCCGAGGCCAAAACATTCACGGCAAAGATGGACAAATATTGACCGGCAAAACCGAAGCTGATGGCACCCCCATCACTCGCGATGCCAGCATGGCAGACAAGGTAGGAGGCATTAACCTAAGCGTGAGCCTGGGCTCCAGCCGCAGCCAGAGCAACCAAAGCAGCAGCGCCGACACTGCCCGGGGCAGCAGCGTCATCGCCGGTGGTGATGTCACCATCACCGCCAGGGGCGCCGGTGCCAACAGCGACCTCATCCTCCAAGGCAGTACCGTCCAAGCCGGTGGCACCACTCGGCTGCAGGCGGAAGACGACATCAGGCTGCTGGCCGCCGCCAACACCAGCGCAGAGGCTAGCTTCAACCGCTCCAGCAGCGCCAGTGTGGGGCTGTCCATGGGCTTAGGCGGACAAAATGCAGGCATGAGCCTCAATGCCAGTGCTTCCCGCGCACAAGGGCAGGGTTCAGGCGACGGCACCACCTACACGCACAGCCAAGTCAGCGGTCAGACAGTAGAGATTGAATCCGGCAGCAACGCCACCCTCCAAGGCGCAGTCGTGCAAGGCGAGCAAGTCACAGCCACTGTCGGAGGTGATCTGTACATCCAAACCCTGCAGGACAGCAACCGATATAACGAGCGCCAACGCAACGCGGGCTTCAACGTCAGTGTGCCTATTGGCCCGGGAGCAGTCAGTGGCAGCCTTAATGCAGGACGCACCGATATTCGTAGCAACTACCAAAGCGCCACCGAGCAAAGTGGCATCCTTGCCGGCGATGGTGGCTTTCAGGTCATGGTTCAAGGCGACACCACCCTTGTTGGCGCAGCTATCATGAGCAGCCAAGCGGCCCAGGACGCGAAGGCCAACCAGATCCAAACGGCCACCCTCAACAGCCGTGACTTGCAGAACTCCGCCAGTGCCAGCGTGAGCAGCAGCGGCATCAGCGTAGGCACCGACATGTTCAACCAAGGCCGGTACGGACTGGCCAAGACGGGTATTGCCAACTTAGCCAACCAAGCCACGGCCCAAACCGAACAACAGGGTCAAACCCTGTCGGCCATCAGCAGCGCCGACATCGTCATCACCGCCTTGGCCCGCCACCAAGCGCTCACCAATGAAACACCAGAGCAAACCGCCGAGCGCCTGCAAGCCAACGCCCAAGGAGCCACCCACACGGGTGTGAGCGCCGTCGACACGCAAGCCCTGCGACGTCAAGTCGAGGCCGATCGCGCTATCAAAAATGAGGCTGTCAGGCAGTTGACCAACCTGACTGACCAAGCATGGAAGGTCATGTTTGCCGAGCAGCCCAAATTCTATGCGGTGAGTTGCCCGGTTGGGGCCAATTGCATCGCTCAACCTGAGCTGGTCCAGGTGCGGCAAGTGCGGGGCACGGCTGAAGAGGTTCAGCAGCAGATCGCCAGCGCTGAGGCCGGTGCGGTACTGGCGGTTAACGGCATAGAAAACCCCCTTGGTCGGGCGGCCCAGTTGGCGTTTCAGAATGCAGAAACGTTTGAACTGGCCAATTCAGAGACAGGACTTCTGGTTCCAACGAAACCCTCGATCATCTACCTCATGCATTACGTACCCGCCACCAATGCCCTAGCTGAGACGATGATCGCCTTTTACGAAAAAAACCTAGCCAGCACACTCGGCCATAGCAACCCAACACACGCCTATGCCCAAGCCTTGGCTGAACGCGGCACACAAGAAACCACCAGCTTGGGCCACAGCCGTGGCACGATTGTGCAGACCAACGCCAACCAGATCTTGGCCCAGCAAGGGCACACCAACCCCAACCTGTCGGTACAAGGGGTGGGCGGTGCGGTGGACCAGCGCACATATTTTGAGGCGGCGGCAGCGGTGCAAGGTAATGCTGCAAATGTTGATCAGCGAAATCAAATCCACTACAGCTACTTCAGCAACGACCCGGTATCCACATCGCGCCTGTCTGGCGGCAACCCAGGGGCTTGGCGCTTGTCAGACTTCTGGCAAGTGCTGACCACCAGCAACAGCATGCACAGCTGCTACGGGACAGGGGCCCAGGACTGCAGCCAGGTACAAAACCCGGTACCCAGTGGGCCGCAAGGCACGCCCGAGGGCAATGCCAAGTTGATTGAATACCGGGGCGGCGAACTGTACAACCGCGCCAACAGCCAAGGGGTACAACCATGAGGCGTTTCAATCAACTGACGAGCAAGGTAGTTGCCCTGCTTGCAGCCATTGTGCTCAGTGGATGCGGGCTCAAAGAGTTTGTGCACGCCAACGATTCACGCTATGGGGTGCCGGGGGTGTTTGATACACCGCTCGATTCGCCTTTGCGAACGCATTTCATCAATAATTTCTTGGGCCAATACCGTATTACTCATGAATGGACATACAAAGGCTGTAGATATGCTTCGTATGTTATTCCTGTGCCAGGGGGTGCACAAGGCTTGATGAGCCCGCTCTGGGGAGCCTTTGATGTGCTTGAACAAGACGGCAAGACCTTGCAAAGGGTAGATAACGAAAATCTACGTGACATGAGTCAGTATTTCCGCGAAACCTACACCACGCCAGCCCCCATCTCTGCCAATGGCCGAATCACGTACTCGCCTGACGTGGTGCGAACGCAGCCTGGGTTCAGACCCTTGTGTGGTGACAGATGGCTGGCAAGTCACCACTTCATGGCTTTAAGTATTAACTTGAGAGATTTAAATGAATATAAAGGCCGAATTACTAGAGCGCTGCCTCATGCCGAATGGAGAACTGAAATTATTAACGGAAATACTTGGCATGTTCAGCAAGTTCCGATGGATCAAGTCGCTCCAAATCAACCCAACACGATTGGAGCCCCTTATTCAAATTGGGTAACAGAGATCGGGAATACTGGTTACTTGATGATTCTTAACTTTGGTGCAAGTCAGAGATCATTTGATAGCCTCGCCACCCACAAAGCCATCGAAGACCTGTTCATGCGGATTGTGCAATCGGTGACGATTGAGCCGATTGAGCCGATTGAGATCAATCAAAATAAGTGAGGAGTTACCGCAGCTTCCATCAATATATGAAAAAATACGAATTCTGATGAAATCAGCAGCCCGATAGGCTACGCGCCTGTATTTACCAGAACATAATCTCTGTTCACTAAATTTACGATCTCCGAGTCAGCCCCTGATTATTTGAACCAGGATTTGATACAATGGAACTGGCTGCAAAGAACAGCCAATTTCATCAACCATATTCAGGGAATATCATGAAAAAGCTTGCAATACTTTCAGTATTGGCGGTTGCTGCGACCGCGTCTGCTCATGCTCAAACATACGTTGAGCTCTCTTACGTTCACACAAAGCTTCAAGAGCGGGTCGATGACTCCAGAGAGTCTGCGAATCCTGCCTCTGTTCGTGCCATCGTCGGTTACGAATTTCATCCCAATTTTGCTGTTGAGGGCATGTTGGCAACTGGGATCAAATCTGATCGAATCAATTTTTCTGACGGCGACTCTTCAGTCTTGAAAAACAAGACCAGTTTTGGTCTTTTCCTGAGACCTCAGATGCACCTCAACGACAATCTGCAAGCTTTCGCCCGATTGGGCGTCGTTCGCAGCAGTTTTACAGCTGAGGATGATATTGATCGAATCGACTTGAGGGGTACCAGAGCTGCCTACGGCTTGGGTGTCAGCTATCGCTTGACGCAATCAGTCAGTCTGACAGCGGATTACATGCAGTACTACAAAAGGGATGACATCACCAGTCGTGGTTTCTCAATTGGTGTTGCATACCGCTTCTAACAGGCCGTTGAAAAAGTGTTCATCGAAGCAGTCTCGCTGCGGTTTTCGTTGTTCCGCTGGCTGTACAAAGCGCTTTTCTCGGCTTTGCAGCCGCTTGGGAGGCCCCTTTCAGGCCATATCGCCCATTTCGGGCGCACTGCAGCCCTGATTCACGCATGATGCGCGTCCCACCAGCCACCGATGGAGCCCATGCGCACCAGGTTGTACGTGGCAAAGCACATCAGCGCCTGCCCCGCCAACTTGGCTTGCCCTATCAGTTTGGTCTTGGCCAGACCACCCACGGTCTTTATCCAGCCAAAGGCCTCTTCGATGCGCTTGCGCACTTTCAGGCTGGTCTTGTAACCTTCATGCCGTTGGGTACGTCCGTCAATGGCCGAGTGCTGCGCCTTGGCTGCCACGTGCGGTGTAATGCCCAGCTTGCGACACCCTTTGACAAAGGCCTGGCAGTCATAGCCCTTGTCGGCCCCGACGGTGGCACGCTTGTGCTTGCCGTGTCTGCGCGCGAGCATTTTGAGTGCCGCCTCGCTTTCGGCGCTGCCACTGGCATGGGTGATTTCGACGTCCACCACCAGACCATGGCGGTTGTCCATCAGGATGTGACCCATGTGGCACAGGCGGGATTTGTCGCCGTTGGCCTTTTTGTACAGACGGGCATCGGCGTCCGTCGTGCTGGCGTGGGTGTCGTTGCTGCGGGTCTGGCCCTTGAAATCCACCTCGGGGTTGCGACCCTGGGGCGGTGCGCCATCGTCACTGCCACTGGCGTCTTTGCGCTTGAAGCTCTTTTGCGAGGCCCAGGCGTCTATCAAGGTGCCGTCCACGCTGAAGTGTTCGTCGCTGGTCAGCTTGGCCCAGCCAGCGGTGAGCTTGACACGCTCGAAGAAGACGCGGGCGAGGTCTTCGTTGAACAGCCGCTCGCGGTTGGCGCTGAAGGTGGAGTGGTCCCAGACCTTGTCTTCCAGGTTCAGGCCCACGAACCAGCGGTACAGCAGGTTGTAGTCGATGGCCTCGACCAGCAGCCGCTCGCTGCGGATGGAGAACAGGATTTGCAGCAGCAAGGCCTTGAGCAGCATTTCGGGAGGCACCGAAGGGCGGCCATTGCGGGAATACACCGCCTCGAACTCTGCCGTCATGCTGGCCAGCAATCCGTCGACCACCGCGCGCAGCTTGCGCAGCGGGTGTTTGGCAGGTACCCGGTCTTCAAGGCTGATGTAGCTGAACATCGCCCCCTGGAAATTCTGTGTGCCTCGCATCTTCGCAGTCTGGTGTGTTGTCGTTGCCGTGGCTCACATGGTAACCGTGCCAAGATCGGCCACGGGGGGGTTTTTCAACGGCCTGCTAAACGCTGTTTGACGATCAACTCAGAGATCAAGGGTGGCTGGTTGCCACCCTTTTTGTGCTTTACCTACCCTCTTGACCAAAAGTCCGCCTGACCATACTGCTGTTTCAG